>JBNJFZ010000282.1:1921-4959 GCA_051747295.1 Myxococcota bacterium
CTGAGCTACGTTCGGCACGAAACTAACCAAACAACCCGCCGCCCTTCTCCTGCACGCTCTCGCGGAGCTTCCGGTCCGCGCGTAGCACCTCGATATAGTCGACGGGCCCTTCCCAGTCGCGCTCGGGCGCCTGCGTTAGCGGCGAGAGCGCCCGTACGCGCGTCATCAGGCGGTTCACGAACCCCGACGGCAGCGCGATCGAGCCCTCGATCTGGTCGAGCTCTTCGATGAAGCGGTCCAGCGCTTCGACGCGCACGTGCCGTCGGCGAGTCAGGTCCTGCAGGCTGTTGGCCAGGTCGAGCATCCCGTAGTCGTCGTGCTCGATCATGCCGGCCGCGACCCGCAACACCCCCTCCAGGGTCAACACCCCGTCGCTGTAGAGCACGAGTGAGGCCTGAAAGTAATTCGCGATCGGAATCACACGCGGGCCAAAGACCCAGAAGCGCCCCGGCGGCGAGCGACGATCCAGGTGTATGAAGATCCGCTGGACCGTATCGCCGACTTCCATCCGCTCGAAGCCGCTCAGGATCGAGTCGATCGTCGGCTCGTAGACCTCGGCTTCCTCGAGGATGTCGATCAGGGCCTCGCGGTCGATTCGCCCGGCCGTGAGATCGGCGTACAGCGAATAGATGAAGGCATCCTGCTCGGCATCGTCTCCAAACATGGTCTCCGGCGCCGCCGGCGACATCGCACGGATGCGCAGCAGGGAGTCGAGCTTGTATCCGACCTGCCCTCGCACCGCCTTGAAGCGCCCCTTGAGGATATTCTGCAGCGTGGGCTTGAGCACGAATGCATCGGGCTTGATGCCGTCGAGCTCGAACTTCTTCTCGAGCGTCGCCCGCATCTGAGAGGGACTCCCGGAGATGAACGTAACCAGCACGCGGCTGTCCTCATCTTCGCGCGTGAGCTCTCGCAGGAGCGCCACCGATCCGGGAACGTTGACCTTCTCCTCGGGTTTTTGCAGGGCGGTCTTGATCAGGTCGCGAATCGTATCGAATTCGGTGCGCAGGTACGTCTTATCCAGATCCCACCGAAAGATATGGCGGACGGGGAGCGCGACTTCCTCGTCGTCATCATTTTGTATCGCGTCTGGCTCACTCACCGTCGGTCACCCCGTTCGAACGCAGTGCATCGCCGATGATGCGCGGCATGTCGGCCCGCAGATTCTTGACGGCGAGCTTGACCGCGTTCTCGAGGGCGCGCGCTCGTGACCGGGGGTGGGCGATGATCATCACGCCATCGATGCCGAGCAGCGGTGCACCGCCGTACTCCTCGAAATCAGTGAGCTGTTTGAGGCGATTTAGCCCGCCCGAGAGCATCTTCAGGCCCATCTTCCACATAAATTTACGCTTGTAGGCGGACCGGGCGAGCTCGACGGCCGCCTCGCTGACACCCTCGAGCATCTTGATCGTCACGTTGCCCACGAACCCCTCGCAGACGATGACGTCGGCGAGCCCGCGCGGAATCTCGTGGCCCTCGATATTGCCGTAGAAGTGGATGTCCGGGTGCCCGCGAAGTTGTTCGTACGCCTCGGTCACCGCCTCGATACCGACCGTGCTCTCCCGCGAGTTCGACAGGAGTGCCACGCGAGGCTTCTCGTTGCGGCTGACGACATTGGCGTAGGCCGAGCCCATCAGCGCGAAGTTGACCAGATCATCGGCGTCGGCCCTCAGCGTCGCTCCGACGTCGAGGAGCAGGCTGAAGGGATCACGTTCGCCGCCACGCTCCCGGGGCGTGGGGTACACCGATGCGAGCGCGGTATTTTCGACGCCTGGCAACTCGTCGAACATCTCGGAGGCCAGCCGCACCGCCGCGCCGGGGTTGCCCGCCGAGACAATCGCGTCTGCGGCGCCGTCCGCGGCGAGTTGGCAGGCCCTCGCGATCGACGTATCCGGCTTCTCGCTGACCGCCAGCGCAGCCGGCTCGCCCATCGCCACATGCGTCGGGGCGTGACAGACCTGGATGCGCTCGGGGTTGTGGCTGACGCTCATCAGATGCTCGGTGAGCTCGGCCTCGTCCCCGACGAGCAGAAAGTAGACCGGCGCACCGACCGGATCGCGCCGGCTCAGACGAGCGACCGCATCCACAGCCGCGGTGGGAGCGTGATACCCGCCCATCGCGTCGACCGCCACGGTCAACCGCCTCTGATTGTCCCGGGACTCGGGGTTCGACTCTTCGCTCATGGCGTGAGTGCCTTCTATGGATTCCCTGCGAACGTTGATAGCCGACTCGTGCGGAGACCATCGGACCGCGTCAAATCTAACACCCGCGAAACGACACGGTCAAAGTTGGATGTAATTGACGGTATTGGTACCATTCCCCGGACTGCCCGAGAGCCTACCATGTACCGAACAATTCTCATCCTCCTGTCTGTGCTACTGGTCGCCTGCGGCCCGGAGCCCCGAGGCGACAACAACGGGGGCGACGGCGCCGATGCGGGCACGGACACCGACACTCCCGCATCGATCGGGTCCGCCTGCGAGCAAGACCGCGATTGTGAGAGCGGCGCATGCCTGACCGATGCTGACGGCTGGCCCGACGGGCACTGCACGACGCTCGAGTGCGCGCCGGGCGGCTGCGGCGGCTTCAACACGACCTGCGGCGATCTGGCAGATCAGACCCTGTGCGTCGAGACGTGCCAACCCGGCTCCTGCCGGAGCGGTTATGCCTGCCGTGAGGTCGCCGTCGGGACTGCCGGCTGCGTGCCCACCGACAGCGGCCCAGACCCCGCCGACGCATTCGAGCCCACGCGAGCGGCGCTCGGATTTACGTGCACCGACAATGCAATCGGCTCCTCGAACGCCGGACCGATCTATGCGTTCGAGTTCGATATCTCCAACGACGCCGACAGTTTTTTGATGGTGCCGTCGGTGACAGAAGGCACGCTGCTCCCCGATACGCTGGTCACGCCATCTGGCACCGAGATCGACTTGCTCGACGACTATCGCCACCACAATACGCGCATCTTCGAGATGAACGCCGACTTCCAGCTCGCAGGCTTCGGCACATTCGGCCAGATCACGCTGGATTGGCCGATT
>JBNJFZ010000283.1:0-4924 GCA_051747295.1 Myxococcota bacterium
AAAGTCGCACAGCCCCTGGAAGAGCAGTGGGCGCATCCAGCGCACGTACTCGCCGCCTTCCTGCACCAGGAACAGCTCGAAGGAGTCGAGCCCGTCGGGCGTCGGGGCGACCGTGGTGTTGAAGTGCTGGCGAAACTTCTCCGCCAGCGCCTTCGACGGCCCGCCGGGGCGCTCGCCCCAGACCTCGTCGCGCAGGGTGCGCCGAAGGTCGCTGTGCACCTGCTCGAGCTTGTCCTCGAGGGTGGCATCCGGGCGCAAAAACTCGCTTCGCCAGACGGTATCGGGTCTGGACGGCACATCGAACCCGATCTCGCCGGCCTCTTCGCGCCAGGCTTCCATGCGCTCGGTGTACCTGTCGGTCTGATAGTCGATCGGCTCGAAGCCCATCTGCTCCAGCAAGAAACGCGACTCGCCGAATAACTCGTCGAAGACCAGCAACTCGACCGCGTCGAATCTGCGGTCGAGCAGATCGGGGCGCGACGCCGGCTGGCTCATCTCGGAGAGCAACGTCCCCTCGAGGAGCCGGCGCAAATACGAGATGAGCTCGAGTTGGCCGGGGTCCTCCCACGCCGCCATCGCCCACTCCATGCTGTCTTCGAGCTCGACCTCGAGCACGCGTGGGTGCAGCGGCGTCCTCTCGAGAGCCTGCCCCGAGCCGACACGCTTTCGCTCGCCGCGTTCGGTCATCTCCGGGAGCAGCGAATCGAGAGGACGCTCCTCGTCCATCCTCGGCGTCAGAGACCCCGGCTTCACCACTCCACCATCATCATTCGAGTTGTCACTCAATCGTGTTCTCCTCGTGTTATCACTCCAGTTCGTCGTCGCCCCCGCCGGCCAACAGGCGCTCGGCGAGGCGTCTCTGGAAGGCCAGCTCGTGTTCGTTTCGGACTTCGACTCGCGCCTCGTTGATGCAACTGTAAACACCGAGCATCAACCACGACAGCTGCTCGCGCACATCGAGCCCCTCGAGCTCCTCGAGCAGGGGATGGCCCGTCACCAAAGTCGCCGCGCTAAACGCTTCGCCCTCGACGAGGACGAACAGGCGGCGTCGGCGCTCGAGCTTCACCGAGATATTTCGGTTGAAGCCGTACATCCCGACCAGCTCGGCGCGATCCTCGGGCCAGCGCATCAGCTCGACCGCGCCCTCGGCCTGCTCGCCCAGCCCCATCTCCGTGAACAGTCCCTCTAGCTGCTCGAACAAGTCGGCGTGGGCGTCGACTTCGATCGGGCGAGACGGCTCGCGCGTCTCTCGATAAATCGTATCGGCGTCGAGGTGGCGCTCCGCCCACGCTCGGGCGGGAGCAGGCGCGCTATCGGCGAGCTCCAGGAAGAGCGATTCACCGACGCTCTCCGCCCTCGCAAATTCTCGCAAGAGTCGCATCCCGGACACCGGCACCCCGCGAGTCGTCGGGAACAGCGGCAGCTCCAGGATCCGAATCGCCAGATCATCGATGACATCGAAGTCGACGCGCCCTTGCTCCGCTTCGCTGACCCGCACATAGCGGCCGGCGTATTCGAGCAAGACCTCGAGCCGACGCGCCTGCTCGGCCGGGTCGCCCGTCGACATCTGCCCCATCTGCTCCTCGAGGAGCAGCCTTGCGTTGTGCTCGATCTGCTGGCGAGCCCGGCTCACGAGGCTCTCGCCCTCCCGCTCGTCATCCACGGCGAGCGTGCCGACGACACCGAATCGCCGCGCCTCCTGGCCGATGGGCGTGACCTCTCCGCTGGCACGGTCGACCACGGAGACGACCGGCCGCGTCGGTGCGTCGGTGGGGATCGCCAGAAAGCCCCGGACATTCGAGGACTCCACCGCGATGCGGGCGATGCTCGCTTTCTCGGACGCATCCGTGACGACCGTCGCGTCCTCCAGCCCGCTCACCGCCTCCAGCCCCCGCAGGACGTGCGCGAGATAGGGGTTCATCGCCAGCTCGAAGGGCGGCTGGCGCGGCTCGAGGCTCGAGTCGAGCGGCGCGACCACGTCGACGCTTCGCCCGTCCGACATCACGACCGCGCCCTTCGCTTCGACGACGGCAAAGACCTGACGCATCGAGGTCGGACCGCCTCCGACCGTCTCCACGATGGGCAAGTCGAGCAGCGACTCTGGCTCCGGCGGCTCATCTTCCTGCTCGCACCGCACCAGTACTCCTCGGCGGAAGTCCTGAGCCGCTCTCGGCGAGGATAGATTGTCGAGATCAAAGCCGTTCGACCGAGGCGATGCGTCTGTATCGTCGAGGGAGAACGGTAATGAGCTCGGCGATGTAGACCGGCGAGACGGATTAAGACTTCTGTCGAGGAGTACTAAATAGTCGATCATCGACCGTCGGGCACGACGGCGCCGCTCTTGTGCGCCCCAGTGCTCCTCGTCGATCGCCAAAAACTCCAGCAGGCGCGCGGCGTCCGCCCCCTCGGCGCCGATCGTCGCGTCCGGCATCGCGACATCGACGTCCAGGCGCGCGAACGCGTCGCCGCCGATGATATGGGTCAACAGCCGCTCCTGCTCGTCATCGACGACGAGCACATCTTCGGCGCGGACGTCCAGCGCAGCGAGATCGACGCCGTCGGTGTCTCGAATCGCCCGCACCAGGCCGACCTGGAGCAACTCCTCGAGGCGTTGGCCGTCGACCTGCCCGCCCCGGGCGTCCTCGAACAGCGGCACGCTCAGCAACGAGCGGTCCGGCTCGGACGCGAGCATCGAAAAGCGCAGGTAGGCGTCGTCCGGTGACAGCGAGAGCACCGTCTGGCGGCCGAGCGCGTGCAGCGCCAGCCTCGAGGCGTGAGACCCGGCCTCAACCGTCGCTCGCCCGAGCGCGTCGAGCGCCTTCGAGGTCGCCCACTCCAGCTCGTCGCGCGCCTCGCGCACCGCGTGCTCGCCGACCAGCGCCGCGACGCTACGACGACCACCGGCGCGCATCGCCACCGACTCGCGCAGCCCCGACGGCGCCGCGGGCGGCAGATCCACGTAGAGAATATGCCCGGGAAACGCCGTCTCCAGGCCTCCGCTCCACACCTCTCGCTCACACGTCAGCACCCGAACCCAGCGCCGATCGAGCGAGTCATCGCCATCCTCGAGGGCCTCCGGCGTGTAGACCCGGAGCCGGACGCTCCCGTGCGTCCCGAGCGCCTCGCGCAAGGCGGCCTCGGACTCCGACGGGAGGTCGCTGCTGCGTATGAGCTCGTCGGTGAAGTCCTCGACCGGTATCGCCTGGGGCTCGGCTGCCTCGACCAGCCACGGCCGCGACGGCGGTCCCACAGGCTCGGAGCGAAAGAACCGTACTTCATCGGCGCTGAAGTCGGTCCGAAACACCTCGGTCTTGTCTCCGGCGAGCAGCCTGATCATCGAGTCCTGGTCGGGCTCGGCGACGAGCAAGCGCGCGTCGAGTGACTCCGCGAGCTGCCGGGCTACATCGCGATCAGATCGCCCCGCATCGACCTGTGGCGCCACCATCAAGATCCGCTCGGCCCCGACCAGCTCCTCCATCAGCGCCTCGGGCCGAAGTGCGCGCCCGTGTGTGCCGGGCCGCGCGACGTCGAAGCCCAGTTCCTCGCGCTTGCCCTGCAACAGCTCCGCGTAGGGCCGCAGGCGCGCCCACAGTCGGTCGAAATTCTCGTCGCGCACGATCTTGGCGTGGTCGGCCGTCTTCTTGAGCTTGTTGAAGACCACCGCACCGGAGACCCCGGCGAAGGGCCCGAAGTCATTTTGCACCCGGTCGATCTTGACGCCCCATGTCATCAAATCGAAGAACGACCGCTTACCCACAGGAGATGGCCATAGCTCGCCGTAGAGGTCGTCCTCGTCGACGTGGACGACGTCCTCGGGATAGACCTCGCGGTCGTGCAGGGTCCAGGTGATATGCGAGACCTCGCGCCCGTTGAACACCACCGAGACGTCGGGCATCACGCATCGCTCCTGGATGAGCTCTTTTTCCACGTAGTAGAGCCGCTGCTCGGAATCGCGCCGCTGCGGCAGCCGTGAGTCCTTCATGCCGCTGGCGAAGATATGGACGCCGTCGAAGTCGGAGGTGTTGCGCAGCTCGACGATCTCCGAGCCGTCCCCGCGCACCTCACAGGTCACGCCGGTTCGCCCGCGCCCGCCGCTGGCCAGCAGCAGGCGCTTCGGCTCGAATAGCAGCATCGCGTTGACCGCGCGGGCGAACATCTGGATATCGGCGCGGCTGGCATCGCGCTCGGACTCGAGCAACACGTCGAACAGGTTGAGCATCTCGATGCGCGAGAAGCCGTCGCCGGTCCAGCGCATCTTGAGTTCGTCGCGATTTCGGTCGACGCGAAACAGATCGATCGAGATGAAGCCCGTGCCGTTGGCGACCGCGGACTGGATGAGCTCCAGCAGGTAGTAGCGCGGGTCCTCGAGCGCGAACTTGCGCATCTTGCGCACCGCCTCGACGCGCGCGACCGAGAACTGCCGTCGGTCGCCCTCTTCGAGGCTCGAGCGCCGCTTGCGTACGATGTCTTCCAGGTCTGCCATGGGTGGCTGCTACCTCGACGACGACGTCTCGAGCTCGCCATTCAACAGCGCCTCGGCGATGCGCTGCTGGAAGAAGAGCTCGTGCTCGTTGGTCACCGGCTCGAGCACCTCGTTGATGAACGCGTAGATGCTCAGCAGCATCCAGGCCAGCCGCTGCGCGTCGGCGCGCGACCCCTCGCGGAACTCGCGCCAGACCCAGTGTTGTCGGTTGATGAGCAGGATAGCGCGCGAGTAGACGGTGTAGGCGAACGGCGCCTCCCCCTCCATGCCCTGTGCGAGCCGCTTGGCCTCGTGCGACGACAGGCCGACGATGCTCTCGCGACTGGTGGGGTCGACGAGCTCGATGTGGAGGCCGAGCGGCGTCGCATCCTCGGGTTTTCGTCGCGGCACTCGGCCGTATTCGTCGGGCCGGAGCCGCTGCATCCATGCTCCCAGCAGGCC
>JBNJFZ010000284.1:0-4913 GCA_051747295.1 Myxococcota bacterium
GCTCGCTGTATCGCCGGGCGGGGCCGGCTCGCTGTATCGGCCGCTTTCGCGGCCTCGCTGTATCGCTTCGCTCGCTGTATCGGCCGCTTTCGCGGCCTCGCGCGGGTCAGCCCTGCTGGTGCGCGGCGCTCTGTCGCCGCCGGGACCGCTCCGTCAGTCCCGCACGTGTTCATCGCGGCGGGATGCCGACCATGACGCGGGTGCTAGCAATCAAGGTGTTTTCATGAGCTGTGACGAACTTGTTTCCAAACTGAGTGTTCCGGGGGAATACGGACTGATCTTGCCAGATGGAGGCGAGGGACGCCCGGGAGAAGGCACGGTGACCGTACTTGGCTGTCGAGATGTGAAAGGCAAAACAGTTCTGGAGCTATCAAACGATGGAAAGCTGTTGCTAACCGGGAGCTACGAGGTCCGGCGGGTGAAGAGCAGTTATGCTGGTGAAGTGGCGAGAGTAATCGTTCGTGGCTTCAGCTCGTTACGCTACACTCGTGGTGCATCGGGACGAGCGTCTAGTCGCTTCAGAAGTTACGATACAGGGGACCTTCTCTTTGTTCTAATGGGATAATGGGGCAGGCGATTCTGCAGCCTTCGACGGCGCGTTTTCGTCGAGATATTCCGCGATGGACCGAAGTTGTTGGAGTGCAGATTGAGTCCAGACTATTCGAGCCATTTCTCGACCTGCTCGCGCACCTCGTCATGTGTATGGACCCGCCCCGCCTCTACGTCGGCTAGTCCACGCTCGATCTTCCGCAGCATGTACAGACGATATAGAATCTCGTCGCAGCTGACGTCATCCTCGAGTTGGCTGACCATTTCGAGGGTCTTTTGCTTTGCTCCTGATGTCTTTGCCATCGCTTTTCACCATGTGTGATCGCTCGGTGCGTCGGGCGCGGTGATCTTGCGATCACTCCGCGATAAACGACATGCTCGAGTTTAACAGATATCTCTAAGCGGGACATTTCGAGTTGCGTCGCCGGGCGGAGTCGGTTCGCGGTATCGGGCGTCGGGGACGCCCTCGCTGTATCGCTTCGCTCGCGGTATCGGGCGCTGCGCGCCCTCGCGGTATCGCTCACTTCGTTCGCTCGCACGGAAGGGCGGAGGCGTGGAGCATGGAAAGCGCGTATATGTAGCGAGGCGGCGCAGCCGCCGATACACCGAGCGAGTGCGCAGCACGAGCGATACCCCGAGGCTGCCGCCAGGCAGCCGATACCGCAAGCGCCTCAAAGCTCGCTCGCCCAATCCGGCACGGGATAGCGATTATCCGGGGTTCCGTCTTTGGTCGAAATGACCGGGTGCTCCGACGCGGTTTCCCAGGGAGCCTCAGGCCACCAGCGCTCCTGCTCCGGCGGCGCAGTCACCTCGAACGATTCGCCGGGCCTGGGCGCCACAAACGACTCGCCGGCTGCGGTCGCGGCCGCCCAGGTGCGCTCGATTGGCTCGGTCCACCCGTGCAGGGCCAGGTTAAACAGGCCCCAGTGTATCGGCATGAACGTGGTTCCATTCATCCATTGATGACCGAGGATCGCCTGCTCCGGCCCGATATGCCAGTCCGGCCAGGATCGGTGGTAGGCACCGACCTCGATCATGACCATGTCGAAAGGACCGTATTTTTCGCCGATCGTCTTCATCTCGTCGAAGAGCCCCGTGTCGCCCGAGAACATCACGCGGTGCTCGGGACCGATCAGCGCGTAACCGGCCCACAGGGTACGGTTTTGGTCGAGTATCTGTCGGCCGGAGGCGTGCCGGGCAGGCGTGGCCGCGATACGAAGGTCGCCAAACGTACGCTCCTCCCACCAGTCGAGCCCGATGATCTGCTCGGCGGGGATGCCCCAGTACTCGAGGTGGGCACCGACGCCGAGCGGAGCGATGAAGGTCGTATCCTCCCAGTCCTTCATATCGGCCATCGTCGGGTAGTCGAGGTGGTCGTAGTGGTCGTGCGAGATCAACACGATGTCGACGCCGAGCTCGCGAAGCGCCTCGAGGGACACGGGTGGCGCGTACCAGCGCTGTGGACCGAGCGTCGAATAGGGGCTGGGGCGGCGCCCAAACACCGGGTCCGTGAGCACACGCTTTCCACCGATTTCGATGAGCGTCGTGCTGTGACCAAGCCAGGTAATCCGCGCCGACGAAGGAGGGGTCTTCAGGGTGGCCAAGGTGTCATCGACCACCGGCAGCGGCGTGTCGGGCGAGGCATGGTCGCTGCCGCTCGTATTGGTCAACCAGCCCGTGTAGTCGTTGTACATCGGCTGCGGATTGACGAACGTGCCGTCACCCCACTGCTCCGAGGCTTCCATTCGCGCCTTCCGCTCGCCGTCAGGCGCCTCGCCCATCGGCACCCAGGCGAAGGCGAGCGCGACCCCGCTCGCGAGCAGCAAGCCGACCAGGAGCACCACCGCCGCGCGCTTGATCCACCCGATCCATGTCCGTGCACTGCCTGTCTTGGTCTTTGCGTCTGTGCTCATGGTTCCTCGGACTCAGTCGCCGCCGATTGGATCACACCGACACCCCGGCGGCAAGCCGCACGTCACAAGCGCTCTACGGGGCTCGAGCGTCGTCGACGTACGACCAGGAACCACGCGCCCCAGAGTGTGCCGGCGAGCAGCACCGCGGTGATGATCGCGGGCTTGGGATCATCGAGCGTGCTGATGGAGCCGCCGTAGGCTGCTATCGCCACGTACGGTGCCGTGCTGATCACCCATGCCAGCAGAAATCGCGAGAATCGCATGCCGGTCATGCCCGCCAGACAGGCCGTGACCTCCGGCAAAATCGGCACCGCTCGGGACAGGATGATCATCAGAAATCCCATGTCGCGAAACGTCGTCTCGAGCTGCTCTCGCTCGTCGGGATCGCGAAGGATGACGTCGAGGAGCCTGTCACCGTACCGCTTGCTCAGGCCGTAGCCGACGACGCCGGCGAGGAAGAGCCCGCCGAACGCGGTCGACGCCCCCCAGCCGAATCCCAGGAAATAGCCGGCGAGCATCGTCGTGCTCATGGTTGGCACGGACACGAAGAGATCCGCAAACAGAAGGCCCACGACCAGGGCTCCAACCCACATCGGCGACGCGTGTCGAGCGTGCGTCAGCCACGCCTCGACGTCGTCCGTGGTCAGCCAGCCTCCCAGCCGCAAGACGAGGAAGGTCAGCGCAAATCCGGCGCCGACGGTCAGAATGACTTTCAACATGGGTTTCACGGTGCACTCCATTGCAGCAGAGTTTGATCTCGAGGTCTACGCTACAATGAAGATCGACGACCGACTTGAATGATCGCGCCAGATTGCACCTGGGCGGCATCTCAGAAACTGGCGCGATCGTTCAAGCGCTCGGCGCCAAAATCGTGTGTGATTGCGTTTGAAAGGGAGCCGACATGGATGAGGAAACACGACATACGGGGCGGATGCGTAGCGATACGCTGACCAAATTGGTCAGTCGACATGTGGCCGCAATCGCGCCCGAGTTCGACGTCGAGCGAGCCACCAAGACCGAGATGCTCGAGTTTCTTCGCGAGCGCCAGAGTCTGTCGGAGGTGTTCGCCGTAGGACTCGGCGTGCGCGAGTTGCCACAACACCCGGTCTTCACCGCGCTCTGCTCGGTGCACGACCTCACCGACCTCATGGGTCGCTGGCGACGGCTCGAGCGTTTCGGGCATACGCGGAATCGCACTCGCGAGCTGGAGTCGTCGGGTGATGCGGTGGTCCTCGAGCATTTCGCCAGGGACGGGGGTGAGGTCGCGATGGTCGACCACCTGTTTATCTGGGGCGTGCTCGCGGCGCTGCTGGAGCGGGCGGGCGGCGAGGGCGTCGAGGTCCGTGCGGAACGCGGGGAGCTGCTCTACGAAGATGGCGAGGTCTCGGTGGCGGAGCCTCCTGAACCGGATGCGTTCGACGTCGCTCACTACTCGTGGTCCGGGCACACGCCGCGGAACACCAAGGAGCCGGACGCGAAGAATGATTCGACGCACGACTCCGCGCTCGCGCTGATCCAGCGGGACCTGCTGGCCGACTGGAAGGTCGCGCAGGTGGCACGCAAGCTGAGCCTGTCGAGCCGGCAACTACAGCGGCTCTTGAGACGCGAGGGAACGACGTTCAGCGAAACCCTCCACCAGGCGAGGGTCGACGCGGCCGTCAAGCTGCTCCCAGACGACAGCCTGACGCTCACAGATATCGCGTTTTGTGTGGGCTTTGCCGATTCCGCGCATTTCACCCGGATCTTTCGACGCGTCATGGACGTCCCACCGTCGGCCTACCGGGATTTGATCCAAAAAGAGTCATCGTGAAGCTGGTCGACAAGTACATGTTCATCACCGGGGGAACGGCCGGCATTGGTCTGGCGCTCGCTCGTGAGGCCGAGGCTCGCGGTGCTCGGGTCACGGTCTGTGGGCGCTCTCGAGGCCGGCGATCTTCTTCTCACACTTCTTGAGCTCATCATCGCCCCCGAAGACTTTGGAGCCGTCCTCCTTGAATTGCTTCTTCCACTTCGAGAGCGTCACCGGGTGGACGTCGTACGCCCTGGCGACCTCGGCGTCGGCCTTCTCGGAGGTGAGAGCTTCGAGAACGACCTGGAACTTGAACGATGCGCTGTACTGTTTGTTTGCCATGATGCATACCTTCTCCACGTTGAACGTCACGGGGAAGATATCACCTCGGCGTGCCTGTCCAAATTAGTGCAGCGGGTGGTTCAAATTGATGGGCCCACCTCAGCTCCTGATGTCTTTGCCATCGCTTTCCACCATATTTGGCCACGCGGTGTGTCGGGTGCGGCGACCTGATTCTCGCTCCGCGGCATCCGACACGACTAACATTAACAGGTATCGCCGGGCGGGGCCGGCTCGCTGTATCGCCGGGCGGGGCCGGCTCGCTGTATCGCCGGGCGGGGCCGGCTCGCTGTATCGCCGGGCGGGGCCGGCTCGCTGTATCG
>JBNJFZ010000285.1:0-4799 GCA_051747295.1 Myxococcota bacterium
GCGCTCGTCTCGATGATTCAAGAGGTCATGGACGAAAACCCCGATCAGGTCGCGACCTATCGGGACGGCAATCACAACGTACTGGGCTGGTTTATCGGCCAGGTCATGCAGAAGTCTCGCGGCCAGGCAAATCCCCAGGCCGTCAACGAACTGCTCCGAGAGATGCTCGGCGCAGACCAGGAGTAAACGATGGATACAACGGTCGTTCCGGTACATTGGGTCGGCGGTGTCGAAACCGGCTATCTGGAGATGCTCGACCAGCGCAAGCTGCCCGGCGAAGAGGTCTGGAATGTCTTGCGGACCTACGATGACGTCGCCGATGGCATCCGCGACATGGTCATCCGCGGCGCGCCCGCCATCGGGATCGCCGCGGCCTACGGTGTCGCGCTGGCGGCGCGAGCGTTCGCCGACGATCCGCGGGAAGCCCCCATCGAGGAGCGGCTCGAGCCCGTCTACGAGACGCTCTCGAAGACCCGACCCACGGCCGTCAACTTGTTCTGGGCGCTCGAGCGCATGCGGCGCGTGGCCGCAGAGCACGCCGATCTGGACGACGACGCGTTGGTGGAGCGGCTCTTCGACGAGGCCGCCGCGATCTTCGAGGAGGACCGCGAGAATAACCTGCGGATGGGCGAGTTTGGCGCGGAGTTGTTGCCCGAGCACGCACAGGTGCTGACGCACTGCAATACCGGCGGGCTCGCCACGGGTGGCTACGGCACGGCGCTGGGGATCATTCGCGCAGGGCACGCCAGTGGTCGCATCGAGCATGTCTGGGTTGACGAGACGCGGCCGTATTTGCAGGGCGCGCGGCTGACGGCCTGGGAGCTGATGAAAGACGAGATCCCCGGCACGTTGATCACCGACAGCATGGCGGCCCACTTCATGAAGGAAGGCCAGGTCGATGCCGTCGTCGTCGGGACCGACCGAGTCGTGGCCAACGGCGACGTGGCCAACAAGATCGGCACCTACGGGCTCGCCGTGCTCTGCAAGCACCACGGCATTCCTTTCTATGTAGCCGCGCCAGTTTCGACGATCGACCTGGAGACCGACAGCGGTGAGAGCATCCCGATCGAGCAGCGCAGCTCCGACGAGGTGACGCGGGTCGGAGAGACCGAGATCGCCCCGCGCGGCGTTCAGGTCGCGCACCCGGCCTTCGACGTGACGCCGAACGATCTCGTCACGGCGATCATCACCGAGGCTGGCGTGGCCGAAGCGCCGTATACCGAGAGTTTGAAGGCGATGGTCGAGTCGGGCGAGAGCTGAGAGCCGCACGTTGTTGCTGCGCCCGAGATGCGCGCAGCACACTTCGAGTGTCGAACACGGAATATCTCCAATTATCGGAATGTGCTGCCACGTCGCCGTCGTTGTATCAGCCGTGGACGGTTGGTATATTGAGGCGACTTATGTGGATTTACCTCTCGGCTTTGGTGTTGGCTCTCGGTGCGACGGCAGCGGTCTGGCTGTATCGACGTCACCAGAAGAACGCGTACTTCAATGCCGACGAGGACCGCGCCTTCCCCTCCTTCTCGCGCGGTAGTCGCCCGGCGAGCTACTCGACCAAGTCCGAGTCGAAGACACACGGCAAGCACGAACAATCGGGCGTCTCGGCCGAGACCCTCTCCGAGGACCGTGACGCGTCCGGTATGTATCTGGCGGACAACGAGCAGGGGGAGCGCAAGTGCCCCCAGTGCAAGCGTACGTTCCCGTCGAGCATTGTGGTCTGTCCCTTCGACAATTCGCCGCTCGAGGGCGCCAGGCAATCGACGTCTGGCGCGCGCGGGAGCGACAAGTCCGAGCGGCTCGATCGGAAAGTCTGCACCGGCTGCGAGCGTCGGTATCCGGCCGATGCGGACTTCTGCTATCACGACGGGCTGCCGCTGACGCACGATACGCGAGACGCGGCTTCCGATGCACCTGTGTTCAAGGCGTGTGAGGCGTGCGGCTGGGAGGGCACGACCGATGACATGATGTGCCCGAACGACGGTGAGGAGCTCGTCAAGATCGACCCGTCGGATGCGACCACGGTGTCTCCGACGATCCCGCTGATGGTCTGCCCGAAGTGCCGCGAGTTCGCGCCGCCCGGTGTGGCGCACTGCCCGGAAGATGGCGAATTGCTGACACCGCTCACCAACGTGCGTGTCACCACATTTCCGTCGGGCGGCTTCGGCCCTCGCCGCAAGATCTGCAAGAGCTGCGGTACCCAGTTCTCGGGTGAGGCGGAGTATTGCTGCAACGAGGGCAGTCGACTGCTGTCGCTTAATTAGAAACACCCCGCTTGGCGTCCCGCCGATAGTGCTGCTATAGGAAGGCTGCGATTTTCGACCCGTACCAGGAAGCAGCCATGACCGCCGAAGACAAGCACAAGTATCTGACCTACGGACGCATCACTGCCGGCGTCATTGCGTTCGTCGTCTTCGTCGTGCTGGCGGTGAGCGCGACCTTCTCGGGCACCGTCGCCGACAAGATGTTTATGCTGGGAGCGCCGCTTCTGCTGTCGGTGATCCTGCTGCCGCGTGACACCGTACCGAAAGGCGACAAGATCGAGCTCAGCAAGGACGAGATCGCGTTCTACGAGTCGATTCGACGCTGGTTGATCTGGTTTCGCATCGTGATCTTCGTGGTGTCCGCCGGCATCTTTTTGGTGCTGCCGGAAGTCGTTTGACCTGAAGATACAGAACAGAGAAATCAGGGGTTGAAAAAAAAGTTTCTGGCGTATCTGTGTCTGGAAAGGCGCGATATTTCATTGGCTTAGCGTGATCGCGGCTTCGCTCGCCAGCGCGCCGAGCAAAAAAAGTACGCAACGATTCAGGGGGGGCCGTCGAAAACTATTATAGAGGGGCAACCTTTGTCTGCCCCCGGTTTTTGGAAGATGATTCGCCTTTTTGAGTGAAGGGCGATTACTCATGTTGCGTGCGAGACTTATGAGCTTTTCGTCGATGTGTAGAGCGATGTTTTTGGTCGCTGCTCTCGCGGCTGTAGCCGCTCCAGCGAATGTGTTTGCGGCGGAGCAGACGCCGCGGGAGCAGGCCCGGCAGGCGGCCGATGACGGCGAGTACGACCGAGCGCTGACGATCCTGGAGCAGGCGTATATGCAGACCGAGGATCCCGCGTTGCTCTTCGAGCGCGTGCTCGTCCTCGAGAAGATGGGCGAGCAGGAGATGGCGCTGCAGCTGCTCGAGGCAAACGAGGCGGAGTTTCGGGCCTCGCCGGACGTCGAGGGCGTGACGTTGGTGCGCCAGCGGCTGGTCGATGGGGACGGTTCGTCGGCGTCGACGAGTGCGAACGCCGGGCGTAGCGACGATACGGATTGGCTGGGGTGGGGGTTGACCGTCGGGGGGCTTTCGACGGCGGCCGGTGGTGTCGCCGCCATCCTGTCCGCACAGTCCCAAGCGCGGCGACTCCGGTGCTCGCCTGACTCGAATTACGATGGGAATTGCGAAGGGGTGCAGGATTATGGTCCTATGTCCCCTGAAACCTACAATGACCGGGCGGACCGGGTGCAGTTGACGAACGCACTCGGGGTGGGCGCCCTGGCGATTGGCGCCGGCCTGGGCGCGTGGGGCATCTATCGCCTCGCGACGCCGGAAGCGAAACCCAAACGCACCACGCTTCGCCTGTATATTGACCCCGCCAGCAAGCGCGCTGGGCTAAAGCTATTGTTCTGATGGAGCACGTCTGAAATGAGCACGAAAGGACACAAGATGAAGTCGCTGATGAACCTGATGTTCCCGTCGCGAGTCTCGCTCGTCGCGGTGTTGGCCGTGGCCCTGTTGAGCCTGACCGGATGCCCGGAGACCGGCGAGCATGACAACAATGGCGACGGAGACGACGCTGGCGATGTGATGATGTCGGACGCCGAGGATGGCGGGGAAGATGCGGATGATGGCGGGGAGGACGCAGAGGACGTGGAGATGGACGTGTCGGCGTGCGACCCGGCATGTGAGGGCGAGACGCCCCGGTGCAAGGAGAGCACCGGGGAGTGCGTAGAGTGTTTCACGGTCGCCGAGTGTGATGGAGACGACGTGTGTACGGAGGCCGGGCGCTGCGCGGGGTGTGAGACGGATGAGCATTGCGATGGCGACTCTGTGTGCGCGTTCACCGACGACGCCGATCCCGACAACAACGAGTGCGTGCCGTGCATGGCCGATGACGATTGCACCGACGGGGTGTGCATTGAGGCGAGCGAGGCGCGCGACAACAGTTGCGAGGAATGTCGCGATAATGCGCAGTGCACCGACCCGGCGGCGTCCCTGTGTGAGGGGAATGGCTGCACGAACTGCGCGGCCGACGCGGACTGCACACATCTGCAGGACACGACGGTGTGTGACACCGAGCGTGACGGCGGGACGTGTGTGGAGTGCACGGAAGATGCGGACTGCGGGAGCGGCGTCTGCAACGTGATCGACGGCGTGTGCACGACCATCCAGGCGGGAAGCGCGACGACGTGCGAGCCGTGCGTGGCGGATTCGCAGTGTGAGGCCGACCACTACTGCGTGCCGATGGAGTTCAACGGCAGCGCGCACGGGAACTACTGCCTGAAGGTGTTCCTCGACGGGGTGGGATGCGCCGGCCCGTACGGGACACTCGAGACAAAGACGTCTCTGGGTGGCGTCAACGACGAATACTGCTCGCTCAACGAGTCGCTGACCACGTGCGAAGCGCTCGAGAGCCTGGAGGCGGGCGATGCCGGTCAATGCGAGTCCGGCGGCTCGGCCGACGACAGCCTGTGCGGGGCGTCGGGGGTCGACGACGGGCTGTGCAGGACGGTGGGTGGGTTGCTCAATAAGTGTACGTATGAGTGT
>JBNJFZ010000286.1:0-4732 GCA_051747295.1 Myxococcota bacterium
ACCTGATTGGCGTACGCACGTTGCACGCCCGAGGGGCGTTGCCTATCGTACCGTGGCCCAGTTCAGTGGCCCGCCAGCCGTGGAGACAGCCAGATGACCAAGAGTACACCCGACATCGAACAGCCAGACGCCGCCCTCGACGCCCAGGAGCTCGTCCGAAATCGTCGCCACCTCCACGCGCATCCCGAACTCTCCAACGAAGAACACGCGACCGCGGAGTTTATCCGCGAGCGGCTCGCCGAGTATGGCATCGAGCAGGTCGAGACCATCGCCGAAACGGGCGTGGTCGCGACCGTCGAGGGCGCGCACGGTGGGCCGACGCTGGCCTGGCGCGCCGATATCGACGCGCTCCCCATCCAGGAGACCAGCGAGGTCGGGTACAAGAGCAAGAACCCGGGCGTCATGCACGCCTGCGGCCACGATGTTCACACAACCGTTGGACTCGGGGTCGCCCGACAAATTCAGAATCGACGCGACGAATTGCACGGTCGCGTGAAATTCATCTTCCAGCCAGCCGAGGAAGCCAGTCCGGTCGATGAGCCAGTCGGTGCAGAGAAAATGGCGCAGGCGGGCGTGCTGGAGGATCCGGACGTCGACGCGGTGTTCGGCACCCACTGTATGCCGGCGCTCGACGTCGGCAAGATCGGCTATACGGGTGGACCGGTCTGGGCGGGGTCCGACCTCCTGGAGATCGAGATTCGCGGCGAGAAGTCCCACGGCGCGTATCCGCACGAGGGGGTCGACGCTGCACTCATCGCAAGCCAGGTGGTCGTCGCACTCCAGAGCGTGGTGTCGCGGCGGGTCGACGCCCGCCACTCGTGCGTCGTCACGATCGGCCAGATCGAAGCCGGCAACTCGTACAATATCCTCGCCGAGAGCGCGAAGCTCACCGGTATTGTC
Source organism: Myxococcota bacterium (assembly GCA_051747295.1). GTDB lineage: Bacteria > Myxococcota_A > Bradymonadia > Bradymonadales > Bradymonadaceae > JBNJFZ01. The sequence continues at coordinate 901 of JBNJFZ010000286.1, forward strand.
CGCTCGCTGTCCGAGGAGGTCTCCGAGTTCGCCAAGGCCGAGATCGAGCGGCTCGCCCGCGGCGTCTGCGGCGGGATGGGCGCCGAGTGCGAGGTGCGATTCACGCCGGGTGCCCGCCCGGTGGTCAACGACATCTCACTGGAATCGCAGGCCGTCGCACAACTCCGAGCGCGCTACGGCGAGGACGTGGTATCGCATCCGCCGCAGCTCGGTGCGGAGGACTTCGCGGCATTCTCGCGGCGCGTGCCCGGCTGCTACCTGTTCCTGGGGATCCGCAACGAAGACCGCGGTATCACCCATCCACTGCACACCCCCAGCTTTGACGTCGATGAAGCGTGTCTACCCTTTGGCGTGGAGCGATTTGCGCAGATGCTACTCGATATCGCCGCCGAAGGACCCGACACCGCCCGCGGATCATGATGGGCGTAAGGTCGATCGTTTACCAACCCGGCCGGCTGTCCTATAAGGACTCCCGAGACCATCCCAGCACCTCTATAAAAGGAGCAGTCCCATGAAAGGCGGAATGAACAATATCGTGCGCCAGGCGCAGCAGATGCAAAAAAAGATCTCCAAGATCCAGGAGGAGATTGGAGAGAAGAAGATCGAAGCATCTACCGGTGGTGGCGTGGTCACGGCGGTCGTCACGGGCAACCAGGAGCTGGTCGAGATCAAAATCGATCCCGAAGTGGTCGATCCCGATGACGTCGAGATGCTCCAGGAGATGATCATCGGCGCGGTCAACCAGGCCATGAAGCTCGCCGATGAGATGATGAACGAAGAGATCGAGAAGGTGACCGGCGGCATGAATATCCCCGGCCTGTTCTAGGGAGCGCGCTTGAAGTCATCCGATCCCATTACGCGGTTGGTCAACGCGTTTGCGAAGCTGCCCGGCATCGGGGAGCGAACCGCGACGCGCCTGGCGTTCTTCGTGCTCAATCAGCCCGAAGAACTCGCCCACGAGCTCGCAGAGTCCCTCGTGGAGGTCAAAGAGAAGGTGGGGCTCTGCGAGCGCTGCTGTAACCTGACCGACGACGCGCTCTGCTCGATCTGCAAATCGACCCGTCGAGACCACTCCACGATCTGTGTGGTAGCCTCGACCCAGGACCTTCGAGCGATCGACAATACGGGTGAGTTCCAGGGCGCGTATCACGTGCTGCACGGCGTGATCAGCCCCCTGGAGGGGATTGGGCCGGATGATATCCACGTGCGCGAGCTCCTCCAGCGGCTCGAGTCCCCCGAGGCCAACGGAGGCGAGGAAGTCGACGAGATTATCGTCGCCACCAGCCCCTCGGTCGACGGCGAAGCAACGTCTCTGTACCTCAAGAAGCTGATCGCGCCTCTGGACATTCGGATCTCGCGGATCGCGTCGGGAGTGCCCATCGGAAGCGAACTCGAATACACAGACAAGTCGACGCTGTCGCGAGCGTTGTCGCAACGGCGAGAATTTTGAGCCTCGAAAGCACGCATGACCGAGCCAGGAATACGGCCGCGACGGCCCGCGAGCATTTTCCGCGCTCCGATTCGCCCAAAAAGGCGAAGTGAAAACAGGCTGACTAGAATTGCGCGCCGAGATATTTGTGTGTTACGGTCTGCAGTGAGTTCAAAAGGTAAAGGCGTTGCAATTTTTGGCGTCATTGCCCATCGTGTCGAATCGATTGTGCAAGTCTGAGACTTCGTCTCGAGAGGCGGAACAGGAGTTCCTCTATGGTCAGTGGTCAGATGGTGATTTACGAGGAGGAGCACCATCAGCTCGCAGATATTTGCGAACAGCTGGTGCGTGATGCCCTCGCGAAAGCCATCTTCATCGTGGATCAGGACGGCCAGCTCGTTACGGCCACCGGTGAGACCCAGGGTATCGATACCACGGGGCTCGCCTCCTTGATCGCAGGTTCGACGGCTGCAACCGGCGGACTGGCGGAGATGCTCGGCGAAGAAGATTTTCCCGTGCACTTCCACGAGGGAACGGACAGTCACCTGCATGTCAGTTTGATCCGCCAGTCGCTCATACTGGTGGTGATCTTCGACGAGAGATCGAGTCTGGGCCTGGTGCGTCTGCGCGTGAAACGGGCGTACAAACAGATCGGAAAAGTACTGGACAGTCTCGAAGAAAAGTCTGCAAAGGGCGAAGAAGACGTCGATATCTTCGGTGAGATCACCGACGATGATATCGACAGTCTGTTCAACGACACTTTTTAGATCCCAGCTTCCAGATGACCACCCGGTCGTATCCGCTCGACAACTCCCGCACGTGCCCCGGCTCGACGGACCTGCACAAGGCCCGATATATGCCAGTGCTCGCCGGGAGAAAAAGCGGAGCTGACCGCTCCACGATGCAACGAACTTATATTTTCTGTGACAGCGCCAGATGCCGTGTTATAAACCAAGACACCGGCGTTCCCAGATGTTGATTGGCGCCGTTTTTGGCTCGCGAAATTGTTTGGGCTGACTTTCAGCCACCACGCTCGGCAACGAGAAGGTTCTTATGTCGTTTATCAATTACGCTCAGCGTGAGATCATCCTGAAGATCGTCTACTACGGTCCAGGACTCTGCGGTAAGACGACGAATATCAAATTCATCTATTCGGGTACGAATGCCGATGCGCGTGGTAAGCTCATCAGCCTGGAGACCAAGCAGGAACGTACGCTGTTCTTCGACTTCCTCCCTCTGAGCCTACCGGCGATCCGCGGCTTCAAGACCCGACTGCACCTCTACTCAGTGCCCGGCCAGCTCTTCTACAGCGCCAGCCGTAAGCTCATCATGAAGGGTGCCGATGGCGTGGTGTTCGTGGCGGACAGCCAGCGAGCCCGTAAAGAGGCGAATATCATCTCGATGGAGGACCTCAAGGAAAACCTCGAGGCCTACGGATACGACATCGACAAGATTCCGTTCGTCATCCAATACAACAAGCGCGACCTGCCCACCAAGATGCCCGTCGAGGAATTGCGCGAGGACCTCAACCCCGGCCAAAAATACCCGGACTTCGAGGCATGCGCCGTCGCTCCCGATGGTCCCGGCGTGTTCGAAACTCTCAAGGCCGTCGTCAAGCAGATCCTGATGGAGCTCAAGAAGAACCGCTGACCCACATAGATCATGCGAAAGCCCACCCGCCAACCCGGGTGGGCTTTTTTCGTTCTTGCCGATCCGTCCGCCGTCCTCGCGCCCACCGACTCGTTTGTACCGCGGTGTCACGACGTCGACCCGCAACTGCACACTTTAGATATTTGCCGGAATGCGCCCGGCGTCCATATTGTTATAGGTCCAGTAGACGACAATTCGATCCCACGACATGCAGCGTGCGTGTTCTGCGCAGGGCGGCACGTGGAGAGCAAAACGTTCGACCCACACAGGATCGATCCTCATGACGTGGGCGCTCGCCCAGGGAGTTAACTATGGGAGTCCTCAGGAATATCACCCGCAAACATGCCCGCGTTGACGCCCGCATCACGGCGATCCAACACCTGTTGGAGCAACATGATTCGGTCAGCGAGGATACGCTGGTCCAGCTGGGCGATCACACACAGACAGTCCGCTCGCTGCTCGACGAGCTCATCGAAGAGAAGGAAAGCGAGCTGTTTCCCCACGCCGAGCGCGTCTTCGGAGATACCCTCGAAGAAGTCAGCGAGATGTCCGAGGGGCGAGACGAACTGCTCGAAAACTTCGAGGCATTTGCCGAGCTCGTCGACGAAGATCAATACGATATCCCGACGCTCCGAGAGCGGTTCGAGATGTTTTGCGAGGCCTTCGAGAAGCACGCCGACGCCCAGAGGGCCTTTTTCTCGCTGTACTCGACCATCCTCTACCCTTCTGGGGGTTCAGCAGATTAAAGCGACT
>JBNJFZ010000287.1:0-4692 GCA_051747295.1 Myxococcota bacterium
GCGCGACAGAAACAGGTGTTGTGCCCCGATAATTGTGTAGATTCAGTCAGGCCGTCGAGGCCGGGCCGAGGGCATTGAAAGATGCCCACCGCCTTCCGTTAGGCTTCAAGTGGGTAAACACGAAGTTCTAACGAGGTGAAGATGATGAGCGACTTTGAGATTATGATCGACGGCAACATCATCCAATACCCTCATGATCATACATAAGTTTTGGGAGGTTATCAGATCGCCGTCGAGACCATCTGGGCCGCGGGCAGGCCTCACGACCTACCCGCCTTGGCTCAGCGAATCATCGCGCGAAGCATCATCCCGACCCGTCGAAGCTTCTGCTGCTGCACCTCACCGCCATCCAGCCGTGCCATGCCGATAGCGGAGCAGGCTTCGCCGGCCTCGCCGAGCGCCAAATCGTAGCTGTGGCGACGCGACTTGCCGCGCTTGCCCGACCCCTCGGCGATATTGAGCACCACCGATCGTGCCGAGCGCACCGCCTGGTCGCGAAGGTCGGCATCGCCGCGCCGAAACGTGGCGTCTGCCACCCATCGGGCGACCTCCTCGGCCAGCCGGTAGCAATCGAGTTTTTCATGCGGGAAGTAGAGTTCTTGATCGTTCATCGTGTGTCTCCATGTGTGGGTTGTCGAAGCGGGACCGTCGCGGAGACAACGGCACGTGGAACGACAGCGATACCGATACCGATGATATCGATAGCGACAAACGATACCGATACCGATGAACGATACCGATACCGATGAACGATACCGATACCGATACCGATACCGATACCGATACCGATGAACGATACCGATGGCGATATCGATCATCGATACCGCGCGGAGAGCATGGAGGAGAGGAGGAAAGGGTAGTGGCGCGCAGGTCCCCCGGTCTCGCTCCGCTCGGCCGGGGGCAAACATTGGACTGCTCGTCTCGTTGTCGGTTTCGTGACCGCTTTCGATCTCGATTCCGATCTTAATGTCGTTCTCGGCGATGACAGCGACATCAGGAGAAGTGATGGATCATGAGTCCAATACCTGATTTTGGGAGACCGCGACGAGGCGGTCAGGCAGTTGCTCGAAGCCGTGTTCAACGAGGTCGATCTACCTACTGGTCTAAAATCGCTCGGGCTCCATGTCAGTCCCCGGCATTCGTCCGGAATCCCTCGCGTGTATCGAAGACAACGACCCGGCGGGTCCCCTGCTCGAAGTCGAAGTCGAATCGCTGGCTGTGCGGCCACTCGTCGATGCCGACATGACCCACACGCAAGTTGACTTCGTGTGTGCCCGGCTCGACCGCAAAGGACTGGGTTCCAATGCCGGGTCCGTCCGAAGAGAGGCCTCGGGCGGGCAGCACCATCTCGTGAACGTCGCCGTCGACCTCGACCTCGACTTCGACGTCGGGGCGCTTGCGTTCGCAGATTTCGGGCGTCTGCATGTGCTTCATCGTGTTCTTCTTCTCGTCCGCGGTGAGCTCACGGCAATTTTCGACCGCTTCAGGTCGATGTTTGACCGATACGACGAGCTCAGCCGCGTCGCGAGTGGGTATGAGTGATGGGGTGTCACTGAATCCCACGATCACGGCCGCGAGGGCGATGCTGGTGAGCACCGCGGCGACGAAGATGCCGGTGCGAGTGTAGGGTCGGTCCGGTGACGAGAGGTTCTCCCTTCGATGCTCGGCGGCGGTTGCCAGAAATTCACGCTTCTGAGTGCGGTTGTACTGGACGAATCGAACGCCCGAGGTGTCGACCTTTTCGTGTCTGAGTTCGGGCTCACGCTCTCCGGCGAGCCGCCGTCGGGTCCACTTCACGCCTTCGCGATAGGGTGGATCGCTCGAGCTGCAGCCGGCGATCAGGATGCATTCGGCCCCGCGTCGGATCGCTCTTTCGATCGTCATGGCCTGCACCCAGCCGGCGCAGGGAACGGGGAAGACGCGATAGCCGGGAAGTTCCGCGGAACGTCCATCGGGGCCGACGGAGATGTCCGCCGCCGCGGAGTTCGAACACAAAAACGCCAGGCAGGGTTTCTCGTCGGCCTCGATCATCTCGTCGATCCAGCGATCAAAACGTCGGCGCTCGTCCTGCACGGGAAGTTGCGGAAGCCCGACTCCGCCGGGATTGCACGATCCGGCGCAGATGCCACACCCGACGCACTTGTCGGGGTCGACCTCGGCCTGAATCTCGCGGCGCGGATGACCGTCGGTTCGCGGCACCATGACGATCGCATTGTAGGGGCAGTCCTGTACGCATTGAGTGCAGCCATTGCAGCGCGCGAGATCAACCACCGCCTTCTGCGGCTTCTCGCGCGTCATCCACCAGGGCACGGCGGTCACAATGGCTGTGACCCCCAGGCCGACGGCGACGAGCGCGCCACCCGAGAGGCGTTCGGTGAGCGCCAGCGGCAATAGATACCACCAGTCGGTCGTGAATGCTCCCGATTGCGCACCTATTTGCGCCTGTTCCGCGCTGGTTGCAGGAAAGACGAGCGAGACGATAAACAGCGCCACGAAGAGCCACGCCGTCATCACGCCCGAAGTCAGAAAGCGCGCTCGACTCACGCGGCTGATGTGCATCCACAGAGCCACGCCCATGGCGAGCGGCAAGAGCATGTGCAGGAAGAAGACCAGGAAGAACAGGCCCGTACTGACCATCTCGTCGAGCAGGAAGCTACGCGAGAGCGGCTCGGTAAACACCGGCAAAACCTCGACGACTCGGGCGCTCGCCCGCGCCAGGGTCTCGGCGCGGACGTCCCAGACCAACCAGTAGCCGAGCCAACCTACCAGCCAGAGCAGGCCGACCAGCACGATCCCCGTCACCCAGGCAATCCAGCGAGCGCCGGCAAAGCGTCTGGCGAAGGTCATCCTCAGCCAGTGCACCAACACGAAGAAGATGGTCGCGTCCGAGGAGTAACGGTGCAGACTTCGGGCAGTCTCTCCGAGGAACCCCATATCTTCGAGAGAACCCCATGCCCTGTGCACGCTCGGGACGTACCAGAAGAGTAGCAATACCCCGGTCACGAGCGCGATCAAGAAGCTGACGTTCGCCAGCGCCCCGGTCTGCGCAAGGGGATTGTACTGAGCCGGTATCCAGCGCTCGATGGATCGGTCCGCCCACAGGAAAACCTCCTCGAGTTTGCGCAGGAGAGACTCACCTCGAACCGGCGGCTCGGGACTCGCGTCGCTGATCTTTATCGGAGTTTCCAAAACTGCACCTCTCGATCACTGCTGGGGCACGCTGGGTCGGCTTTCAGCGCGCTCGGCGAGGCCACCGGAGCCGTCTTCGGCGAGCACGCGAAGTGCCGTCGAGAGCCAGTTTTCATGGCGTTCTCCGAGGTTCAGTCGATAGGCGATCTTCCCGCCCTTATCGACGAGCACGAACATGTTGGCGTGGTCGATCTCACCGGTCTCGTCGTTGAGCTTTCGCGAAAAACTGAACCGGTCGAGAACGGTGTTCACGCGGTCTGGATCTCCGGTCAGCAGGCGCCATTCCGGATAGGCCAGCTGATGTGATCGTGCGGCCGCCTTCAACTTCGGGGGCGTATCGTTTTCGGGGTCGAGCGTGATGGCGACGACGGTCACCTCGTCGCGAAGCTCGGGCGGTAGCGAAGCCAGGGCTCGCCGAGCCTGAATGACGATCTTTGGGCATGCCGTATGACAGCTCGTGTAGATCGCCGTGACCATCACCACTCGCCCCTCGAGCGACTCCAGGGTGAGCCTGTCGCCATTCTGGTCGACGAGCTCGAACGCGGGAGGTTCGATCGCGGTGCGGAGACGCTCGGCCGGAAACGGTAGCTCGGTCTGCTCGATCTCGTTGGGCCCCGCGACGAGTAGTCCCGCCGCAAGCAGACACGCTGCCATCACCCCGGCCGTGGCTGTCGCAACCAGCGTGGAGCGTTGCGATCGATAGGCCCGCTGCAGGTCCCGAGACCAGACCAGGTACACGAAGCCCGCCAGGATCAGCGGATTGGCCAACATGACGTAGACGTACCCCCACTCCAGTCGACCAGTCGCCGGATCGAACCCGAAGCACCACATCTTGAAGTCTGTCGCAAACGCACCCAGGCCCGTCGCGGACGCGGGCAAGATGAGCACGATGACCAGAAAGGCTGTGACAGTCAGCGCAAGCGCGATCAGGAACGCCGCAAAACGCCAGCTCGAGACGAGCTCTCCAATCCGACGTGGGATCGTGTTTTCTTTTGTATTCATGCAGGCCTCCTGGGGGGTGCCGAAGCACCCCCCGGTTGGTGATCAGCGGACGTGCCAAAGGTCGGCCAGGGCCTTCCAGTTGGCGAAGTAATAGACGACGAAAGACAGCAGCAGGACCAGCACCAGGATCATCGTTCCCGGTGCGTTTCCATCCTTTCCGATCTCCTCGGGGTCGGTGTCACCGACGTGTGCGATGTCACGGGGAGTGCCCCAGTCTTCCATCTCCTCGCCTTCGTTCGATTCGCCAAAGAAGACGGCGTGGACGGTGAGTAGCACGTAGACGAGCAGGCCGATGAAGGCGAGCACGCCACCGATGCCCAGGACCGCCAGCATCAGGTGGCTGGTGGCGCCGTAGACTCCTGCTGCATCGACATCCCAGGTTCGCCTGGCGACGCCGGCCGAGCCCGCGAAGGACATGCCGAGAGACATCAGCACGATGCCGCCCGCAAAGATGTAGGGCTGGATGCGAGCGACCGGGCGGAAGCTGTACTCGCGCTGGAA
>JBNJFZ010000288.1:0-4631 GCA_051747295.1 Myxococcota bacterium
GCCGCGCACGGCGTTTCAGTTCAGCACGTCGTTCCTCGCCGCGCAGAACGAGATCAACGAGCGGGTCCGGTACAAACGAACCGGCCCGAGCGACCTCGACCTCGGACTCCAGTATCAGATTCTGTCCGACGGTTGCGCCCTGTCGGCATCAGCAGCGGTCCGCCTTCCGCTGTACGACGAAGGTGTGGCCGGCGACACGACCGCGGGCCCGCTGACAACTGGCTCTACTGCCGCCAATCGCTACCTGCCCGCACTGGGAGACGGAAGCATCGATCTGATGCCGCGCGCCCATTTCGGCTGTTCGCTGCATCCCTTCCCCGGCTGGTTCACCGCGATGGCCGGACCGCGCATCCGCTTCAACGGCTTTGGCGACGGCATCGATTACGGGGTCGGCGCCGGGGCCTTTGTCTGGCCCGACCGCCTGGCACTGACGGCGCGTGTCGGCGGCACACAGCGCTTCTCGAGCGAAAACGACAGCCCGACCAAGAGCTACGTCAGCGTCGCGGGCGGTCTGCTCGTGAAGGTCTACGGTGGGTTGGCATTCGAAGCGGACGCCAGTTACATTCCAGTAGGCGCATTCGTTGCCCGTGGTTGGAGCCTGTCGGCAGGCATCAGCTTCACCGGGCAAGTCTTCGACAACCCGTATAATTGACCCGTCGCGCGGTGCACGGACCACCGCGATCCCAGACTCGAGACGTATCCCAGATGTCCACCGCTCCAGACGCCGAACCATCCATCACACCATGGGGAACCCTCGCCGGACTCCTGGCACTGATCGGTGCGGGAACAGCCGCGATCATCTTTTTCGCCGGCCCCGACGAGCAGGTTCCGGATGATCGAGCGGCGGAAGTCCTGGAAGAGGCGCAGGCTTTCTACGACAGCCGACCGTATTACCAGCAGCCTCGGCCTCACAGCGAAGTGCCAGACGGCCTCGCCAGCATGAGCGCCGAGGCCTGCGGCTCGTGCCACACCGAGATCTACGAGGAGTGGCAGATGTCGACGCACCGCCGCGCCTGGACACAGGACGCGCAGTTCATGGAGGAGTTGCACAAGTCACGTGCCCCCGACGATCCGAATAAAGACATGGGCTGGATGTGCGTGAACTGCCACACCCCGATGACCAATCAGCTCCCGGAGCTCGTCGTCGGCCTCGAAGACGACGACATCGCCAGGCCGATTTACAAGAAGAATCCGACGTACGACGCGGACCTGCAAGAAGAAGCGATCACCTGCGCGACCTGCCACGTGCGCGACGGCGTGGTTCACGGGCCATACGGCGACACGAACGCTCCTCACCCGGTCGCCAAAGACGAGGACTTGCTGACCGAGCAGATCTGCACGAGCTGCCACAACGCGCAGGCACACTGGCCCAGCAAGCAGCTCGCCTGCTTCTTCTCGACGGGCGACGAGTGGTCGAAGAGCGTGTACGCCGAGCGCGGCGAGACCTGCCAGAGCTGCCACATGCCAGAGGTGGAGCGGAAGCTCGCCGGCAACTTCGACCGACCGAAGCGCCAGACTCGGCGCCACTGGTTCGGCGGCTCGCTCATCGCCAAGCACCCGGACTATAAGGAGGAGGTCGCGGAGCTCAAGGACGTCTACGGAAGCGGCGTCGAGCTCGAGCTACTGCCCGCCAACCCGGGCGCCACGCCCAACCCGGAGCGCTCGCCAGAGTTCGCCGACGCGGGCGATCATTGCGACGAGGACGAAGCGTGTACGAAGCTGATCGTGCGCGTGCGCAACTCCCGCGCCGGCCACGACATGCCGACCGGCGACCCCGAACGCCACATCGACGTCCACATTGAGGCGACGTCCGCCGACGGTGAGGTGATCGCGAGCACCCGAGACCGCATCGCGTCGCGCTATCAGTGGTGGCCGGCGATCGAGCTCGAGTACGACAACCGCATCGCACCGCTGGAGCACCACGACATCCTGCTGGAGGTCCCCGGCGAGCCCGGCGACTTCGACGTCGACATTCGTGCCGACAAATACCGCATGTACGAAGAGGGGTTCGAGCACCACGACCTCGAGGGCGAGTACGTTCGCGGCCGCAACTTCCACAAGTCGCAATGGACGGTCGTGGACGGCCAGCCGAAGCTACGCCAGATCACCGACGACTTCGGCACCCGCGAGACGCTCCAAGCCCCCGAGTGAGGCGCGACCGGGCGGTGGGGTTTTGTCGGAAAGATGCGTGCATAAGATTCCAGACGTGTTCGAGATGCCTGAACCCGAGGAATTCCGATGTGTCGTCTCTACGGAATGCGCGCGAGTCATCGCACCGAAGTCGGTTGCGAGCTCATCGAAGCCCAGAATTCACTGATTCGACAGTCCGAGAGAGACGCCCGCGGGCTCTCGAATCCACACGGGTGGGGCATCGGCCGGTGGGCCGGCAAATTTGTGGACTGCCAGCGGGTGGCCGAGCCAGCATCTGTGGACGAGGACTTCCGGATGGGCGCAGCCACACTGGAGGGCAAGACGATCCTCGCACATATACGCCGGGCGACGGTCGGTTCACCCAAATTGGTCAACACGCACCCGTTTCTCTTCGAACACTCCATGCTCGCCCACAACGGACATATCCCGGACTTCGCGCAGGTCCGCCCCAAGATGCTCGATGCAATGACCGAACAGCACCGCGGTGCGATTCTCGGAGACACCGACAGCGAACACTTCTTTCACCTGCTGCTCAGCATCCGAGAACGCGAGGATCTCACCATGCACGACGGGCTCACCCGGGCCGTCGTGCAGGTCTACCGGCTCGCCAAGGACCTGGCTCCGGACGACGAGGTCGGACTGAATTTCCTCTGGACCGAAGAGGAGAAGCTGGTGGGATGCCGGCTCAATCGGGAACTCTGGTACACAAAACGCGAAGGCCGCCACCGTTGCGAGGTCTGTGGCGGGTACCACACGACCGCGCCGGAGGGCGCGGACTACCGGTCGACCGTGCTGGCCTCCGAGAAGATCACGGATAGTGAGTCGTGGCAGGAGGTCCCGAATGCGTCGGTGTTCTGGATCGACAAGAACGAAGACCTCCACATCCGCGAGCTAGAGCTGCGCGATTGAGCGGGTCCGCAGGGACGCGTCCTGGAGAAAAAAGGGGGCGGGTGGAGTCACCCGCTACTGTCAGTTCGTACACAACTGACGGCAGAGGTTGCCCTGCTGAAGCCGAAATCAGCAGATGTAATCCATCGTGAGGTCTTCAGCCGCACCCTCGACTTGATACGGTCCCATCTCAAAGGTACACAGCTTACGTTGGCCCCGAACCTATCCCCTCCGAGCAGTGCATGAACGTCTTCAACGTCGAAAACCTGTCGATGAGCTTCGGCGCCGACCAGATCTTTGAAGACATCGACTTCGGGGTCGACTCCGGCGAAAAAGTCGGCGTCGTCGGGCCGAACGGGGTCGGGAAAACGACGCTGTTCAAGATTCTCATCGGCACGTTCGTCCCCGATTCCGGCCGTGTCTCCTTCCAGCAGGGCGCCCGGGTCGGCTATCTGCCCCAGGAGCCCCAATACGACTTCACCGAGACACCGCGCGACATCGCCGAGGAGGCGCTCGAGCCGGTCCGAGACGCCGTTTCGGAGTACGAGGAGCTCAGTGAAGCCACCGCCAACGCCGCCCCCGAGGACCTCGGCCGCCTCATCGACGAGCAACACGAGCTCCAGCAACGCATCGAGAGCCTCGGTGGTTGGGAGTGGGAGCAGCGCCTCGAAGAAACATTCGACCGGTTAGGTGTGACCCAGGTCGCTGATGTGCCCCTGGCCGGCCTCTCGGGCGGCCAGCGCCGGCGCGTCGCCCTCGCCCGCGTCCTGCTCGAATCCCCCGACCTCCTGCTTCTGGACGAGCCCACCAACCACCTCGACCCGGATATGGTCGAGTGGCTCGAGAACTGGCTGCACGGCTACCCCGGCGCGGTGCTGGTCATCTCTCACGACCGCTATTTTCTCGACAAGACCGCCAATCGCATCCTCGAGGTGACGCCTGTCGGCATCTTCGACTACCCGGGTAATTTCGCCGAGTATATGGAGCGTCGCGAGAAGCGACTCGAGGTCCTCGAGCGCACAAAGGAGCGCCGCGAGAAGGCCCTCGAAGAAGAGCTCGACTGGCTCGACCGCGGCGTCAAAGCGCGCGGTCGCGGCTCGAAGAAGCGCGCCGACGAAATCCAGGAGGCGCGCGAGAAGCTCGTCGACGTCGCGCCCGAGGAAGTCACCGTCGAGATGTCCAACGGGCCGCCTCTGGGCGCCCTCATCGTCGCGGCGCGCGGCATCTACAAGTCATTCGGCGACAACGACGTGCTCGAAGACGTCAGCATCATGGTCGCTCCGGGCGATAAGGTCGGCCTGGTCGGCCCCAATGGCTGCGGTAAGTCCACCCTGCTCAAGCTACTCGTCGGTGAGGAGCGCATCGACGCCGGCATGATCGAGATGGGCGAACAGGTCCAGATCGGCTACCTGTCCCAGCACGGTCTGGAGTTCGACCCCGAAAAGAACGTCTACGATGCATTCAGCGAGAGTGACTACGTCTGGATCGGGGACGTGCGCCACCACAAACGTGACTACCTCGGCAACTACAACTTCGACCGCCACGACCTCAAAAAGAAGGTCAAGACGCTCTCCGGCGGTCAGCGCCGCCGC
>JBNJFZ010000289.1:0-4626 GCA_051747295.1 Myxococcota bacterium
GCTCGCCGCCGACTTCCTCGTAGTATGTCTTCTCGTCCGACATCGCTCAGCTCACCACGAAGTTCAGAATGCGCCCCGGCACCCAGATGGTGCGGCGAAGCTCGCCATCATCGAGGAATTTGACCACGTTCTCGTCGGCGCGGGCGGCCGCGACAGCCGTGTCCTCGTCGGCGTCGGGTGCGACGTCGATGGTGCCACGGACCTTGCCGTTGACCTGGACGGCGACCTCGACGGTCTCGTCCCTGGTGAGCTCTTCGACGTACTCGGGCCAGTCGGCCAGCGCGACCGACTCCTCGTTGCCGAGCCGGTGCCACAGCTCCTCGGCCACGTGCGGCGCGTAGGGCGCGAGCATCACGACCAGTGCTTCAGCGGCGGTTTTGGAGACGTCATCCTGCTTATACAGGAAGTTGACGTACTCCATCATCGCCGCGATGGCGGTGTTGAAGCGAAGCTCCTCGGTGTCTTCGGTGACCTTCTTGATAGTCTTGTGGAGCTCGCGCTGGGCGTCGCCGCTGGGCTCGAAGTCGAGCACGTTGTCGGCCACGCCGTCTTCGTCGGCGATGAGGCGCCAGACGCGCGACAAAAAGCGCGAGACGCCGCTGACCGCGCCCGGATCCCAGGGCTTGGTCTGCTCGACCGGGCCCATGAACATCTCGTACATGCGCAGCGCGTCGGCGCCGTGCTCTTCGATGACGTCGTCGGGGTTGACCACGTTGCCGCGGGACTTCGACATCTTCTCGGTGACGACGTCGAGCTGGATGTCCTCGTCGGGGTGCATCGGGTCTTCCCCGTCCCAACGCACGTCCGCGGGAGTGACCACGTGCTCGACCATCTCGGAGGTGTCTCCGTCGTAGTCGGCGCCGACGAGTTCACCGTCCTGGGCGGTCCAGTAGCGGTAAGTGCGGCCCAGGATCATGCCCTGGTTGACCACGCGCTGGAACGGCTCTTTGGTGGAGACCAGCCCGCAGTCGTAGAGCACCTTGTGCCAGAAGCGCGCGTACAGCAGGTGCAGCACGGCATGCTCGGCGCCGCCGACGTACAGGTCGACGGGCATCCAGTAGTCTTCCTTGTCCTCGTCCCACGCTTCTTCGTCGTTCTTCGGGTCGATGTAGCGCAGGTAATACCAGCAGGATCCGGCCCACTGGGGCATCGTATTCGTCTCGCGACGCGCGGGCTCGCCGGCTTTCGGGTGTCCCTCGGGGACCTCGGCCTGCACCCACTCTTCGATGGTGGCGAGCGGGGATTCGCCGGTGCCGCTGGGCTGGTATTTTTCGACCTCGGGCAGGCGCAACGGCAGCTGCTCCTCGGGCAGCGGCACGGTCTCGCCGTCCTCGGTGTGGAGGATGGGGAAGGGCTCGCCCCAGTAGCGCTGGCGGCTGAACAGCCAGTCGCGCAGCTTGTAGTTGATGGCGGCCTTGCCCATGTCGTTTTCTTCGAGCCACTCGGTGATCTTCTTCTTGGCGTCGGGCACCGACAAGCCGTTGAGGATGTCGGAGTTCACCAGCTCGCCGTCACCGGTGTAGGCCTCCTCGTCGACGTCGCCGCCGGAGACGACCTCGCGGATCTCGATGTCGTACTTCTTGGCGAATTCCCAGTCGCGCTCGTCGTGGGCGGGCACGGCCATGATGGCGCCCGTGCCGTAGCTCATCAGCACGTAGTCGGCCACCCAGATCGGGATACGCTCGCCGTTGACCGGGTTGATGGCGTAGGCGCCGGTGAAGACGCCGGACTTTTCCTTTTGCAGCTCGGTGCGCTCGAGGTCGCTCTTGAGCTTGGCTTCCTCGACGTATTCGGACACCTCGCCTGCGTGCTCGTCGGTGGTGATGTCGTCGACGAGCGGGTGCTCGGGCGAGAGCACCATGTAGGTCGCGCCGAACAGCGTGTCGGGGCGCGTGGTGTAGACGCGGAGATTGGCGTCCTGCCCGCCGGTGAACTCCGGGTCGACCGAGAAGTCGACCTCGGCGCCCTTGGAGCGGCCGATCCAGTTGCGCTGCATCTCCTTGAGGTGCTCGGGCCAGTCGATGATGTCGAGGTCGTCGAGCAGCCGGTCGGCGTACTCGGTGATCTTGAGCATCCACTGCTTCATGGGCTTTCGGACGACCGGGTGGCCGCCGCGCTCGGACTTGCCGTCGATGACCTCCTCATTGGCCAGGACCGTGCCAAGGGCGGGGCACCAGTTGACCGGGACCTCGGCGACATACGCCAGGTCCTGCTCGTAGAGCTTCAGGAAAATCCACTGCGTCCACTTGTAGTACTGCGGGTCGGTCGTGTTGACCTCGCGCTCCCAATCGTAGCTAAAGCCCAGGGCTTTGAGCTGACGCTTGAACGTCGCGATATTGTTCTCGGTCGTGATCCGCGGGTGCGTGCCGGTCTTGAGCGCGTATTGCTCGGCGGGCAGGCCGAAGGCGTCCCAGCCCATCGGGTGCAGCACGTTGAAGCCGCGCGCACGCTTGTAGCGCGCCATGATGTCCGTGGCGGTATATCCCTCGACGTGTCCGACGTGTAGGCCCGAGCCAGACGGGTACGGAAACATGTCCAGGACGTAGTACTTGGGCTTATCGGCGTCCATTTCGACCCGATAGGTCCCATTCTCGTCCCAGTACTGCTGCCACTTCGGCTCGATTTCACTCGGATTGTAGTCAGACATCTCTCGTCTCGGATCAGTGAGGAGTACAAATGATTCTCGACGCACCGCGTCGATGTATCCGAGAGGTTTAGTAAAAGGTGGGGAAGGGTGCAACTGGAGGTTGGCGACGGTCGTACAGGAGCACACGTGAAGGCCCCCTCCGCGGCGCGCCATATTCGCAAGTGGCTGCTTCACGAGGAGGGCCCCCTCGCAAAGCAACCACTTGTCATTGTGGCTATGTGGACTTCCCCACCGGCGAAGCCGGAAGGGGAAGTGGCCGAGCGGAGCGAGGTCGATGGGGTTGACGGAGTGAGGTTCCTGAACGCTGGTAGGCCCCCGGAAGTGGCCGCGCAACGCGCGGCCGATGGGGCTGACGCCGTGAGGTTCCTGAACGCCGGTAGGAAACTCAAATCAACGTGAGTCGCTGTAGAATACTTCGTCGCCGAACTCCGTCACGAACAGAACATCGAGCTCGTAGTTCTCGACCACGTCGTCGCGCTTGCTGTCTCCTTTGGACTCGGTAGCGTGATCTCGTCGGAAATAGACGAACGACAGCGAGCTGCCTTCCTCGAGCTCGACGCCCTCGGGTAGAGCCGGCATTTGGTGGCGCTTCTCGATGGTGCGGTTGCGCTCGGCGTAGTCACATTCCTTGTGGTATTCGACGCGGCCGTCGGGGTGCCTTTTCTTGACCCGGTCCAGGTCTCTGCATCCGAGGGTTACCGTCTCCTCTTCAGTGGTGCTCTCAACGATTACGAGCCCCTCGTCTTGCTCTTCGAGCGACGCCACCGATTTAATCCGGGCATCCTCGACCTTCTCGAGCTTCTTCTTCGCTTCATCGGAGAGCGCAAACGCCTCGGTGCTGGTCTTTCGGAGCTCGCTGACTTTGGTCTGGAGCGCCTCGCGCTGTTCGTCGGTGTAGGCGTGGGCAGCAAACTGGACGCCGGGATAGGTGTCGACGGGAGCGAGCCCGTCAGCGCCGTGCACGGATGCATGGCCACAGTAGGCCTCGGTCTCTTCCTCGAGGCTCATCCTCGGGCGCAACAACGACAGAAGTTCGGACTCCGGCCCCATGTATTCGTCATCGTAGAGCACTTCGAGATCTGCGGCGCGAAGCTCCTCGACGATGGCCTTCTCCAACTCGTAGCGACCGCCGACCGTGTGGGCCAATCGTTTGCTATAATAGCGTGGGAGTGGGCTCACGTCGGATTCGAATCGAGTGCGCAGCTCGGTCAATGCGCGGATGCGCTCGTGGATGTTCTCCAACGACCGAGCCTCTTTGATCTTGGCTGCGAGTTCCTCATCGGCGGCCACGAGTTGCTCTTGGTGCATCTCGGCGTACGACGCACTACATTTCTCGGCCCAGTTCTTGCGGATCGCAGCGGTCGCGAGCACACCGTAGACATATTCGACCTGCTCGGTGCCGTTTCCCGTTGGCAGCTTCTCCCAGTTGAGGAGCCAGCGCTCGTCAGGGTTTTCCATGTCGTCGCGCGGGTTGTAGATCGTGTGGTTCTCGATGTAGGAGCCCTCGGGGATGAGGCCAGCTTTCTCGACAAACTCGCCCCCGCACTCGAAGAGGTCAGATCTTGCGTCCCTGCAGTCTGACAATTCGAAGGAATTAAACGTCTCCATGACCTTCTCTTGCGGGCTGCCGGCCGCGGCACCGCCGGTGCCCACGTTTGTGACGCCCTGGAGGGCGGAGCAACCGCTCAAAGTCAGTGCGACGGCAATCCCAACACTGAAACAGGCAAGTGCCGACTTGTATCGAATTTTACGCGAGGGGGCGTTTCTTTCTGACATCTTCCAGTCTCTCATAAACGGTGTTAAGCGGGGCGTTGATCCTGAATTCACAATACGCTGCGGCGCACGTATGCCATAGGTGTCGTTTTCTGGCAATTTGCGAATGTTGCTCTTTGGAGCGACGGACGTGAAGGCCCCGCGACGGCGCAGTTTAACGACGGTCGTACAGGAGCACACGTGAAGGCCCCCTCCGCGGCGGAGCC
>JBNJFZ010000290.1:0-4534 GCA_051747295.1 Myxococcota bacterium
ACCACATCGGTGCAGAGGGCCTGGAGTGTGTCCGACCGAGCACGCCGAGGCCGTAGACGGTCCCGACGGGCGCGACAGGGCCATCATCATCGTGCTTCCCTAGCAACTCCGCCATCGCACGGACGGGTCGGTTGAGCCATCAGAACACAATTCGCGTCGACGCATTTGATCTGTTGCAGCCTATTTCGCGCGGCGGCATGGGTGAGGTTTGGCGAGCTCGGCATCGCGAGCAGAACGTCGACGCCGCCGTGAAGGTCATACTCGAGGCCCGGAGCCAACAGACCCAGCGTGCCTTCGAGCGAGAGGTACGGGCTCATGCTGGCCTGAAGCATCCCGGGGTTGCGGTCTTGTTCGACTACGGGACGATACCCGAGGAGGCTGTGACGCCCTCGGGGGGTAAGTTGGTCGCAGGGAGCCCTTACCTGGCTATGGAGCTCGCCAACGCCGGAACGGTGCGCGACTTGATGCCTTTTTCGAGTTGGCGCTCGATCCAGACCCTCGTCTGCTCCGTGCTCGACGCTCTGGCGCACTCCCACGCCCGAGACGTCATCCACCGCGATCTCAAGCCCGACAATATCCTGGTATTCGAAGACGGCGACGGCTTGCGCTTCAAGCTCGCTGATTTCGGCATCGCGCATGCGCTGGGGACCGAACACGCCCAGCCTCTGGAGCGGCTGCGGTCTATGTCGGGGACTCCCCACTACATGGCGCCCGAGCAGGCCCGGGGACGTTGGCGCGAGTACGGTCCATGGACCGACTTATACGCGTTGGGATGCCTTGTGTGGGAGTGGGTGTGCGGACGCCCTCCATTTCGCGGCGGATCTGTCATCGAGCTCGTCAATCAGCACCTCTCGGCCGCCCGCCCGAAGCTCGAGCCGCGCTTCCCGGTCCCGGACGGGCTGGAGGCGTGGGTTCGTCGAGCCATGCAAGTCGATCCCATGGCTCGATTTGGACGGGCGGCCGACGCGCGAGCGGCTTTCCCGTTCGGTGAACTCGAATCCGACGCGGCGCTCGGTGGAGGCGACGTCAACGAGGCGTTCGACGTTGTCGCACCCACGCTCGCCCGAACGACTCCGTTCGGCGAGACTCTCACGTACGCACCTGGCATCGAACCTTCGGACGGGGACCTCGCCGAGACCCGACGACAGTCAACGCCCCAGCAGCACCGAGCCGAGAGATTCGACGACACCGAGAGACGCGAACCTCGACCAGTCCTTCCGGGCACCTGGCGGGTCGAGGAGGCAGAGCGCCTCTCCAACCCACTCACGGGCGCTGGTCTCGGTCTCTTCGGTCTGCGCTCCATTCCCTTCGTCGACCGCGACGGGGCGCGCGACGCGATCTGGGCGGC
This sequence comes from Myxococcota bacterium, assembly GCA_051747295.1. GTDB lineage: Bacteria > Myxococcota_A > Bradymonadia > Bradymonadales > Bradymonadaceae > JBNJFZ01. The sequence goes on from JBNJFZ010000290.1 coordinate 1,349, forward strand.
GATCGAGGAGGTCTCACACCGCGGCGGGCTTCGCGTCGTGCTTCTCGTGGGTGGCCCTGGTACGGGCAAGAGCAGCCTGGCCGAATGGATGGGGCGTCGTGCTGCTGAGGTCGGAGCCGTTCGCCAGGTGATGGCGGTCCATACCCCGGGTGCTGCGAGCGACGTGGAGGGTATTGCGGGATTGATGCGCCGGGCATTCCGCTGCTGGAAGCTCGACCACGATGAACTCCTCGAATTTCTCCGCGAGGACCTCGCTGAATCTGGGCCGTATGACGAGTTCCACGATCGCGACGTCCGCACGCTGGCCGAGTGGCTCGAGCCGAAACCCGATGCCATGCCGGATGGGCCTTCGTTTCGTTTTTCGACGGCGGCTCAGCGATGGGCTCTCAGTCAGCGGTTGCTGCGACGCCTGTCGGCTGAACGGCCATGCTTCGTCTGGCTCGACGATCTGCACTGGGGCACGGACACGCTCGACCATCTGGAGTTTCTGGTCGGCTCGGATGGCCTGGAGCCGGACGCCGTGATCGTGGCCACTCTTCGCGCTGATATCCTCGCCGAGGAGCCCGACCTCGCCGGGCGCATCGACGCGCTAGCCGAGGACGCCGCCTGCAGACGCATCGACCTCGCCGACTTGTCGGCGCATCACCACCGTCAGCTGATCTCCCGAATGCTCGCACTCGAAGACGAGCTGGTGGAGCTGCTCGCCGATCGTACCGAGGGTAACCCGCTCTTTGCCACGCAACTACTGCGACATCTGATCGACCGCGGCCATATTGAGGTGGGGGCGCAGGGGTTTCGCCTGGTCGAGGGGGTCGAGGCACCGCTTCCCGACGACGTCTTCGAGCTGTGGGTGGGGCGCATAGATCGCCTCGTCGACTCCTTCGATGTCGAGCGGCATCGCGAGGTGCGCTGGGCGGTCGAGCTCGCCGCCGTTCTCGGCAAGCAGGTCGACAACGAGGAGTGGCGAGCGGCCTGTCAGAAAAGGGGCGTCGAGCTTCCCTCCTCGCTCCCAGGACAACTCTTCGCCCGTGGGTTGGCGCGCGAGACGCCCAACGGCTGCGCGTTCACGCACGGGCTCCTCGTCGACAGCCTCAAGGAGCAGGCCCGTCAGTCCGACCGATTGACCGAACATCACCGCAGTTGCGCGAGGGCGCTCGAGGACATCGCCGGGCATAACGGGCGCTCGACCGCCGGCCGCCAGGCAGACCACTGGATCGCGGCTGGCGATCTCGAGCGTGCGCTCTCGCCCCTGGTGGAAGCCGCGAAGCTCGAGCAATGGCGCGGTGAGATGCAGACGGCGCGCGAGAGGTGGGAACGCCGCGAGGAGTTGATGGATGAGATCGGCCTCCCCGATGACGACCGTCGCCGGTTGGTCAATGATGTCCATTTAGCCACGTTTATGGCGATGGTGGACACCGATACCGATCAGGCTCGACGGCTCGCCTCACGTGTGCGCAAGTTCGCCGAGAGTCGCGGCGATGACGACTTGCTGGCACGGTCCCTCGACGTGTTGGCATTCGTCGCCGACGAGCGCGGCGAGGCCGCCCGTGCGGTCGCGCTGGGTGAGGAAGCGGTCGCTGCTGCGCGGCGGCACGGTGATCCATCGCTCATCGGCCAGGCCCATCACCGGCTCGGCTGGCTGTACTACACAGTCCCTGACCTCCCGGAGTCCAAACATCAATTTGAGCTGGCGTTGGAGTATGCCGAGTCTGCGGGGAATCCCTTTCGCATCGCGTTTTCTCGTTCGGGGCTGCTCAATATTCAGGTCGAACTCGGCGAGTTCGAGAGGGTGTTCGATGCCGCGGAGGAGTTGCTCGAGCAGGTTCGCGCCCGCGGCTATACGTCCATCGAGGACAGCCTGGTCAATGTGTTGGGCGAAGCCACCAAATTTACCGGCGACTTCGAGACCGCCCTGGAGCATTACCAATCCTCGGAAGCGCTCGCCCGGACCCTCGGCGACCAGAGGCGCCGAGTCTTCGCGGTCATCAACCAGGCGATCGTTCACGCAGCGACTGGAGACCGTGTCGCGACACGTCGAACGCTGAGTCGAATCGACTCCTATCTGTCACAGCCCGCCTATCAGCGGCTCTCCGCTATCATCGGTCTCGTTCGGCTGTCGTCCGCAGCGGCCGATGGTGATGACGCGGGGTTCGACACGTTGCTGGCTCGATTCGATGACGCCTGGTTGGACGGCCAGTATCTGTACCGAGACTGCGCCTGGCTGGCCGAAATTGCAGGAGAATACATCGAGCAGCACGGCCACGACGAGCGGGCACGCAAGGCGAGGCGGCTCGCCCGTCGTTTGTACGAGCGTCTAGGCGACGAGGCCGCCGTCGAACGCCTCGCCGAGCACGTGTGATTCGAGGCGGTTTTCGATAGCTACTCTGCGTCTCTCGCCGCTGCGCTGCGGGCGAGGTGGCCAGCTTCGCCGAGAGTTGCACAGTTTTCTACAGCGGGTGCAGAGAATTGTTGATTTCCATCGAGGTGGGCAACTCTCACAACAGATTGCCGCACGAGATTACGAGTGCCGATCGGTGTGTCGCGGCCCGCAAGCCGTGGGCTCGGTGGGTTCGTCCGTTGTCGAACCTCGTCGGAACGCTTCGTGCAATTAGCTTTCGTGGTCTATGGCGCGACCGTGCGGACTGAGGCCAGTGTAGACGGCGCCGAGTCGCTCGAGCGGGCATCTGCAAGAACTGTTAGGAAGACTGATTCTGTATGATGAGGACTCGTGATGTTGTCGCAAATAGTCGATGCGCTGCGTATCGGGTTTGGTTTTTTGTGGACCGCCGGCTGGGCGATCATCATGGGGCTGATGATTACCAGCTGGGTGCAGGTCTACGTCTCCAAGGAGAAGATTGCGGATCTTATCGGCGAGACTCGCCTCGTCGACCTGCTGCGCGCGACCGGATTCGGAGCCGCCAGTAGCGGGTGTAGCTTCGGGGCCGTGGCTATCGGCAAGGGGCTATTCAAAAAAGGGGGCCATCCGCTCAATGTCATGGCCTTCATGTTCGCGAGCACCAACCTGATCGTCGAGCTCGGGTTGATGATCCTCATCCTTTTTGGGTGGGAGTTTTTGCTCGCGGAGATCCTCGGTGGGCTGGTCCTCATCGCCATCATGGCGGTGCTGGTCCGTTTGACGCTCCCGCGCGCTATCTTCGAAGAAGCGCGCGACGCACTACGGGAACA
>JBNJFZ010000291.1:0-4525 GCA_051747295.1 Myxococcota bacterium
GTCAGCAAGTCGTGCTGGATCGTCATCGACGAGTCCGAGGCGATGGCCAGCGAGCTCGTCGAGGAGATCGAGGACGCCGAGTTCGACCAGGAATTCGTCGACGGCCAGCTCATCGTCATCCCGCTGCTCGAGTCGACGCCCGGCGACCTCGCCACCCACGAGCACCCCGACTACATGCCCGGGCGCTGGCGCACGTGGCTGCCCGAGGCGGCCCAGCAGGCCCTCGACGACGGCGCGGCCTGGGCCGAGGCGCACGTCGTCGCCCGCCACGCCATCGAGATGGTCGAGCACACCTTTCGCGAGGCCCGGCTCGACTACCGCGTCGAGCAGACCGAGGCCGATACTTACTTTTTCGAAATTACCACGCCGGGCGAGGCGGTTTACGGCAGGGGCGTGTCCGTGTCATCGATGATCCGGCGCGCGGTCTTCACCGGGATCACCCCCGGGGAAGCTGCGCGGTTGACGGCCGAGGAGATCGCGGGGATGTTGCTCGGGGTCTGGGAACGGCCGCACGACGATCCCAATAACGGTTGATAAACACTTCGAGGTTTTGAGATGAGTGGAACTCTGATTGGTCTACATGTCATCGGTCTGATCCTGTGGATGGGCGGGCTGTTCATGCTCAGTCGTCACGTGGCGGTACACACCGGGATCGAGGGACCAAAGCCCGATCCGGTGTGGAAGGACTGGGAGAGCAAGTCGTACTATATCGGCGTGCTGCCCGGCTTTTTGATCACGCTGGGCACCGGGCTCTACAGTCTCCTGGCGAACCCGGCGCTGTACCTGAAGGCCGACGGGCCCTGGGGCGCGACGTTCCACGCCAAGCTCGCGCTGGTGGTGGTCGTGATCGTGCTCGACCAATTCTTCCACTTCAAGATGCGCAAGTTTCACCAGACCGGCGAAGGTGGGAAGGGCGCATTCATGGCCGTCCACGGCGTGACGGCGCTTATGTTCATCGGAATCTCATTGCTGGTGACCGGACGCTACCTTGCCTGACGCCATCAACATCGAGGTCGAAGACCGGGAGCCCGGGAAGGTGCCGATCGGCGCCCTCCTGATGCTGCCGCTTTTCTTGATGCCGCTGGGCGGGTACCTCGTCCAGGAAAACAGCGCCGACATGGGCATCTGCTCGCTCAAGGCGCTCGTGGGCCTGCCGTGCATGACGTGCGGGTCGACGCGCGCCACGATGCGGCTGCTCTACGGCGATGTCGCCCACGCGATCCTGTTCCAACCGATGATGATCGCGATCTATGTCGGCCTGGGGCTGTGGGGCGGCGTGAGCTTCGTGTCGTTTTTGATGGATAAGCGCGTCAAGGTCGAGCTCAGCGACACGTGGAGCATCGCGTTCAAGGTGTCGCTGGCGGCGATCCCGCTGCTGAACTGGGCGTATCTGATCGCGATCGGCGTGTAAGCACGACCTACCAATGTCCGGCGGGCAGCTTCCGGGCGTCTTCTTCTGACATCGCGTCGAACTTCTCGCGCATCGCCTGGCGCGCCTGTGTGAGGTGCCGCAGGATATGATCCGCCTGATGGACCTCCATCTTTATCGTGGCCTCCCACCGGAGCGTGTGGTCGCGAAAGTCCAGCTCGTTGCCCAGGGCGCAGAGCAGGCCGAGCCAGTTGAGGATGCGCTCGTCGTCGAGGAAGTCGCCGGCTTCATCGGGATCGTGTGCGACCATGACCAGGTTTCCTTTGTACTCGCGATCGATGGGGCGCAAGACGTCCTCGAGCATGTGGAGCGGGGGCTCGACCGGGCCCTTGTGGAGCCCGAAGGCCAGGCCCGGGGGCATCGGGAGGTGGAATTCGACCACGAGCTTCGACCCTTCGTTGCGGCTGGGGAACAGCGATTTGCGGCGTCTTCGGCTGCGCTTGTGGGACGAAAAGTCCACGACCATGTCGTCCAACTCGCCGCGCACGCGGTAGCCGTATGAGCGTCCGCCGGGCCGCAGCCCGTACTTCTCCGCCAGGGCCGTCTGGTCGAGTGGGTTGCCGTCCTCGTCCCACGTGGCGTCGGCTCGGGTCGACGCCATACTCCCCAGGAATACGAACAGCAGGATGATGACGACCGGGCCGCCGAGGAAGGCTACGCCGAGAATGATGATCAATGTCGTGGACATGGGTCCCCCGGATCGACGCGCGAGGAGCGTCGGTTGCAGTATTTGACACGAGTACCACAGATTGGCATCGCGACGGGCGGCGCGCAACCCCGGATAAACGCTCGGTCAACAGGCAACTACAGACCCCGCAATGACCACTCTGGACCGGAAGCTGCAGTTGCCACCCCGCCTCTCGAGCGGCGTGAGCCGGTGCTGAATGGCCGTTCAGCGCTGGCATGAAGCTTGAATTACTGTAGGCCCGACGATGTCGATGCGGGTTCATCGGCATCCCGAGTTCGACGAAATCCGGGTCGAAAGCTTGCGTCTTGGCCCCGGAAGGACTTAGATAGAGTCACTGAATCGCATCAACTTTTGGAGCCAAATATGAAGTTTCGATTGAATCGTACCATGGGTGTCCTGCTCGCCGTGCTGCTATTGGGGGCGGGTTGTGGTGACACCGGCGGAGAGCAACAGAATAATTCGGCGAATAACGGCGGAGACGACGGCATCAACTACACGCCGCCGTTGACCGACGTGGATGTCCTCAAAGAGGGGGCGCCCAAGAATGATCAGCTGGATCCGGAGGAGCGCAAGTCGGACGTGACGCTCCCGTCGGAGTTCTCGGAGCTGGTGGAGCTGCAGTCGCCGGTCAAGAGTCAGGGCAGCCGCGGGGTATGCTCGATCTTCTCGACCGTCGGGCTCATGGAGCACCTCTACATCAAAGAAGGTACGATACAGAACCCGGACTTCTCCGAGCAGTACCTGCAGTGGTCGGTGAAGACGCAGGTCGGCTCGTTCGCGAATACGAGCGGCTCGACGGGTCGCTCGAACCTCCGAGCGATCAGCGAGTACGGCATCCCGGAAGAATCGGTATGGCCGTATAATCCGTTCCCCTGGGACTCCAGCGATGATGAAGCGTGCGAAGGCGACGACCGCCCGACGCGATGTTATACGGGCGGCGAGCCGCCGGCCGAGGCAGATGATGCCGAGCTGTTCACGCTGCCGCGCGGCCGCTACATCTCGACGCGCACCGACGACATCAAGGCGCATATGTTCGAGGACGAGCAGGCGGTCATCGTCGGGCTCGACTTCTTCTACCAGTCCTGGAACCACGGCGGGTCGTCGATCCCGGTCGACAAGAGCATGTTCCGCGAGGGCTTCGTGCCGTATCCCAACGAGACCGATAAGACCAAGAGCCTGGAGAACCGCGCCGGACACTCGATCTTGCTGGTCGGCTGGGACGACGAGGCCGAAGTTCAGCTCATCGATGACGAGGGGAACCCGCGCGTCGACGAGAACGGAGACCCGGTCACCGAGAAAGGATTCTTCATCTTCAAGAATAGCTGGGGCACCGGTGGATTTGGCTCGGAGAACGACTTCCCCGACGGCTATGGCTACATCTCGTACCGCTACGTCGAGGAGTACGGCTCCGGTCGCATCAGCGACGTGCCCGACATCGAAGTCGAGCTTCCGGACGAGGTCTGCGATGACGGCATCGACAACGACGAGAACGGCCTGACCGACTGCGAAGACACGGCGTGCAGCGATGCGCCGGCCTGCGAGCAGACGGACCCGGGCACCATCACCCACAGCCAGGAGCCCGGCGTCGAGATTCCGGACAACGACGAGACCGGTGTGAGCAGCACCGTCGACGTCACCGAGACCGGCACGATCGCCAGCGTCACCGCCAGCGTCAACATCTCGCACTCCTACTCGGGTGATCTGAGCGCACTGCTCATCCACCCCAGCGGTGAGTTCGCCATCCTCTTCGAGTCGGACTCGAGCAGTGACGACGACGTGGTCGAGACCTTCCAGGTCGGCGACTTCGACGGCATGAGCACCGAGGGAACCTGGGAGCTCAACGTCTGGGACGAGGCGAACCTCGACACCGGCACGCTCAATAGCTGGACTCTCAAGATCGAGACCCAGTAAGAGGCTGTCGATCGGTGAGGCCGAGGTGGCCGCACCACAGACGACACCGACATGACCGACGCAGCCCGGCTCGCTTGACGTGAGTCGGGCTGCTCGCGTTTGGACCAGGACAAGGATATGGCGAAGCGACAGGGACGACAGATTCGCGACTTCGTAGCGCAGGCCCGATCGGAGCCGAGCACCGAGAATATCGAGGCGCTCTGGCACGCGGTGTTCATGCTCAAGGGCTGGTATTTTCTGCCCGCCGAGGACGTCGAGGGGCCCACGCACCCGACCGTGGTGATGGTCGAGGAACAGCCGTGGATCATCGCGTTCACCAACGTGCGACGCCTCAAGGCGTTCGCCCGCGACCAGGGCCGGATGGCGGAGGACGGCGAGGTGCACCTGCTGGTGCTCGACCCGAAGGAGTCGATGGAGAAGATCCTGGCCGTCCGCGACACCGTGACCGGCGTGATCTTCAACCCCGGCTCGCCCGAGACCTTCCGCGCGCCGGTGGA
>JBNJFZ010000292.1:0-4525 GCA_051747295.1 Myxococcota bacterium
AACCCGCTCAGCAGCCTGCGCGGCTGGGGGTATCGCTCGCTCGGCACCGACAACCTGGAGGGCGAGGTGTTGCCTTTCGTGGCGTATTCGGGGCCGGATGGCGGGTATGCCTATTTGCCGAAGCCCGTCGAGCGACTGCGTGACTCCGAGGATGAATTGCCGCGAGGGGGAAGCCAGATCTCCGTGTCGGGCGTGACGGTATCGTTGATGGGGCGCGACAACGTGCTCGATACGCTTTTGGCCCAGGAGCAATACCTCGATGAGTTGTCCGGGTTGCTCCACCTCGAGCCGCAAGACGTCGGCGTGATCGAGCACTGGGAGTACTTTGGCAACGGTAGGCTCAACTCCATGGTCGACCCGATCTACGACCGGCTCGCTGTCGACCGTGGCACGGTGCGAGGGACGGTCTCCGATGCCGACGGACAGCCGGTTGAGGGCGCGCTCGTCACCGCGATCAGCGCCGACGACCGCGGTATGAACCAGACGCGTACCGACGCCAACGGCGAGTACGCGATGATCGTGCCGGCCGGTGAGTACACGGTTCGCGGTCGAATGGACGGGCGGGTCAGTCGCATCGATGCATCGATTACGATGACTGACGGCGCCGACGGTAGGGCCGACCTGACCCTCAAGGACGCGGCGCAGATCGAACTGACGGTCTCGACGCCGGACGGGGAGCCGACTCCGGCCCGTGTTATGGTTTTGTGCGTCAATCAGTGCGCGGATATGCCCGGCTCTCAGGAGCGCGACGTCACCCTCGACTCGCTGCCCGAGAACGTCTCGCGGATCGTCTCCGTCGGGGTCGACGGCCGGGCCAGCATCGATGTACCCGCCGGCGACTATCGCGTGGTTGTGACGCGCGGCATGGAGTGGTCGATCTGGCCGAGCACGGCGCGCGACGACGGCGGGCGACTCGTCGAGCTGGGCGAGGGCGACTCGGTCTCGCTCGACGCCGAAATCGCCCGGGTCGTCGACACCAGCGGTGCCATTTCCGCCGACTTCCACGTCCACGGCGTCACCTCGGCGGATAGCATCGTCCGAGAACATGACCGCGTGCGCGACTTCATGGGCGAGGGCGTCGACGTCCTCATCAGCACCGACCACGACTTCATCAGCGACTACGGTCCCGAGATCGAACGGCAGGGCGCCGGCGCCGAGATTACCAGCGTAGTCGGAGCCGAGATTACCACCCCACACATCGGCCACTTCAACGCATTCCCACTCGAGCGCGATCCGACGCATCGACGCGGGGGCGCGCTCGATTGGGCGCGCGGCGTCGACTTCGACATGACACCCGCCGAGATCTTTAGCTGGGTCGACGAGCAGGACGGCGACGCGAGCAACGCGAACGTCAAGCAGATCAACCACCCCGGGAGCACGATTCCGCCGCTGCAGGCCGATGTCCTGCGCGGCATCACGCTTGCGGACCCGGAGACGAAGCGGCTCGACCCCGATCAGAGTTCTGCCAGCGGCCAGGATACCGGGCTCTGGTCCGACGGATTTAGCGCCATCGAGATGATGAATGGCCACAGCAAAAACAAGGCTTGGACCGTCATGCGTTGGTGGCTTCAAATGGTGAGCCGCGGCTTCTCGCCCACCGCCACCGCGGTGACGGATACACATAGGTTGTACTCGGACCTGGGCGGCAGCCCGCGTACCTTCGTCTTCGTCGGAGACGAAAACGACACGCCGCAAACCTTCGATGCGCAGGTTTTCGCAGCCGCCTCCAACGCCAATCGCGCCATCGGCACGAGCGGGCCGTTCTTCCGCGTGGAGTTGGAGAATAGCGGCGGAGACACCGCGACGCTCGGCGAGACGCTGTCGGTCTCGGACGGTCAGGTGACGGCGCGGGTGACGGTCGACGTGCCGGAATGGATGAGCGTGGACACCATCGATGTCTACACGAACCTTCCGGCCGACGACATCGTGACCGCGCCGGGCGAAGAGAACGGCGAGCCCATCGCGCCGACGTCCTCGCACGATATTGCATTCGAGCCGTCGGACCTCGTCGAGGTCGCGGCCGGTGATGCATCGCACAAACACCGGACGAAGACGGTCGACATTCCGCTGACGGTGACCGAGGACGCGTACGTCGTCTTTATCGTGCGCGGCAGCGGCCATATGTGGCCGGTGGTTCCCAATACGGGCGTCACGCCGTTTGCGTTCTCGAATCCGGTCTTCGTGGACGCCGACGGCGGCGGCTACGACAACCCGCCGCTCGCCGACCTGGCTCAGACGCCGCTCGAGCCGATGATGTTACAGAAGGTCGGGCCGGAGCCGTTCGAGGGCGAGTTGACGCCAGAAGACCTGGGCGAGTTGCTGGACAAGCACGGCCACGACCACGGGCATACGCATGGGCCGGGTCACGGGCATAGCCATTAGTTCGAGGGAAAAGGGAACCCATAGCTCCCCCAGACACAGATAGAATGCCGCTCGAGGCGGCGGTCGAAGAGTTATATGTTGCGTTTGAGCCCTATCGGGGGGCTCGACTAGATATGGCTGATCCGTCCCATCTGGACGAATCGCAGCATGCGCAGTTGACAGGGCCTAGGCTCGAAAGCCTCGGAGCGGGACTGCTGAAATACTATTTGCGGGATGCCTACTACTTCGAGCCAAACGAGAATGTTGGGTTTTTTAAGCGGTGTCTGCCGCGGATCTGCGAAGTCGTGGCGTTCGAACATCAGGAACGATTCCCAGACGTCGAAATATGGCTCGTCCTGAGCCATTTGGCGTCGCAACGATGCCGGGAATGGCCCGTAACAGAGCGTGAAGCCGTCGATCACTACTGGCGTTCGCTGTGGTTGCAAGCCTTGAGCGCAGGTTTTGGCGAACTGCATTTCGGTCGTGCGGATGAGGTGTTTCTGGGGATGCCATTTCTATACGCCGACCTGCAATTCTTCCTGACGGAATGGCGAGAGCAGACCCGAAGGAGTATCAGTGGCGCACTTGGACTTGCGCACCTCCTCGGGCGTAATTCCGGCTTCTTCCGCGCCGGGGAGCAATTCGGGTTGAATTGGCCCGAAGGCGGAATAGTGCAGGTCTCGGACTGGCTGCGAGACCCTGAGTTGCTCAGATCGATGAGTTTCTGGCTCGACCGCTATGCACCCGAGGACGAGGTTCGCTGGCGGCTTCGAGATGCGGTCGAGTTGCTGGGCATTTATCGGGACAAACATTGAGCGCCCGTGGCCGATCGCCGATATGGAACTGCTCGCCCGCCGTGTTGTCCTATGAGACATGAGGTACTCATGGCTCATTGTTCTGTTGTTTCTGACGGGGTGCATCCCGCTTCTGGACGACTCGGTTGCTGAGCAGCGGTGTGTCGTCGAGCGCGTCGATACTGATCGCGGGCGCATGTCGAATCGGTGGGTGTTCATCGACGGACGCCTCGCCGCGCAGCGCACAGTTCGCGGGCCGGGCACGGCTTCGGAGGCGACGTTTGTTCGAGACCGGGCAGGGCGGCTTGTTCGCGAATCCTGGCAGACCACGCAGCTCGCCGGATCCATTCCGGAGTGGTTTGCGTGGAACTCGATCATGGTTCGCTACGAGACGCCGATCGTCCGTGATGTCGAAGTGACCTATCGCTACGATGAGCGGGGCAATCCAGCGCAGGTGACGCGTAGTAAGCGGCTGACGACCACCGAGCAGGTGCATCGCAGTCAGATGAGCTACATCTATGAGTACGATGACTTGGGACGGAAGACCTCGAAAACGACGGTTTATCGGGACGAGGATAGTCGGGACACGAATTCGAAGCGCTATACGTATCGGAGCGGCCGCCTTTATTCGATGGAGACCGAACTCAGCGCGGACCTGACTACGCGAACCGTATTCACGTACGACTCCGCGGGACGTCCGAACGGCTACAAGCATGAAGCACCGAGTTCGACGACTGAGAAAAAACTCGAGTACGACGAAGACGGCAACCTGACGTCGCTCCGTACCTACGCTCCCTTCGAGTACGACGCAGCGGGACGTCTGATTTCCGAACCCATTCACGGCGCTCGGTTCGAGTACGACGGGTCAGGACGGCTGTCTTCCGCGCGTTATCCTGACGGTTCGGGGTATCGCATGCAGTACTCGAGCGGGTGTTCGTCGGAGTTCTCCCATCCAGCTTTCACGCCGCATTCGGACTACCACATCTACTACGAGGGTCCGTACGAATACCGACTGACTCTGCCACCGAGTGCCCGAAGTGCATTCTTGATGCATTGAACGATCCTGGTCTCTAGACCCTCTTGAGTACTCCAGGGAGACTAACCAGGTTGGTGCCAGGTTAGTCTTCATAAAGCTGCATATTTTGGTGTTTGTGGGTTGAACACGGGGCAGGAGGGGTCTGGATTGGGGTTTGGGTTTGGCGGTTTTGGTCGGGTTTTCCGGCTGATCGGCGGGAGTTTTTGTCGGAATTCGAGGCGGAGTACCGTTCTAGACATACGGGTCCATGCCTCGCAGCGGCGTTTGTTTTCGACTGGGTTTTCGGGTGTCTGACGGAGGCAGACCTTGAATGGTGGCGACCTAAGCCGCCATC
>JBNJFZ010000293.1:0-4492 GCA_051747295.1 Myxococcota bacterium
TTTTGCACCGTCGCGTACGCGCTCGCCCGCCTCAGCGCGGGGAATTTGGACTCAGCTTCGATGAAGACCCGCTCGGGCGTGGGCTCGAGGTTGAGCTTGCGCAGCCTGCCCTCGCTCTGTCCGGTCCGATAGAACGCGTAGAACTCGCGTTCCGGGTAATAGGTCTTGAGCTGCGCGTTTTGCTTGCCGAAGTCGCGGACAAACAGCACGTCGCCCTCGAGCTCCGGGTCGTTGAGGAAGAAGCCGATCCGATAGTGCTTGTCGTTGCGGTTGGCCAGCACGACCACCGCGTTATCGATATTCTCTTCTTCGACGGTATTGATGACCGAGCGATCGACGCCCCAGTAGCCCGGCCCATAGCGCTCCCAGAGGTTCGGGAACTCCACTGCCGCGCTGTATCCGGGGAAGAGCAGCGCTCCGGCCACGACGGCACCGCAGGCGATCCTTCGCACGGCCGCGGGCACCCCGTCGAGGTCGCGCGCGGCCTCGAACAGGCCGCCCCACCCCGCTGCGATAAGCATGATGCACGCGGGGACGGCCTCGAAGTAATAGCGCGCCCCGAAGCAGTTGCCGTGGTAATAGTAGAAGAAATACAGCCCCACCAACCCGAGTAAGAATCCGACCAGCAGGTACTTGTAGCGCCCGACGCGATCGGTGAAGAACGGCAGGGAGATCAGCAAGATACCCAGGCCGGTGCCGAACAGATCCCAGCGAAACTGCGCGAAGCGAATTTGCGTGACCTCGACCGCGCGCGCCCAGGTGAAGCCATCGGGCCCAAGATCCGGGCCGTGCTCGCGCGGGCAGCCGATGCCGTCGCCGATACCGAGCCGATGGCAGTCCGGAACGGGCTCGGTGAGGTGGAAGTAGCGATCCTGTGGAAAGCTCAATATATCGCCCGACAGAGTCCAGTTGTACCAGAACTGCAGACTCGCGGTCGGGACGAAGCCCAGCGCGGCCCAGGCGAACGCGGTCCAGTCGAGCTCGTCGTTCCACCAGAGGTACACCATCGCCAGGCCCATCGGCGCGCCCATGCCGACCGCGGTGCCGGCGCGCACGGTGAACATATACCCGAGAAAGGCGCCCGCGACGACGGCGAAGGCCGGCGAGCGTTCCTCCCAGTAACGCGTCGCGAAGTAGAGCATGCCCAGGCCGCACATCGCGGCGGCCCCGTGAGACATCATCGAGGCACCCTGGAAGATAAATACGGCCGTCGCGGCGAGCATCAGCGTCGCCCAGCGGCCTGTCGCCTCGCCCAGGATGCGACGGGCGGAGCCAAAGAAAAACCCCGTCGAGATCGCCGTGACGACGGGCGCGACATACGCCGGTGCGTCCAGCAGATGACCGATCGCCATCAACGCCGGCCAGCCGGCCTGAAATAAGCTGAACATCTGGCCGTCGTTGACGAAGAATCGAACCGTGAAAAAGTCCGCCAGATCGTGACTCGGCACGAAAAACTCACCGCTGGCGAGGATTTTGCCCTGGAAGTAGTAGTTGACCTCGTCCTGGACGCGCGGCACCGCTTCGTAGGGTCCTGTAGCGATCACAGTGCACAGCACACCGACGCCCAGCACGACGGCCGGACCGAAGATCCAGGGTGGAATGCGCTCGAGCCACCGACTGAGCGTGACAAAAGGAGTGGGTCCGATGAGCGCGAACAGGCCGGTCGCGCCCGCCCAGACGCCAAAGGTGAGCAGCAGCTCCCCGTGAAAGACATCCGGCCAACTCCAACCGAAGACGTATCCGGCAAAGATCGCCAACACGGCCAACTTGGCCAGCGAGAGTCCCATTTTTCTGAGCGAGTCGGGCATGAAGCGGTACGTCTAGATACTCGAGCAATTTGTCTGAGGCGCGACAACCCGCGCCAACGTCTGGCCGCGCGCAGTGTAGACAAGCGCGGTCCAGAACTCCACTGCAGCGAAGAGATCAGCTCTCGGGGTCGAACTCATCCATACGGGGCGTAAAGACCGAGTTGGTGAAGACCCGAGCGATGTCACGGTCATCGACGCCCAGGCCGAGGGCCGGTCGAAACGGTGGCGGAAGCTCCGAGGCCTCCTCGGCGCGCAATCGGGCGCTGGCGTACTCGGCGCCGGTGAGCGGCTTCCACGTCTGAGCCAATAGCACCGACGCGTACAGAGCAGCTTCGTCGAGCTTCGTGCCCGACGCTTCGTCGACTCCAGCAGATGCCGACACGAGCCGAGCACGCCAGTTGCCCCCGTCGCGGCGCAGGTCCACCCGAAATGCAGTCGGCTCCTCGAAGCCCGGCGTGGCCAACAGGCGGATTCGGTCGGCCTCGGGCTCGCCGTCGGCGCTGCGGTCGAGCAGCAGGACCAGCGATGCCGTGCCGTCGGGGTCGAGTCGGCGCGAGAAGCGAACAGCGACGCCTTCGCGGTCCGCGGTCACATAGAATGTCGCGTCGACCACCAGCGTCGATGCCTTTCCCGGTTCGAGGGCCTCGAGCATCAGGGTCGCCGCGTCTCCGACACCCTCGTCGTCGGACTGTCGCCTCGCCGAGTCTACGAGCGTGGATATCGCCGCCCAGGTCGATTCGACGTAGTCGGATTGGTCGAGTTGCCAGTAGTCGAAGGCCTCGAGCGGCTCGAGCATGTTTACTGGTACCGACTGCGTTGGAGCGGGCGTCCACTTATCCCAGACCGGGTGCTTCGGCTCTTCGGTGAGCCCGAGCATCGCCGATCCGGAGGCGTCTATGGGTTTATCTGGACCCGTTGCGCAGGCAGCCAGGCCGAGCGCGCAGGCCAACGAGACGACAAAGAGATGGTAGTTCATGAGGGTCCGTCGGAGCGTTCGAGCCAACTCGGTGGAGCCGCCCGTCCGCTCGCAGGTTCGTTCAGTCGAATGTGTAGCCCACAGCGATGAGGAGTGTCTGCCGACGGTAGCTCAGGTCGACGGAGCCCGCACCGGGGTCCGTGTCGGAAAACTCCTCGAGATACAGGCTGTACCTGGCCTCCAGCTCCCAGCGCTCGCCGAAGCTTCGAGCGAGTGAGGCGACGAACACATTCCTATTTTCTTCGTCCACGAAGAACAGGGCGTCCGGCCGCGAGGTCTCGGAGACCATGGTGCGTTGTAGCTCCGCGTGCAACGTCGTGTACATGCGCCATACGAGCGGCGCGGTCAACGACACATCGAGTCGATGCCGCGTCAACGACTGGGCGTCGATGGAGGACTCGTTGATCGACAAGATATAGCTCGCCTCGAAGATAATGTCCTGCCGGTAGCTGACGCCGGCCTCCGCAAAGTGGAAAACATCGCGACGCGGTCTCGTATTCAATACGTTGTCTTCATCGATCGAGCGATCGAACCGGCGAAGGCTGACCGCATAATCCGCGTCTAGCGCCCAGTGCTCGCTCAGGAAATAGCGGAGCCCGGCGCCGAGCTGCGGGCCACGACTGCTGAGGCTGGGAGCCGGCTTGAACGCGAAGTAGCGCCATCCGCCGCTGGCTCGCAGTCGCCATGGGCCGAGCGCGGAGGCCAAAAACGCCTGTGCGCCTCCGCGATTGTAATCGAAGCGAGAGAAGCGCTCGGTCCGGTCTTTGACGTCGGCCGCCACGCCCCACCAGAGCTTCTTGCCGGCTCGATGGCGGTAGGACCCGACGGCTTGGGTCAGAAGCGCGTCGGCCTCGCTGGTATCGAGGTACAACTTGCCGCCGTGGCGCAACTCGACGCTGGCCTGGCCGTCGCTTCCGACGTCGTCGCGCCACTGGAGCGTCCCGAAATATCGAGCGAGCCCGTCCGGTTGATCATCGAAGAAATCGAACTGCGGATCGGACGAGTCGATACGCGGATCGTCCTCCTGGAGCCGAAGCGGGTTGTCGTCGTACTCGACGCCCACGCGCAGGCTGCCCTCGAAGGGGCCGCGCTTCTGTGGTCGGTTGCGACGCTCGACCTCGGCCCCTCGGGTGCCCTCGGGGACGGTCTTAGCCGCCTGAGCCCAGGCATGCGTACTGGCGAGCGTCCCTGCAGCGATGAGGCAAGATGCCAGATGAATTTTGACGGCGCGCATCAGTCGCATAGGGTGGAGCACCGACAGTTCTGAATGAGTGGTTCTGGATATGAAAGCATACCGATTTTTCGCCGCGACAACATGTCTGCTTGTGTTTGGCCTGGCTCTGACGAGTTGCACGAAGAAGATTCCGCCCCCGGACAATGCTCTGGAGGAGCCCGAGGAGTTGCGCAACGCCATCGACGCGCGCCTCGACCAGGTCGAGACCGCGCGCTTCCGTGAGGTCGTGCTGGACTACTTCGGCAAGAAGGAGCGCGTGAAAGTACGCCAACTCATCCTGGTAAAGCGCCCGGACATGCTATTTGTTCAGACGCGCATCCCCGGCAGCGACGAGATCCTATCGCGCCTGGTGACCGACGGCGAACAATTCGCGATGCACGAGCGTGACTCGAACAAATACTACACGGGGCGGCCGACGCCCGAAAATATCAACCGGCTGCTGCCGGTGGATCTGTCGGCCACAGACGTAGTCCG
>JBNJFZ010000294.1:0-4483 GCA_051747295.1 Myxococcota bacterium
GTGACGTTTAGCGGCCCATTTGCCTACGGCGTCTTCCGCGGCACGGCCGACTTCGGGATCTTCGATCTGTCGACCGGGCACCCGACCGACTACCCGCTGCCGATGGAAGGCGAGCGCATCTTCGTGCTCGAAGATCAGGAGTTGATTCTGGTCGACCACGGCCGCCGCGAGGGCGCATTTACCGTCTTCCGCGGCAGCGAAGAGCCATCGATGGACACTGCACGCGTCTTTGAAAACGTATTCTTGAGAGACCTTCTGGGACAGGAGCTGCCATGAATTGGACAACACGACTCATTGGAACGCTGGCAGCCTGTGGCGTGATGCTGGGGGCGAGTGCCGCAGTCGCACAGACGACGGATGGCGGCGAAGATGTCGCGGCGGAGGCCGAGGTTGACGCGGCGTCGAGTTGGACCGGCCACGGCGTCGGCATCGCAGTGCGTACCGGGTCTCAATACGAGACGGATCCCGGCTTCGACGCCCTCGGCGACGCGAACGCGTTCCCTGCTGGCGGCGCCGTCGAGTTGGACTACCGGCTCGACTACCTCGGGGTCGACGGGCTCACGACGTTCGCCACGGCGCGCTGGACTGGCCGCTCGGCCGAGCGCTTCTCCGGACAGACCGACTTCGATTGGACTCGCGGCCTGTACATGCTCGGCGCGCAGTACGGCCCCTGGGAATTCGGCACGTTTCGGCCGCTGGCCAGGCTGGCGGCCGGGTATTCGACTCAGCGGCTCGCGGTGTCCACCTCGCAGCCGACGATGTCGGACCGTACCCACGATCTGGCAGGCATGGGGTCGATCGGATTTGAATGGCTGACGCCGCGCGGATTTATCAAGGGCGCGCCGATGCGCCTGGGGCTGCTCGGTCAGGTTGGCTATCTGGCCCAGACGTCCGCCGAGTTCGACGACTTGAACTCCGAGAGCGACGATGACTGGTCGCGCGCTGCGTTAGACCTCGGGACGCTTCCGACCAGCGGGGTCTTCTGGGACCTGGGCATCAATCTGGTCTACGAGTGGTGAGGCGGGCGATCAGTCGCGCGCTGGCATTTCGAACAATTCGCTCTCGGGAGCCTTCTCGAGGCAGACGCGCACCAGCGTGCCCTCGCCCAGCGTGCTATCGATGGTGATGTGCCCTCCCATCTTTTCGATGCTCGATCGGGCGGTGGTCAGCCCGAGGCCGGTGCCTTCACCGGTCGGTCGGTTCGTGTAGAAAGCGTCGAAGACGCTGTCGAGCTCGTCCTCCGGGATGCCGCAGCCATTGTCCTCGATCTCGACGATGACCTGGTCGTCGGCATCATGCGTGGAAATACGGACGACGCTGTCAGTCTGGTCTTCGAGCGAGTCGAAGGAGCGCGAGGCGTTGAGCAGGATATTGAGGAAGGCCTGTCCCAGGCTAGAGGGTTCTGCGTACACCTGAGACACCGCGTTTAACTCGGTCACGAGCCGTGCGCGCTGTTTGATCGCGTGGTGGGTGAGCTTGGCGGCCGACTCCACGACGGCGTTGACGTCGGTCGGGTACGTCTCGAATGCCTCGCTGGGCCGACTGGCGATCCGACGAAGGTCGCGCGTGATCTCTCGAATACGTTGCGTGCCCTCGCGCGCCTCTCTCATCGCGTCGAGGACGTCCGCATAGGTCGCCGCCGCGCCGGGATCCTCGGGTGGCGCGCAATTGTCTTCGAGCCAACGAATCGAGTAGTCGAGGTTGCCACGGATATAAGAGAGCGGGTTGTTGATCTCGTGGCCGACGCCCGCTGAGAGCGTGCCGATGGCGGCGACCCGATCCATCTGCATCATGCGCGCGAGCATCTGCTTTTCCTCGGTGATGTCGCGCATCACCGTGATGGTCATCGGCTTGCCATCGAACCTTGCACCGAAGCCGGTGGCTTCGACGAATCGTTCCTCGCCGTCGGGTCGCTCGACGCTGTATTCGGTGAGCTCGAGGGAGCCCGAAGGATCGGTGCGCACAGTGCTGAGGCGTTCCTCGAGTTTCTGGCGGAGGTTCTCGGCGACGAGACTACGAATGTCCATCGGGAGGTCGTCCTGGGTGAAGCCGCTGATCTCCATGGAGGTATCGTTTGCGTAGACGACCATACCGTCATCGATCGCGAAGACGCCGAACGGCACTTGATCGAGCATGTGCTTGAAGTTGGACTTGGCTTCGCGCAGCTCCTCGAGCTGTCGCTGCTCGACGCTGACGTCTCGCACGGCACCGATGTAGATCTTCGACGCCGGAGCGCGACGGCGGCCGGACATCTCGATCCAGGCGGCGCGACCGGTCTCCGTGCGCAGTCGGAATCGCTGTGGTGGTATGGAGTCGCTCTGTCGCGCGCGATCGAAGTGCTCCCTGACGCCACTGAGGTCGTCTTCAACCACCGTATCGTACAACTCTTGGAGGGGAATGGTCTCGTCGCCGCTGGCGATGCCATACCGATCGGGGAGCGTGGTGAGTACGTGGACCTGGTCGGTCTCCGTATTCCACTCCCAGACGGCCATCGATGCGGCGTCGAGAGCGGTCTCGAGGCGCTGGGTATTGTACTCGAGCTCCGAGGCGATGCGACGTCTGGCGCCGGCTTCTTGTTCGCGGAGTTGCTTCTCGCGTCGTAGCTGCATTTCGTCCATGGCCAGATCGGCGAGGTCGATCAGGATTTTTCGCTCGCGTTCATCGAGCGCGGGACGGGTCTGAGAGTCCAGGAAACATAGGGAGCCGATTCGCTGGCCGGTCGGCGTGATGATCGGGGCTCCGGCGTAGAACCGGAATCCGGGGGCGCCGGTCACTAGCGGGCTCTCGGCGAAGCGCTCGTCTTCGCGCAGATCGGGCACCACCAGAGGATTGGGTTGTTCGATCGTGTGCTGGCAGAAGCTCACCTCTCGGTCGATCGAGTCGAACTCGACGCCCACGCAGGACTTCGTCCACTGCGTGTCATCATCGAGGAAGTTGATCATCGAGATCGGTGCGTCGAAGATACGGGAGGTCAGGGCGGTGAGACGATCAAAGGCCTCTTCGGGCGCGGTACCCATGATCGAGAAGGAGCTCAGCGCTTCCAGCCGCTCGAGCTCGGTATCCGGCATCTGAACTGTCGTGGGGTCGTCGCTCAAAGCCGTTCGCCTCTGATGTGCATTAACGGTGTTCCCGGGCGATTACACTGTCGTAGGGCTCGTTCGATCAGCCCTCGCCGAGGAGTCGTGATTTCTTGATGCCGGAGGAGTACTCGAGTTCGAATCGATCGATCGCGCAGTCCTCCAGGAACTCGGACATCTCATCGATCGAGTCGGTCACTCGAAGGTACTCGAGGTCCTCTTCGGAAATCGTGCCCGCGTCGACCATCGACTCGTGCATGAACTGCAGGATGGGGTCCCAGTAGTCGCTGCCCATCAAGATGACGGGGAAATTCTCAATTTTTCCGGTCTGTATCAGCGTCAGTGTCTCGAAGACCTCGTCCATCGTACCGAAGCCACCGGGCAATATGATAAAGGCATACGAATATTTGACCAGCATGACCTTTCGCACGAAGAAATAGCGAAAGTCGATCCAGTCATCGAGGTACGGGTTGCAGGACTGTTCCATCGGCAGCTCGATATTGCAGCCAAAGGAGCGTCCGCCAGCGTCCTTCGCGCCGCGGTTGGCCGCTTCCATGATGCCGGGCCCCCCGCCGGTCATCGTGGTAAACCCCAGTCGAGCCAGCTCCGAGCCGACGTCCCGGGCGAGTTGGTAGTAGCGGTGTGATTCCTCGAAGCGCGCCGAGCCGAAGACTGTGACGCAGGGTCCCGCGAAATGCAGTTTGCGAAACCCCTTGATGAACTCCCACATGATGCGTAAAACCCGCAGGAACTCAGAACTTCGGCTCCTGGGTCCGCGCAGGAAGCGAATCTCATCACGGTCCTGCGGTACCGCGTGTGGAGTGGTGTCACCCTCCGCGTGGTCCCCGGGGGTCTCTCGCTTCGAAATGTCATTCAACGTCGAACTCCAGAGGCGTGCTAAGCGTGTTCGTGGAGAGTGTCAGGGCCGGCCCGAGAACGCGCAGTGAACCATGTTGAGGGATAAGATCATGGATGTCCAAATAAGATTCTATCGACTTGTCGCATTTTTTTTGACCCTCTGGTGCGCGCTGCCGGTGTCGGCGCAGTCGACCGGCGAGGCTGCGGGCGAGGCCGGCGAGGAACAAGGACGCGATATGCTTCCCGAGTTGGATCGAGTGATCGACGACCTGCTGGATCTGAATTTTCTGGATATCGCGGTCTGGCGCCTCGCCTCGTGTGTGGGGCTTATCCTCGCGGGCTTCGTGCTGCGCGGGTACCTGCTGGATAAGCTGATCACGCCCATTCGACTCATCCTCGCGAAGACCGAGACCGAGTTCGACGACAAACTTCTGGAGTCCCTGCGTCCCCCGCTGGGCTGGTTGCTCAACCTCGTTGCCCTCTACTTCGCGGTGCTCGTCCTCAACCCGCCCGAGACTCTGGAGCGGGTCGTCACGCTACTGCTGCAG
>JBNJFZ010000295.1:0-4461 GCA_051747295.1 Myxococcota bacterium
TTCGGCGGGACCTCCCTCGTTGCGGTGACTACCACGCCAGGGGCCCTCGGCGCGCCCAGCCGACTCGGTCGCGCCGTCCTGATCGACTCGCGCGCAAACCGGCCGCAGTGCACCGACGACTCCATCGTCTTCTGCAGTATGCACCTGCATGCCACGCAAGGCCTTGCCCGTCGGGCAGTCCCACATAAAGGGTCTGCCACCGCTGCCGCCCGCCGGCTGCAGGTAGGTCACCGGCGAAGACGCATTTTCGACGCTCCACAATGAGAAGTGCAGGCCTTGCTCGACCTCGATCAACTGCCCGCGCAGCCGTTCGTCCCGACGCATCATCGATTCGACCCGTTTCCGGTCGCCGCGATCGAAGAGCACGTAAGGCGCCTCGGAGCTCGTACACGCGACGAAACCGCTGATGTTGTCTCCCTCGTAGAAATAGCCCCGGCGATGCGCGTTGAAGAATAGCGCGGGGTGGCGGGAAGTGCTCACGAATTTCTGGCCCGGTTCGAGGTGCTCTTGCACGAGATGACTGGCTTCCTGGATGCCGGCAGACACGTCGTCCTGGAAGTATCCGTTTTCCCAGCCGCGCTTGGGCCCCAGGAGGATGTGATAGGTGGTCACTCCGTAGATGACGAGCAACGCCGCCACCGTGGCCTTGCCGGCGATCCCCCCCCGCCACACGATTCGCAGCCCGACTCCGATGAGGATCGAGACGGGCACGACGATGGGCAACTGATAGTAGACGTGGACATTGTTGCCCTTGAGGGTGGCGAAGACGAAGAGCACGAACGTGCCGGCCCACACCGCCGCAAATCTTACGAGTTCACGCCTCTGAGTTCGGGTCAATCCAACGACCGCGAGCACCACGCCGCTCCAGGTCAGGATGTCGAACATCACGCGAGACGTGAGCTTTCGCCAGATGGCCGGATCGGTAAAGATCTGCCAATCGGTAAATTTGCTGCCGGAGCGCTCTCCCCAGATGCCGAAGCTCCATGGGAATTCGTGGGCGTGGAGCGACCAGGCGGCCACGGGGGCGAGCACGGCGAAACCCCATACCCAGTATTTGGGCGTCTTGAGCGCGCCCACCAACCCCTTTCGACTGATGAACAAATACAGTGCCACGAAGCCCAGGTAGCCGTTCGACAGTTTGAGCAGCAGCACAAGGCAGGCGAGTACGCCGCTCAGCACCCCGTGGGCGAGTTGGTCGTCTTCGAGCCACACCAGCAGGTGGTATAAAAAGGCGATCCCAAAAAATAGGGATGGCCCGTCCGGCTGAATCGTTCGCGTAAAGAAGATCGACAGGGGCAGCGCGCAAAATACGGCTACCGCCAGCCATCCCTCCGACTCGTCGCCGCCCAACCGCAACACCAACAGGAACAGGTATAGACAGGCCAGCGCGAAGAAGAACACGGAGATCGCCCGCAGGTAGCCGGGCGGTGGGACATCGACGTCGAGGGCGGCCAACGGCAGCGCCGCCAGCCAGGCGACCACGGGCAGCTCCGACTCCACATGTCCAAAGGGCTCACCTTTGAGATCGCACGGGTACCGACTCACAGATGGGTAGAACGGATTGAGGGTCTCGACGAGATACCCGCTGGTAAACGCTGCTGTGTCCGCCTGACGCCAGGCGTGGAAGTCGGTGATATCCGGATCGCTGATCTGATAGCAGCGAACGCCCACCCCGACGAGGATAATAGCCAGAAGAAGCCACCATCGTTTACCAAAGACATGTGTCAGCATGGCGTGTTGTTGCTCTCAGGAGATTGGTAGGATGACTCGCTCACTTGGACGTGCTCACATCGACGACCGGCCCTTCGATGCGGCCGTCCTCGTCGGTCAGGGACTGGGTTTGCACGCTGGCGTTGCCGCGGCGATCCCATAGACCCATCCAGATACGGTAGCGCCCTGCCGGCGTATTCGGTCGCACGTCGACGGCGAACGAGTCGCGGATGATGCGGCCGACCGGTGCGTCCTTCGTGGTGTACATGCCTGCAGCAAAGTCGTGGTCGGCGAGCACGCGACCGGGGCCATCGATGCGCTCGACGTGGGCGAAAGCGCGGAGGTCCCGGTTTACATGGCGGTTTTTCTTCCAGTAGCAGTCCACGAAGGCCGGCCGGTCTGGGGTGGCGACGGGCTCTCGCACCTCGCAGCCGAGAAGCTCCATCGCGCCGCCTAGCAGAGTCGCGCGCGGCCCGTCGACGCCATCCGGCAACGCGTCGAGCAGCACGGGTTTGTCCAGCAACTGCTGCACTCGCCGATTTTTCAACGCGACAATGCCGCCCACGCTCTCGCCGTACAGCGTCGCGAGGACGAAAGATGCCGGAAATGCGTCCGCGATGCGAGCGTAGCGCGCCAGGAGTTGCTCGCGCGACGGGCGCTCGGCGTTCTTCGGGCGCATTCGGCGCCCGTGCATCTCGAAGTGCTTCCGCACGTCCGGGGGCGGTGGATACCAGCCGCCCAGTAGCTCGGCGGCGGCCACATCGCGGTCGAACGCCGTGCGTTTCGCCGCCATCGGCACCTTCTCGCCGTCGTAAATGGCCTCGGGAGTAAACAGGCCGGGCGTATCGAAGACCTGCACCGGGGAATAGTAGCCGACGCGTCCGATATCGCGCCCGACGTACCAGGTTTCTTCCTCGGGCGTCGCCGAGGACTCGAGCAAGAAGAAGAGTTGGCCGACCATGCCCGGGTGATGCTCGAATTTATCGTAGGCGTGCCGCGGGATCTCGCCTCGGAGCGACATCAACGCCTCGTCCCAGACCTTCGACTTTTTGGGGCGCACCCAGTTCGTATTTCCCCCGTGTGTGCGAAAGTCGGTCGGCGCGAAACGTACATCGAGGCTCGCGGTGTGAAGTGCGGCGCCGACGACCACGACCGCTACAACCGCCGCGATGGCGCCGGCGAGCGCGCGCTGCTCCCGCCGTTGCCAGGCGAGCGTCGCCAACCATGTCCAGGCCAGCGCACACGCCAGATACAGCGGGAGCAGGTGCCGCTGATTCGGCATCCAGTCGACCTCGACCTTGGCGACGAAGAACAGGCAGCTCGCCGACATCGCGAGCAAGACGAAGCGGCGCTTCCACGCCGCGCGACCGACCATGAGCGCCAGCCCGCCCACCAGAAACGCCACCTCGAACGCGCCGGCGCCCTGGCTAAAGACCGTCGCGAGCTTGTCCAGGTCGAAGCCGGAGCCCTGTTTGGCATAGTAAGTATGTGGCAGCCACAGGCCGTAGTAGAGCTTGCGCGCGACGAAGAGCGACACGACACCGATGACGCTCAGGCCCGCGGCCGGTAGGAAAGCTCGTAGCCGGTCTCGCAGTTCATCAACCCCGGCTGAATCGCCTGCCCCCCGCAGCCAGATCGCCAGCCCGACGGTGAGCACGTAGAGCCCGGCCTCGGGTCGGGTAAACGCGAACAACACCACATATCCGGCGGTCAGCGCGCTGGTGCGCAGGTCGCCGTGGCGCATGCAGCGCTCCAACACAAGCGGCAACCCGGCGAGCATGGCGAGGTAGAGCGGCGTCTCGAGGCCCCAGGTGGACCAACTGATGATGTACGCGTTGGCGGCGATTAGCGCGGGCGCCAGTAGCGCGATGCCGCGGGGCGCGTCGAACAACCGACGCGCCCCGAGATACAGCGCAGCGATCAAGCCGCCCAGGCTCAGAACCCCCAGTATTTTGGTCGCGAGTACACCCTCGATGCCCAGCGCGATAAACGCGGCCTGCGCCAGGACCCATGTTGGGTTCGAGTAACCCTCGACCGGCGCGCCGTCGTTGTAGGTCAGGCCGAGCCCTTCGACAAAGCGCTCGGCATAGCGCAGCGAGATGAACAGGTCATCGACGGTACGTGGGAGGTAGTACGATAGATGCACCACTGCCGCGACGACGAGCAGCGCGACTGCCCCCCAGAAAATGGGTGATGATGGTATGCGGCGTGTGTCTTCGTTCTCCACGAGGCGACTCAGATATATCCTTCGGCCCCATTTTCGAATGGCTCGCGGCCGCCAGTGGGCTTGCGTTCACCGGCGTTGCCGTCGACCGTTCCGTCGTGCTGTGCCGCCGCGCGGTCGATGCGCTCCTCGAGGCGCCGGTCCTCATCGAGCAGGGGCGTATTTTTGTTCCTCGGAGTCTCGTCGATCAACGCCGCGCGCTCGCCACGCCCGTCTAGCCTTCGGCGCTGCTTGGCCTGGACGAGCTTCGAGGGATCGCCCTCGTAGACGGAGTCATGCGGGATGACGTAGGCGTGCAGGCCGTTGACGTAGACGAAGGTGTGAGTGTTGGTCTGGACGACTCGATCGAGCGCCTCCCACTTGTAGAAGTGCCGCTCCATCTCCGAGATAATCTCGACGCCGTCGTCGTCCGCGACGATCTCGAAGCGCCCGATGAGGCCATTCATCGGCCCTTCTTCATACATCTGGCGGGCGTTCGAGCGAGCCTGCGAGTACATCATCTGCGGAAAGGTCAGGTAGACGAAGAT
>JBNJFZ010000296.1:0-4446 GCA_051747295.1 Myxococcota bacterium
CGCGCACGGCCGCACCGTCTTCACGTCGAGCGTCTAGCTCGTCGAGCAGCGGCGAGAGCGCCTCGCGTTTTCCGCTGCCGGGGTCGACGACCAGCAGTTCCTGGTGTCCGATGATATACGCATTCGTGTGCGTGGCGGGCGGCAAGGTGACGGTCGGGATCGGGAGCATCGCGACCCCGCGGACGATCTCGATCGCGCCGTCCCGGTCGTAGGTCTCCGCGTGCTCGTCGAGGCGCGCCTCCCCCACAGGGCCGCGTCGGTCGTCGAGGTGCTCGATCAGCAGCCGCAACGGCGTCGTCAACATCGCCCGGCCCTCGCTCCAACGAGACAGCGCCTCCGACGGCTCGATCCACTCCGCCCTCGCCATTTCATGTCGGTCGGCGTGGCGCGGAAGCTCGTCGAGCTGCAGCGACTCCACCTCCTCGTCACTCAGGTGCAGCTGGAAGAACTCGGTGTGAAAGGACGTCGGCATCCAGTCCGGCGTGGTCCACCCGCCCATGTCGCGCAGGCGAGACGTCTGAAGCGACAGCCCGGCCTCCCGCAGGTCCGAGGCGAAATGCGCGGCGTCCTCTCGTAGCTGTGTTCGATACTCGCCCCAGCCGTCGAATGGTGACGGGGCGTCGTCTCGCCAGCTTCGAACCAGCCCGTCCGACAGGGCGAGTAGCCCGAATTCCTCGAACAGCTCGCGCAGCGCACAGCTGGCGTAGCGGGTGCTGCCGAGCCCGGTCGTGCTGCCGTCGACGGGCGTCTCGGCGTCGGATGACTCGACGCGCCCGACCACGAACGACCAGAAGCCGCCAAGCGGCTCTGATGCCGCAGGCCGGCGCGCCCAGAGCAGGCGGAAGTCATCGTCCCTTCCATGCGTGAGCAACAATCCGGCGGTATCGATGCTGTCGCGTTTCATCTCTGCTCTTGGTGTAAGCCCGAGGGGATGACTTGCCTCAATCTTAAGCACCTCGGGCGGCTTGGCATCTCTCCCGAGGCGTCATCCGGGGTCAGCGTCGGCTCGCGAGCAGGGCCGCGCCGAGGACGCCAGCGTCGTCGCCCAACTCCGGCGTGATGATCTCCAGATCGTCGCGCGCCGATGCGGAGATCAGCGGCGTCGTCTTGGTCAACACGCGCCGCGCGAAGTCGTCGAGGTTCTCGAAGACTCCGCCCCCGATGAGCAATGCACCCGGGTTGAGCAGGGTGATCGCGTTCGCGAGGGAGACCGCGAGATAGTCGGTGGCGCGCTCCCAGATATCTTCGAGCTCCGGCACGTCTTCGAGCAGCTCCTCGGCCTCGCTCAGGTCGACGTCGCCGCCTCGCAGCTCGTCGAGGCCGAGCTCGGTCGCGACGTCGAGCACCTGTCGCTCGAGGTGTGCGCCTCCGGCGTATGCCTCGACGCATCCGCGTTGCCCGCAGCCGCACAGGCGGCCGCCCGGGGCAACCTTCACGTGCCCGATCTCGCCGCCTTTTCCTCCCGCGCCGTCGACCAACTCCCCGTCGGCCAGGATCGCGCCGCCCACGCCCGTCCCGATGTAGACGGCGAGCGTGTGGCGGTGGCCGCGGGCTGCTCCGGCGTGGAACTCACCCCACAGAAGCGCGCTCAAATCGTTGACGATGTGGATAGATGGTGCCGCACCTGCAGCGTCGTCCAGCGCATCGGCGAGCGTCTCGGCGAAGGCCACGTCGGTCCAGCCGAAGTTCGGGGCGTTCGCGATGACTCGACCGTCGGCCTCGAGCTGCGCGGCCATACCGACCCCGATGGCGTCGATCGGCTCGTCGCCGACTGCATCCAGCATGTCGCGCATGAGCTCGGCGAGCTCTTCGGGCTCCAGGATATCACGCGTGCGTCGCCGCTCGCGCGCCAGCGCCTCCCAATCGTCGTCGTAGACCACGAGTCGCGCATGCGTGCCGCCGATGTCAAAACCTGCAACGCGAGTCATGACGGAGCCCTAGATGTCGAACGAGACGCCGGTGGTCAGCAGAAACTGCCAGGTGAAGGCCGCTTCGTAGTCGCCGGGGTTGGATGGCCGGCTGTAGTCCTGAAAGCGATCGAGGGTCGAACTGCCGACCATCGGATCGTAGGTCACGCGGAGTTCGAGGGGGATTGCGATGCCGTCGTCGACGGCGAAGTCGTAGCCCAGTAGCGCCGTCAGCCCGAGGTGGGTGACCGGCGTGGTGTAGAGCGGCTCGACTGCTTCATCGGAGTTCTCGATCGTCACGGTCGCGCCGCTGGAGAAGCCGAACAGGGGTTCGACGCCCAGCCCTATGCGCGAGGTCGAGCCGGTCGAACTCGCCGCGTAGACGGCGAGCACAGGGAGGCGGATGACGTTTGTGTGGATGACCGCCTCGCGACGGGCGTCTCCGCGCTGCTCGAATCCGGAGCCGCGCAACCGTCCGTACATCGCGCCGGCTTCGAGCCGAAGCTCTCCGCCATCGAGCTCCGCAAGGGGAAACCCGGCCCAGAAACCGCCCTGGAAACCGAGGCCCGAAAACGCGGTCCCGCTCATCAGAGTGGGCTCGCCTTCCGGATCGTTCGGCTGGGGCAGGGCGTTCCACGATCCGCCGACGCGTACGCCAAAACTGGCGTCCTGCGCGCTGGCGGGCGCGGCGAAGCAGCCGATCGCAGCCGCGCAGAGCGCAGCCGCGACCAGCCTCGAGGTGGAAGCGTGTTCGAACATCAGACTCGCTTGATCTCGACCGATTCCATCACGACGTCTTCGAGGGGGCGGTCTTGCGGGTTGGTCTGGACGTCACCGATCTCGCGAACCGTATCGAGGCCGTCGACGACCTTGCCGAAGACGGCGTGGCGGTCGTTGAGGTGCGGGGTCGGCCCCAGCGTGATGAAGAATTGGCTTCCGTTGGTATTCGGGCCGGCGTTCGCCATCGAGAGGATGCCCTCAGCGTCGTGGCGAAGCTCCGGGTGGAACTCGTCCTCGAATTTGTATCCGGGTCCGCCGCGACCCGTTCCGGTCGGGTCACCACCCTGGATCATGAAGTTGTCGATGATGCGATGGAAGACCACGCCGTCGTAGAACTTGTCGTTGCGGGTGTCACCGGTCTTCGGGTCCTTCCAGGGGCGCTTGCCCGTGGCGAGTCCGACGAAGTTCGCGACCGTCTTGGGCGCGCGGTCCTCGTAGAGTTCGATCTCGATGTCGCCGTGGTTGGTATGGATGACCGCGCGTAGATCGCCGTCGCCCGGGACGTAATCAGAGGGATCTTCGGTGCTGAAATCTGCCATGGGTATGTCTCCACTTGTAGCGGTACATTGTGATCAAAGGTTCATTTCAAAATCGTAGGCGATGCCGGTGTAGATGCCGACATGGCCGAGGTACTTGGAGTCGTAGACGAAGTCGAAGAATCCGTCCTCGCGCGGCTCGGCGCTCATCCGCTCGTCGAAGTCATCTCCGCCAAACCCGGGGTTGAAGCCGGTGCGAATTTCGAAGGGGATGCGGACTTCACCGAGGTCGACCTCCATCCCGAAGTTGAGCTGGAGCAGCACGTAGTTGGACGTCTCGGTCTTGATGCGCTCGTCGAAGCCCGGCTGGCCGTTGCGGCCGTCGACGAATCGCTGCGGGTATTGACTCGCGTCGTTGTCGGCACGATAGGTGATCGAGGAGGACTGCTGGATGACGAACTCGGGGCCGATGCCGACGAACGGCTTGATCGTCTCGCTTTTGACATTTGCCTTGAACAGCAGCGGGATGTGCAGCGCCGTGACCTCGAGGTCATGGGAGACACGCCCCTGCTCCTGGCCGTTGACGAGCTTGTCTTCCCATCCGGTCGCGTTGTCCTGCGCCCAGAACAGTCCGGTCTCCAGCCCGAGCATCTCCAGGATGCGAACCTCGAGGAAGCCGCCGACGGCCGGGCCGGCGCCGAAGTGGCCATAGACCCCGGAGTCTTCGCTCTGGGGATACGACGTATTCAGGTTGTATTCCCGCATCTGCTCGGGGGTGAGATCGGGGACCTCAGCGCCACCCTGCATGTTCACGCCGCCCTTGAGGCCGACCGAAATGGTCAGCGGAAAGTCGTCCTGCGCGAACGCGGTAGCTGGAAAGGCCATCGCGGCGAGCAAGAAGACGACGAACGAAGAGATACACAGCTTCACATTCATGACACCATCCTAATATCGTTCAGGTCCGGCCTATACTTAACCCAAACGACTCGAATATGCCAACTGAGCGCGGCCGGCTTGTGTCTATGCCGTGACTCGTCGACGTGCGGCGGCTATCCCGAGCAGGATAAACGCTCCGAACGTGGCGTGGACGGCCCAATCGGCGCGGCTATCCTCGGTCGGCTCGTGAGGGCTCGTGGGCGACAGGTCACTCGATTCGTCGGACGGCTTTGGGGTGGCATCTTCTTTCGGTTCTACGGGTTCTTCGACGATCTGCCCCCAACTTTTTACGACGTCTCCCGCGAGCGAGTCGTACGTTTTGACAGGCTTGTCGAGTCCGGCGATCT
>JBNJFZ010000297.1:0-4439 GCA_051747295.1 Myxococcota bacterium
GGCGGTGGTTTTCGTGTCCGCAGGTAACGCATCCACGAGCAGCGCGACCACGACGGTGTCTTCCGACGCCGGGATGTCGTCTTCTGCGGGGTTGTCTGAGCGAAGCGAGTAGCCTTCGTCGGTCTCGACCACGCGTTTGAGGAAATAGGCTGGCGCATCGGTGTCTTCGGCATTGTGTCGTACCAGGGCGACGCGGCCGAGCACGGACTGCAGCGACTCTCCGCGCGCCCAGCGCATCAACACCCAGTCGCCATCGTGAATCGGCTGCTCGCCACCCGCCATCGAATCGCCCGTCGCCCGTACCGCAAAATTCGCCTCCCCGCGTGCTAAGTCGCCGACGTGGAGGTCGGTCCACCTCGGATGGTCTTCCTGCGGCAGCCGGTGGGAACTCGCGGCGGCGCGCACGTTCGGGAAGGCGACGATATGGCCCGGGCGAGGAAAGGGGATGACGTGTTCGCCGAGCGGTTCGATCTGCCAGCCGTCGCGCGTCGGTCGGAACTCGACGTGGAAATCCGTTCCCGGCTCGCCCGCGGCCGGCCCGAACCATGTGCGCAGCAGGTCGGGAAGCGCGTTGTGCTGCTCACCGACGGGCCGCGCGACGTTGACCGCCACCTTCACGAAGCGAAAGCGCCACTTCTGCCCGTCCGGCAAGGCGACGTTCGTCTCTCCGTGCGGGATGTCCGGTCGCTTGTCGCGTGAGGGCAGCGACAGAATCGGGTCGCGCTGATTGCTGATGACCTTCGCGCGAAATGCACCGGTTTCGGCGCTCTCGTCATAGCGGTCGCGGTACCTCGCCAGCCGATAGTCGACCAGCTCCTGGGTCATCGACAGGAACGCGTCTCGGGCGTCCGGGTCGTTCGGCACCGGCACGTTGGAGACGAAATCGCCATCAGGTCCATCAGGTCGACTGAACCATGGGTTTTCGACGTCGCGTTCCTTGTCTCCGGCCCACACCTGCAACGGCCAACGATCCCAGTAGGCCCTCCATTTGTCTGGATCGGGATGCCTCGGATCTGGGAGCGCCTTCTTCCCGACGAGGTCCTGAAACAACTCCGGCGAGCGAACCATCAATCGATGGGACGCATCCGCCAGTTCGTCGGTGGCCATGCCTGATTCGAGTGCATCTTGGTCGAGTAGCGTTTGCACTACGACCATCTTGAAACTCTTGTTCATTCGCGTCGTTTCTAATTCATGGAACCACGCCTCGCCGGCTCGCCAGGCGGCGAGTTCGGCTTCGCTCAGGTCGCCTTCGTCCTCGAGCAGGCCGAACCAGCCGCCGTACTTCTTCGCCGTTCGTAGGTTGAGCCCGAGTCGATACATCTCGACGGCTCGGGGTCGCTCTTCGCGCGCTTCGCGTAGCTCGCGGTACTCGCGGACCAGCGCGCTGCGGCTCGATTGCGGCAAGAGCGCTTCGAGCAGCTCGACTGCCTCCAATTCAATGTCGACGTGACAGCCCGGCGGCAGCTCGGGCTCCTCTCCTTTGACCAGAAACTCTCGAAGCGACGTGGTCTTCGGGCCAAGCGAGAGCAGCATGCGCACGCGGTCCAGGAACACGCGGTGGTTCCCCACGAAGTCCAGAACCGACAGATGCTCCTTGTCTTCGGCGACGCGCAGACCGCGGCCGAGTTGCTGCATGAACACGACAGGTGATTCGGTCGGGCGCAGCATCACCACGCGGTCGATATTGGGGATATCGACGCCCTCATTGAGGATATCGACCGCACAGACTGCATCGAGCTCGCCGTCGCCCAGCGCCTGAAGTGATGCCTCCCGGTCGTCCGCGTCGGGCCTGGAGTAAATCGCAGCGACATCCATGCCGCGCTCCGACAACCACTGCTTCACGAAGCGTGCGTGGTCGATGCTGCAGCAGAAAACCAGGCTACTCTCGCCGGGATGTTCTTCCAGTGCTTCCCACACTCGTTCCATGCGTTTCTGAGTCGCGAGCGCTTCGGTCAGTGCCGTCGTCTGGAAGCGCCCGCTGCGCCATGGAATCGGGTCGTAATTCGTGGGGTCGGCCAGGCCATAGTAGTGAAACGGACACAAGTAGCCGCGCTCGATACCCTCGCCGATTCCTGCACGATGTGCGACAAAGTCGTCGAATAGCGGACGGATATCAGCTTCGTCGGCCCGGTCCGGCGTGGCGGTCAGTCCCAGCAAAAATTGCGGCTCGAGATGCTCGATAATGCGGCGGTAACTCGGAGCCGCGGCGTGGTGAACTTCGTCGACGATCACGTAGTCAAAACTGGTCGGTTCGAACTCCGCCAGGTTGTCCTCGAGCGTCATCTTCTGAACGG
Source organism: Myxococcota bacterium (assembly GCA_051747295.1). GTDB lineage: Bacteria > Myxococcota_A > Bradymonadia > Bradymonadales > Bradymonadaceae > JBNJFZ01. The sequence continues at coordinate 2,295 of JBNJFZ010000297.1, forward strand.
ACGCGAAAACGACGTCACCCTGCGTCTGACCTCGAGAGCCGATATACCAACCAAAATTCGCGTCTGGGAGGATCTTGCGGAACGTATCAGCGGCCTGCGCGAGGATCTCGGCGCGATGGGCCAGGAACAAGATTCGTGGTGCCCGGTGGAAGTAGTCGGCGAAATTACGAACGTCGAAGGCCGACAACCACGTCTTTCCCAGACCGGTCGCGTGGACAACGAGCGCGCGCTGGCGTCCATTGTCGCGCGCCGTTTGTAGGCTCTCGAGCGCCTCCGCCTGAACACCATGTGGCGTCGGGACCGGACTCGGAGTCTGCTGCTCTTCCTCTCCCGGCGGTAGTGGCCGGTCGGTGGCACGAGCGCGCAGCTCATAGGAATCCAGCCATACGTGATCGAGAGGAGTTGCATTTTGCCAGCGGCTCTCGAATGCGGTGGCGACCTCTTCATAGCCGCCGGGGTCGTTGCGACGGCGCACGCGAAGGTTCCATTCGACACCGCCGGATAGCGCCATCCTAGAAATATTGCTGCTGCCGACGTAGGCGACCCCGAAGTCGTCGGACTCGAAGCGCCATGACTTGGGGTGAAATGACTTCGGCCATCCATCGTTCGACCCGACCTCGACTACCCGCACGTCCAAGTTGGGCTTTGCATCCGTCGCCAGACCGCTCTTCCAGTCGAGCAGCCTACGCAACGCTCGCGCCTGCGTAATATTGAGGTAATCGCCTGTCAGGAGCCGCACCTGTGCTTCGCGCTCCAGCAATGACAAGACCGGCCCGCGGAGCAACTCGAGTCCACTGTCCTGAACAAACGCTGCGACGATGGCGACTCTGCTAGCTCTTGCAAATAAGGGCCGAAGGCGGTCCATGAACGGGTCGTCTTCGCCCGTGGTGAGCGCAGATCCGTCCTCGGTTTTGTAGTTGCCTTTCCACGGAATCACGTGGCGCACACCGCCGCGCGGGTCGGGCATGTCGCCGCGATAGCGCGGAATCACGTGTACATGCAGGTGCATCACTGTTTGGCCCGCCGCCTCGCCGGCATTGATGCCGATATTGTAGCCGTCGGGAGAAAAGCGCTCGTCGAGGATGTTTTTGACCTCGTCGACCAACGACATGAGGACGCGCTGTTCTTCCTCGGTTGCTTCGAACCATGTCGCGACCTCGCGGTGGGGTATCACCAGGGCGTGTCCTTCGGATACTGGATATCCATCGAAGATGGCGAACGCCAACGCGTTAGACGCAAGCCACTCAGACTCCGGTATCTCAGAAAACGGTGACGACAATACAAGACCCCGGGAAAAGCAGAGGTAACATGACACTAATGTACTAGAATCACGGTAGATGTCAGGCGACATCAATCAATAGAAGGCCGGCCGCAACAACCGCAAGTTCCGCACGGGTGGCGATGCGGCGTTCGCAGGCTGGCAGCCTGCGCGCCATCGTGATGTCGTGGGCTGGAGGCACGCTAGCCGCGGGGCGAGCTGGAAAGCTCGCGCACCGATGCTTCTGACGGTGCGGGGTTCGCAGGCTGGCGGCGTGCGGGCCATCCGCCTTACCGACCCGCGTCCAGCAACCTCACCTCGACGGCCCCTTCCGGTCGGCGCTTCGCGCCGCCGGCTTTCCCCTGCCAGCACAGCTGGCGGGGAACTCCCCATGGGCATAATGGAACGTGGTTGCTGCGCGTGGAGGGCCCTGCAAGTTCGCGAACCACCCCTCACCGTGCAGCAACCACTTTCCATCGAGGCTACATGGATTCCCCCGCGCCAGCGGGGGACACCGCGGCCTCGCCCACTCGATCCGGATTAGACGTCGAAATGGCGAAAACGATCGGTGCGCGGGCCTCTGTGCCCGCCTCGCGGCCTCCGTGCCGCGACTTGCGTGGAAACACGTTCGGGACCGGCAGAGCGGTCCCGGCGACGACAGAGCGTCGCGCGCCGAGCATCAACGCCGCCTCAGGGGTATCGAAAACAGCGTGCCGCGCCTGATCCGGATTGAGTGGGCCTCGCCGCGGAGGGGGCCTTCACGTGTGCGCCTGAATCATGGTCGGACTCGCCTTACCGACCCGCGTCCAGCAACCTCACCTCGACGGCCCCTTCCGGTCGGCGCTTCGCGCCGCCGGTTTTCCCCTGCCAGCACAGCTGGCGGGGAA
>JBNJFZ010000298.1:0-4426 GCA_051747295.1 Myxococcota bacterium
GCAGGCATGCGATACAGCGAGGTCGCGAAGCGACCGATACAGCGAGCATGCCGCAGGCATGCGATACAGCGAGGTCGCGAAGCGACCGATACAGCGAGCATGCCGCAGGCATGCGATACAGCGAGGTCGCGAAGCGACCGATACAGCGAGCATGCCGCAGGCATGCGACTAACGCTCACACCCATCGATCAGATACGGCAAACACGGATACGAGCCTGCCTGCCTGCAATTGTAGCTCTCGAAGCTGCTTACGAAGGGTCTTTGCAGGAGCTGCACCGGCCCGTACAAGCCCTGGGCGACCGGCACGGTGAGCTCGATGGCGCCGTGGCGCAGCCTGAGTCGGCCGCCGATGTTGAGGCGGGATACGCTGATTCCCTCGTACGACAGGCGACCCTGGATTTCGACGGCGTCGAGGTCGACGTCGAGGGAGCGCCCCGGACGAACGTCGAATCCTTCTCGCACCACCTCGATGCCACACGGTAGGACTTCGGAGGTGCAACCGCCCGAGGACTGATAGAGGCGCGACTGATAGACCACCCGATACGTGCCCGGAAATGCCAGTCCGGAATAGCGGCTGCCGCCTTCGTTGCGAAGCCGAATCCAGCTTTCCTCGTGCTCGCCCTGCAGCATCAAGAAGGCGCCGCCGTCCAGATTTTCGAGTTCAACACCGTTGGTGCGCAGCCTGCCGGTGAGTTCGATCGGTCGCAGATCTCGGGTGAGCTGCCGGTTGTCGTTCAGCTCGAGCGAAGACACGACGGTGGAGCGCCCACATGGGAGCTGCGAATCTTCGGAGTTGCAGTCGTTTTCCAGCACCACGCGATACTCCTGACCGCCGAACAGTCGAGCGCTGAACTCGGCGGGCCCCCGGGCTCCGAGGTCGCTGCTCGGGCCGTCGGTTTGACCGGGCCGCAATATCGAGATGGTCCCGCGGCTACGCGCGTCTTCCGCATCCGCCATTTGCTCGCCGTCGAGGGTCAGCTCGCCGTTCAGCGAGAACACCTCGAGATCGACGTCCCAGGTCTGGTTTCGCTCGACCTCGACGGCGCCAATTTCGCGCGTCTGGCAGGGGAGGACCGGGCGCGACAGGTCGCAGCCCGAGCTATTTGTGACGTCCGCCTGGTACGTCCCCGGATAGATCTTGACGGCATATTCGACCGGGCCCGCCGCGCCAAAGCGCACGGTCAACTGGCTGTCGGTGAGCAAGTCGTCGACTTCGTTGTACAGCGTAAGCTGGCCGCGATTGCGCGTGGCCGGGCTGTCGGTCATCTCCCGGCCGTTGAGCGTGACCTCCCCGCTGAGCGTGACGACCTCGAGGTCGATGTCGCGCTGCGCGTCCGCGTCGAGCTCGAGATCGTCGGCGATGCGTCGTTCCGTGCACGGAAGGGCCTCGGTTCCATCGCCGGGGCAGCTGCTCTGGTTGGTGATCCACAGTTCGTAGTCGCCGGGATACGTCTGGATCGCAAATTCGCCCGGCCCACTCGCCGTCAGGGGCGCGGATGCTCCCCCGGTCCGAGTCGAGTCGGTCGGCAGCAACTGGACTCGACCTCGCGTAGTCGCGCCGTCGGAGTCTGGCAGCGTACCACCATTCACGGTCACCTCTCCGGCGAGTTCGACGGTCTCGAGGTCCCACTCGAAGTCGGTGTTCGACGTGATGGTGACCTCGTCTTCGACGATCTTCTCCTGGCACGGAAGCGCGTGGTCACCGCAGTTCATGCCGAGCACCGAGATGCGGTAGGTGCCCGATGGGAGCTCCCGTCGAAACGTCGCGGGGCCATCTGATTCCACGTAGATCGTCTGGGACTGGATCGGGTTGTAAAAGTGGACGCGCGCTCGACTTCCGCCCTGCGGTTGCCCGGCGAGCTCCGCGCCGTTGACGGTGATGTGTCCGGTTACCTCGACGAGGTCGCCGAGCCCCCCGCCGGGAAACGGCTGCTCGGAGTCGACGTTCATGTCGAGGTCGGTGTCGCCGGCAATATCGACTACGTCGCGCAAGACTGGCCCGGGGCAAGTCGAATAACGCGGGTTGCAACGGTTGTCGTCGACCAGGCGCACCTTGTAGCGACCGGCGAACAGGTCGATGCGATAGTTATGATCATCATGGGGGAAGATGGGGACGTAGGCGCTGCCCTCGGTGTCGAGTGACTCGAATACGACCGCGCCGACCTCTCGACCCTCGGGGGCTTCTCCGCCGACGGTCACGGTGCCCCGAACGTCGAAGACGTCCATGGTGATGTCACCGCCGCCCTCGGGGAATTCAGCGCCGTTGCAGGCACGCTCGCAGCCATTGGTGACGTCGCCGTCGGAGTCGAGGCGGTCGGGTTGGCAGACCCAGTCCTCACAGGTGCCGTCTCGACAGAAGCCCTCCGCCCCGGCGTTGGCGCAGCGGTTGTCGCACGCGCCACAGTGTTCTTCGGACGTGTCCAGGTCGACACACGCATCGCCGCAGCGGCGCGTGCCCTCGGGGCAGTTGTGCACGCAGGTGCCGCTGCTGCACAGCTTGCCGCCCTCGCAGACGTTTCCACACGCCCCGCAATTCTCGGGGTCGGATTGCCGGTCGACACACTCGCCGCCGCAGTTGGTCTCCCAGCGCAGGCACTGCAGGCTCGGATCGCCGGTCGGAAGTGTCTCGGTCCCCTCGCCGGTCGCTTCGTCCGGGGCAGGACAGCCGGCGAGCAGCAGCGAGCAGGCGGGAGCGAACAGCAGCGCTATCCAGATGCGTTGGTATCGTGTCATGGTATCGGTTGCGTGGCGGTATGCGCCACGCCCGTAAGCAGAGAACAGGGTATTCGAGTGTATTGGTTCATCATAACCGGGGCAATTTTGCTGGCGGCCATCGGGCTCTGGTGGTGGCAACGACGACGCGAGGTCGAGCGCGCCCGTGATTTTCGTCGGGTAGCCGACGCGATCGAGGACGCCGAAGACCCGCTCGTCGCGGTGGCACGCAACTTCTGGTTCCCGGCGCTCGGCGCGTACGGGAAGCGCCGGGAGGCGGCCGTTCGGATGCTCGAGGTCTTCGGTGCGGCGCTGCCCGCTGACGCCGCCAGGCTGGCATACCTGGTCGAAAATGCCGCCGAGCGGATCGCAGAGACCGGCGAACTCGACGATGAACGGGCCACCGCGCTGCGTGCGCTCTTCAACGCCATCGACGAGCGCGGCGGGCTCGACGACGAGCTGCGCGCGTCGCTGAGCTCCGGCGAGCTCGACTGGGCCCCCGAGCACGTCGACGAAGACGCAGAGCAGGCGCTCTCCAATGAACAGCGCGATGTCCTGCGCAGGTTGAGGAAAAAACTCGCCAACGAAGACTCCGAGGCGGTGGTGCAAGCGGTTGATGAACGAATCGACGACGAAGGTCTGCAAAGCGTATACCGCGCGGCGCTGCTGGACTGCCGTGGTCGAGCCTATTTGCAGCTCGAGCGACCCGAGGAGGCCGTCAGGGACTTCGAGGCGGCGTCGAGGCTGGCCCCTGATACCGATCTCCGATCGCTCGCCGCGGCCGATGCTGACGGCTGAGTCGCCGGTTTTTTAGCCTGGGTGTCAGTTTTTTGAGACCGCATTCAGCGCCGAGGACTGCGCCTTGCCAGCGAAGTACCCCAGTTGTAACGGTTCGCCGATGTTGTTAGCCTGTTCGACACAATACACAAATCCCCGGCCACGAGAGGGGGGATTCATTATACTGATAGAGGTTGATTATGCGCGCTCGTTTGTTTGCGACTGCTGTGATTGTTGGGCTGGCTAGCTTTGCCAGCGTCGGGAATGCTTCGGCCCAGGAAGAGCCCCTTGTGGTTCAGGGCATCGAATTTGCCCATGGGGAGAAGTCATTTATCGACAGCGTGGTCACCTATGAGATCAACGATAACACTGATGTCGAGGCGCCCTACGATGATCCCACCGCGGCGCTAGGAGTGCCCGATTGCGGCACAGATGACGCTCCGGAACCGTGCCATGTACCACTCGGCAACGCGACCGATGATGGTACCCCGGGTGTACTCATCCTCGCCTTCGATGAGAACCGGCTCATCAATATCGAGGGAGACGACCTTTATATCTTCGAGGTGGGGCCGCAGGTCGAAGCCAGCGAAGTCGCTGTCTCACACGACGGTGAGGAATGGGTTGAACTGGGGATGATCGAAGGTTCCACGCGCGGCCTGGATTTGGCCGAGTTTCCCGAGATCCACGAACGCGCCGCGTTTCAGTACGTGCGTCTGCGCGACGTGCCCAACGGTAATACAAGCGGCTCGCCGTACGGAGGTCCTGACATCGATGCGATCGGCGCCATCGGCTCGGTCGATGCCAGCGAAGTCGAAAATGGGCGCTTGATAGATCAACAGACCGACGGTGGCTGCGGTTGTTCGAGCACGGATCGTGTGCCCGGCTCGGTGAGCCTCGCGCTACTCGGTCTGGGTCTGCTCGGGCTCGCCCGAATCAG
>JBNJFZ010000299.1:0-4424 GCA_051747295.1 Myxococcota bacterium
CATCTCCGGCGCCATATACTGAGCCGTGCCGGCCATCTTCGCATTCTCACGGGTGGGCATCAGGCCCTTGGGCTCGTCCAGGCTCAGCGCGATGCCCCAGTCGAGTAGATACACCTCGCCGAAGTCGCCGATCATGACGTTTTCGGGCTTGATATCGCGATGGACGATGCCCTTACTGTGAGCAAATCGCACCGCGTTTGCGACCTGGCGCAGGACGTCGATGTGATACTCGAGGTCGAGCGTCTCGTCGTCGAGCTTGGCCAACCACGAGATACCCTCGACGCGCTTCATCACGATGAGCGGCGCGCCGGATTCGTCTTGTCCGAGCGTGTAGATCGGGATCACATTGGGGTGCTCGAGGTGCCCCGTGATGAAAGCTTCCTGCAGCAAGCCGTGGATAGCTCCAGGATCGGTGAGTTTCTTGCTCGTCTTGACCGCGACGTCGCGCTCGAGCGGAGATTGCCGCGCCAGGCGAACGATGCCCATCCCGCCCTCGCCGAGCGTCTCCGTGACCTTGAGGTCGGCCGGCAGCTCCGACGGCTCCACCTCGACCGTCATTCGCGGGAGTGTATTGATCGTGCTCGCCGAGTCGTCCGGTGCGAAAGCGTCGACCTTGATCTCGGTTCCGGCATGAGCGTCGACCCGCAGACCAGCTTCCAGTGGCAACGTCTCGAAGTGCGTCTCGAATTTCTCTCTTGAATCGTCGCTCATGGTGCTGACCACTGGGTGCCGGCCGGGATGTCGCCGGGGGGAGTTACGTCGATGCGATAATCACCACATTCGATGACTGAGTTCAACCGCGAAGCGCTGCGCCCTGGAAAGACGGGGCAGGAGCCTCCACACGCACGGATCGCGCAACGTTGCCATCGAGGTCTAGTCCGTCATACCGTGCGCGAGAACTTCAAGCTATGCGGAGCAGATCATGAGCGAAGAAAACGGCGAGTTGGTGCGATTCATCGCGACGCACGTACGTTACCACGATTACGCGCCCAGGACCGTCGACAAGATCCGAATCCTCGAGCGAACCGAAGAGGGGTTCGAGGACCGCGGTCTCATCGAGCGCGACGAGATCATGGCGCTCCTCTCAGACGACGAGCGCATCTTCACGTGGAACGTCGACGACGACGGCCTCGGCCACGAGATCAATATCGAGTACGTCAATCCGGACGCTCACCAACTTCGGATCGACGGGGAAGAAGTCGAGGAAGATGACCTGGGCGACCTGCCCGAGGTTTGATGTCACTCAGCCACCGAATTTCTCGCGCCACGCCTCGCCGAGCACATCGAGCTCGGCCAGACGGCGGACCGCCTCGAGGTCGCGGCCAGGCTCGTCGAGCAGGCGATTGAGTCGCGCGACTGAAAACTCCGGGTGGGGTCGCTCGACCAGGACCCAGGGCTCGTCCGCGCCGACCTCGGCGGGCTCCAGGACCCGCATATACCAGCCCGTAAAACCGCTCTCACGCACCTGCTGGGTCAGCCCGCTCACACCCCACCGCCGCGCGATATTCGCGCACGGCTCGCGCGGCTCCGAGATCTGGATGACGGCCTCGCCCCAATCGAATGTATCTCCGATGCAGGCGCGCTCCTCGACCAATCCCTCCAGCGTCACGTTCTCCCCAAATGCGGCGACGTCGAGCTCGAGGCCGAGCTGGAGCTTCCAGAACCCGTAGTGCTCGGCCGGATACACGCACAGCGCCTTGTCGGGTCCGCCATGGTACTTCTTGTTGGCTTGCTCGTCTTCCGCGAGCCCCTCCTTCCCGAGATACATCGCCCCTTCGACGCGCTCTTTGACGTAGGCCGTGCGCCACTCGCGCCCGCTTCGCTCGTGGGTATCGACCTCGCCGGCGTTCAAGGAGAGTACCTGGTAGGCTTCTCCAATGTCCTCGTGCTTTGTCACGTCCGGGCTCCTCGCGCGCGATACAGACTTGTAATCGACCGTCTCGGCCTTAGTCCTTTCTATAGCGTAACTCTATACATTGCTCCTGGAGACCGCCATGTCTGTGATCTTGATCGGTGCCGAAAACGACCCGCAAATCGAAGACCTTCGCGCCGCGCTCCACGAGCGTGACGTGCTGGTTCGCACCATCGACGTGGACGACTGGCCGGGAGACTCCAAGCTCACGCTCGATCTCGACAACGACGGGCATCGAGTCGTCTTCAACGGTGAGGAGGTCGGCGACGAACTCGACGCCATCTACATCCGCAACCTCGGGCTCGATCCGCGCTCCAGCAGCTTTGAAGACGATCTCGAGGAGGACCCCTTTGGCCTGCTCAACAAGCTCGAGGAATACCGCGGGCTTGTGATGTCGACGCTCGAAGTCCTGGAGAGCCGCGAGGGCGTCGCGGTCGTCAACCCGACGAGTTCACTGTCGATCCAGTACGCCAAGCCCACCCAGTTCAAGACCTTCACCGACCACGACATCCCGGTACCCGAGACCGTGACGACCAACGACCCGCAGGCGGTGCGCACGTTCGTCGACGAGCACGGCGCCGCGGTCTTCAAGCCCGTCTCCGGCGGCGGATACGCCCGGCTCCTCAACGCCAACGAGCTCGAAGAAGAGAGCCTCGAGCTACTCGCCGAATCGCCGGTTCAATTCCAACAGTACGTCAATGGAGACAGCCTGCGCCTGTATGTGCTCGGCGGCGAGGTCGTGGCAGCCGGGCGAATCCTGACCGAGGAGATCGACTACCGAACCAGCGAGCACGACGTCGAGGTCATCGAGCCTCGCGACGAGATCGTCGATGCGGCCATCAAGGCCACCTGGGCGCTCGGGCTGACCTTTGCGGCGGTCGAAGTCATCGACACCGGCGACGAATTCGTGATTCTGGAGGCCAACCCCACCCCGCTCTTCTCAGTCTTCGACGACCTCGCCGGCACCGACATCGCCGACGAGCTCGCCGGCTTCCTCGCCTCGAAGCCCGCCGAGCGCGGACCGGACGTGATGTAGGGTCCTGATCCGTGACCGACAAGCCCGAGACAACCGAGTCGACCCAGCAAAGGGTCATCAACGGCCCCGCAGCCCTGTCCATCGTCGCCGGCTCGATGCTGGGCATCGGGATCTTCCTGGCGCCGCCCATCGTCGCGCGTCACCTGCCGGACCTGACCGGGTTCTACTCGGTGTGGATCTTCGCGGCGGTCGCGGCGCTGTCCGGGGCAGTCGCCTGCGCCGAGCTCGGCTCGCTATTCCCCGAGGCCGGCGGCGATTTCACCTTCCAGCAGGAGGCGTACGGGCCATCTATCGCGTTTGCGAGCGGCTGGGTGCTGTTCGGCGCGATCTTCGTCGGCTCCATCGCCTCGGTCGCCGTCCCGCTCTTCGAGTTCCAGCTCAACGTACTCGCCGATGCGATCGCGCCGTTGGTGGCCGGTGAAGGGGCAGGCGTGGAGCTCAAACAGGAGACGAGCGTCTTCTCGCTGAAATGGTCGCAGCTCGGTGCGATCGTCTTCGTGCTCGCCTTCACGTTCATCAACACGCTGGACGCAAAGATCTCCGGGCGCCTCCAGACGCTGATGACCACCGTGCCGATCGTGGTTCTGGCCGCTGGCGCCATCTACGTGGTGGCGACCGGCGACGCCTCCAGCGCGGTTCCGGCTAGCGAGACTGACAAGATCACCGAGAACGCCGGTACGCTGATGGGCTGGATCGAGTCGTACCTGGTCGTCTACTTCGCCTACTCCGGCTGGAATGCGGTCATCTACGTGGCCGGCGAGGTCGAAGAGCCCGGCCGAAATATCCCGCTGGGGCTGATCGGCGGGACGATCACCGTCGCGCTCCTCTATATGGTGCTCTGCTGGGCGTTCACCGGCACGCTGGGATTCGGCGGGCTGGCCGAATCGCACGAAGCCGGCACCGCGACCGCGGCGGCGTTCGGCGGACAACCGGCCCGCCTGGTCGTCACCTCGCTCATCGCCATCGCGATGCTCGCCTCGCTCAACGCCACGATCCTGGGCGGCGCGCGAGTCGCGTACGCGATGGCCAAGCGCGGCGCATTCGTCGAGTGGTTCGCCCACACCAACGACCACGGCGTGCCCGCTCGCGCGCTGTGGCTCCAGGGCATCTGGGCGTGCTTGCTCATCACGACCGGGACCTTCGAGGATCTGCTGAACCTCACCAGCATGGCCATGATGATCACCGGCTCGCTTACGGTCGCGTCCGTGTACTTTCTGCGCCGGCAGCGTCCAGACGCGACCCGCCCGTACAAGACCTCCGGCTACCCCTGGTTCCCGCTGATCTACCTCGGTTCGAGCGCGCTGGTCGTGGTGATGATGGTCCACAAGGCGTTCACCAGCGACGACCCCGGCCGCTGGCACCCGATGTACGGGCTGGCGGTATTGCTCGCGGCCTATGTGGGACACCGTATCTGGCGAGCGCTTCGGTCCTGAACGTGTTTTCACGCAAGCAACCCATGACCTCACTCACCCGCTC
>JBNJFZ010000300.1:0-4385 GCA_051747295.1 Myxococcota bacterium
GCGACGTGGGCGTAGCCGTCGACGTCGTGGAAGCCGCGGTAGGTCGAGACGATCTTCTCGATATGTTCGGCTCGCAGGAAATTCTGGTTGGAGCCCTCTTCATATTCGCGGTCGGCGTTGATGAACAGGACCTCGCCCTGGCGGTCGAGCGGCTTTTGCTTGTTGAGGACCAGAATCGCAGCGGGGATGCCGGTGCCGTAGAACAGGTTGGCCGGCAGGCCGATGACGGCCTCGACGACGTCGGCCTCCAGGAAGCCTTTGCGGATGTCCTGCTCGGAGCGGCTGCGAAATAACACGCCGTGGGGCACGACCGTGGCCATCTTCCCGCCGGGTTTGGTCACGTGCAGCATGTGCTGGACGAACATGAGGTCGGCGCGCTTGGCGCGGCCGGAGACCATGCCGTATTTGAAGCGCGGGTCCTCGGGGTCGAGGTCGCCCTTCTTGAAGCGCTGGGAGAACGGCGGGTTCGAGATGACGCGGTCGAATGGGAGCAGCACGCCGTCTTCTCTGTGCTGGGGGTTGACCAGCGTGTCGTCGTTTCTGATGTCGTGGGCGAGCGCGCCGTGCAGGATGAGGTTCATCTTGCAGATCGCCCAGACGCTGCCGTTGGAGTCCTGGCCGTAGAGGCTCAGGTCGGAGGCGTCGCCGCCGTGTTCTTCGACGTATTTGCGCATGGCGACGAGCATACCGCCGGAGCCGACGCACGGGTCGTAGATGCGCATGCCCTCTTGGGGCTCGAGCACCCGCACCATCAAGCGGACGACGTCGCGCGGCGTGTAGAACTCGCCGCCTTTCTTACCGGCGGAGTCGGCGAAGTATTTGATGAGGTATTCGTAGGCCGCGCCGAGAAGGTCGGGGAATTCGAAGTTGTCGTCGGTGAGGCGCAGCCCGCTGAACTGGCTGATGAGCTCGCGCAGGCGGCTATCCGAGAGCCGCGTGCGGCCGACTTTGCGGTTGAAATCGATGTGGGTGAGCACGCCCTCGAGGACGGTATTCGACTCCTCGAGCGCGGCGAGGGCCTTGTTGAGCTCCTCGCCGACGTTTTCGTGGACTTCGTCGCGGAGGTGCGGCCAGCGGGCGCGCTCGGGGACGAAGAAGCTCTGGTAGAGGAACGGCGTGTCGGCGACTTCCTCGGCTTCTTCGGGGGATTTGCCCTTGTCGATTTGTTCGGCGACGACGCGGGCGCGCTCCTCGAGGAAGACGTCCGAGCAGCGCTTCAGGAAGAGCATCCCGAGGATGTATTCTTTGAACTCCGAGGCGTCCATTTTGCCGCGGAGGATGTCGGCGGCGGCGAGCAGGTGGCGCTCGAGTTGGGCGAGTGTGATCTTGGCCATACTGCGGTCGGCTCCCGTGATTGTGGTCGGATAGAGACGACCGGGATGATGCAGGGTTGGGGCTCGAGGTGCAAGGCCGGAGCGAGCGTGATGCGGCACATCGGTCTCGATGGACGGCGGTGGACCGACCGGGCATTTCTTGTAGTCTGGGGACGGCATGCAATTGGATTGAGTGACAGTCTCCAGCGAGAATCAAAAATGGATAAGAGAGCCGGCCTTGCGCTTTTGATCGCCCTGCTTATGAGTGTTTCGACCGTCGGTTGCGACGATGGCGGTGGCGGCGGTGACAATAACGGCGATGAAGACGCCGCGACGATGGACACGTCGGAGGATACCGGCAGCGCGGATGCGGCGGAGGACACCGCCGAGGAAGATACGTCGGAAGATACGTCGGAGGACGTGAGCCAAGACACCGCGACCGACACCGGCTCGGATGCCGGCACGGAGGACCCGCTGGCGTGCCCTCCCCTGCCAGACGCGACCGGCACCACGGTGACTGTGACGCCGAGCGAGGCCGGGCAGCTCCCCGAGATGGTGCGTACGGCCGAGGCCGGCACGACGTTTTTACTCGAGGATGGGACGTACGAGCTGAGCTCCGGGCAGGCGCTGCAGTTCAGGGCCGAGGGCGTGACGCTGCGCTCGGCGTCGAATGACGCATCGAAGGTCATCATCGACGGGCAGTACGAGCTCAACGAGATCGCGTTCGTGGTCGCATCGGACGTGACGATCGCACACGTGACGCTGACGCGGGCGGTCGACCACGCGGTCCACGTGACCGCGACCGGAGATGCCGCGGAGAACACCACAGGTGCCCTGCTCTACGGGCTGCGAATCATCGATTGCGGCGAGCAATTCGTGAAGGGCAACCCGAACGGGTCGGACACGGCGTTTCCGGACGAGGGGCGCGTCGAGTGCTCGTACTTCGAGATGACGGACGCCGGACGACCCAACGTCGAGCGAAACCCCGGTGGCTGCTACACGGGCGGCATCGACGTGCACTCCGGGCGCGATTGGGTGGTCCGAAACAACGAATTCCGCGGCATCTACTGCGCCGGTGAGGGCCTGGCCGAGCACGCGGTGCATTTCTGGTCGGATTCACGAGGCACGCTCACCGAGAACAACCTCATCGTCAACTGCGCCCGCGGCATCGGCTACGGGCTGGTCGAAAACGGCAACGACCGAGACTACGCCGACGACCCGTACCCGAACGTCGACGGGCACATCGGCCACGTCGACGGCATCATCCGCAACAACGTCATCTTCGCGGACATCGATTACTACGACACGGGGATCGAGCTGGCACAGGCGCGCGGCGCCAAGGCCTTCCACAACACCATCTACACGGTGGACGCCGCGAATAAATACAGCTCCATCGACTACCGCTTCCCCAACACCGACGCGACCATCCAGAACAACCTGGTGGACCGAATCACCGTGCGAAACGGCGCGAGCGGCACGGTCGACCACAACCTCGAGGGTATCGGCGCGGGCTTATTCGTCGACGCCGGCGCGCTCGACTTCCACCTGGCCGACGACGCGACGGACGCCATCGACCAGGGCGTCGAGGTCAGTGAATCCGGCGTCGATATCGACGGCGAGCCGCACTCGGCGGGCGCCGGGCCGGATATCGGGGCGGATGAGGTTTTGGGGGAGTAGGAGATGTGGGAGATGTGGGGGAGAGGGTCATTGGTTGCGCCTCCGGCGCCGCAGGGGGCTGCGGGGCCGGAGGCGCTCAGGATTGAAGCTATGCGCGGGGCTGGCCTTGCGGCTGCGGGAGATGTGGGAGATGTGGGTCACATCTCCCACTCACCTCACTGAGGCACCTGATAATACAGCTCCGCGCCCGGCCCGACCGGCAGCCCGGCGAGCATCCAGACGATCATCATGATGGTCCAGGCGATGCTGAAGGCGATGGAGTACGGCAACATCGCCGCGATGAGCGTACCCAGGCCAGCCTCTCTATCGTACTTCTGCGCGAAGACGATGATAATCGGCAGGTAGGGCATCAGCGGCGTGATGATATTCGTGGTCGAGTCGCCAATACGATAGGCGAGCTGCACGGCTTCGGGGCTCAGGCCCATCATCATGAGCATCGGCACGAAGATCGGCGCCATAAACGCCCACTTGGCCGACGCGCTACCGACAAAGAGGTTCATGGTCGCGGAGACGACGATAAACGCCAGCAACAGTGGGATACCGCTGAGACCGAGGTCGCGCAGCATTTCGGCACCGCGCACGGCCGTGACCGAGCCGAGGTTGGTGTGGTTGAAGTAGGCGACGAATTGGCCGGCGACGAATGCGAGCACGATATACGTGCCCATCGCGGCCATCGAGTCACTGGCCATCGACGCGACGTCCTTGTCGTTCTCGATCTTGCCGACCAGCACGCCGTAGACGATACCCGGCACCAGAAACAAGATGAGGATCATGATCTCGATGGACTCGAAGAACGAGTGCAGCATGTTCACGGCCGGCTCGCCCTCGGCGATCGCATCGCGCAGCGGCGAGCTCGGTAACGCCCCTAGCAGCGCAATGCCCACAGCCATCAAACCGGCTACGGCTATCGACACGAAGAAGGCACGGCGTTCGGAGTCGGTGGGCTCGTCGGGCTGCTCGTCATCGACGTCATCGGCGGCTTTCGAGCGGTCCCACTTTCCGAGCATCGGCTCGACGACCTTCTTGTTGACGAGCGTCGCGACGATCGTGACCAGGAAGACCGATGCGATCATGAAGTAATAGTTGGCCGCTGCGTTGACCGTGTACGTGGGGTCGATGGTCTTGGCGGCCTGGTCTGTGAGCCGAGCGAGCAGCGGATCGAGGCCGGTGATCAGCAAGTTCGCCGAAAAGCCACCCGAGACGCCCGCAAACGCCGCGGCGAGGCCAGCCAGCGGATGGCGGCCGAGGCCGGCGAACAGGACGGCCCCGAGCGGCACGAGCACGACATACCCGGCATCCGCGACCATCGAGCTCATGACGCCGGCGAAGACCAGCGTGGCGGTGATGGCGTTGTCCGGTACGGCGCGCACGAGCATGCGCAGCCCCATCGTGATG
>JBNJFZ010000301.1:0-4384 GCA_051747295.1 Myxococcota bacterium
CGCGGCATGGTCCAGTAGTCGAAGATCGTGGTGCGCCCGTCGTCGCCGCTGAAGCCCTCGACGCCCGCGGCCGGCTCGCCGACGGTCTGGCCGTTGTAGACCAACAGCGGTCCCGACCCGAGCAGGTAGAGCAGCGCCGAGACCGGCTTGCCCGCCTCCATGCTGCCGAATCCGCTGTCGTCGGGGTTGTCGCCCTCGACCAGCGGCGAGGCGATGCGGCGCTCGTCGTGGTTTTCGGCGTAGCGCAACGCCTTGTCGAACATGAAGTCGCCCGGGAGCTGCTCCTCCAGGTCGCTCGCCCACTTTCCACAGCAGAAGATGCCCTTGACGGTGTCGTACGTGGCGTCGTCGTAGACCGCGTCGAAGCCGACCTGAACCATATTCGAGAACGAAAAGCCCGGCACGGCCTGGCCGGTCAGGTACGCCTCGGCGAAGAAGTAGACCTCCGGGTCGCGCTCTCGGGCCTGTTCGATGAGCCAGCGCCAGGCTTCCATCGGCACCAGGTGCGCGAAGTCGCAGCGAAACCCGTCGACGCCAAGCTCCTGCCAGTAGGCGAGCACGGCGTCCATCTTCTTCCAGGTGTCGGGGATGGGGTCGTAATTGGCCGTCCCGTCCGTGAAGTCGTAGCCGTAGTTGAGCTTGACCGTCTCGTACCAGTCGTTGACCGACGGTGAGGCGGTCGCCTGGTTGTTGCCGGTCACGCGCGGAACGTCGCCGGGCGGGGTGCCGTCGTTGTCTTCCTGTTCGATCGTGCCGTCTGCGCCGGGCGGCCGGTCCCAATGGTCCGGCGCGGGCAGCGACAGCGACTGGCCGGGCGGATCGACCAGGTAGAAGAAGTTGTTCTGCGGGTCGTAGAATGTCGTCGGGTCGTCGTCGGCGCCGAAGCTCAGGTCGGGTTTGATGTCCGAGTCGTATGTGCGTGCGACGTGATTCGGCACGAAGTCGATGACGACCTTCATGTCGTGGGCGTGGATCCGGTCGACCAGCGCCTCGAATTCCTCGATTCGGTTGGCCGGGTTCAGCGCGTAGTCCGGGCTGACGTCGAAGTAGTCTTTGACCGCGAAGAAGCTGCCGGCCTTGCCCTTGAGCACGTCCGGATCGTCGGCGCGCTGGTCTATATTGGGATAATCGGTGGCCGTGGCTTGCTGGAGCACGCCGGTGAGCCAGATATGCGTGGCGCCGAGGTCTTCGAGCGAGTCCAGCGCCTTGTCGTTGACGTGCGCAAACTTGCCGACGCCGTTGGTGACGAGGTCGCCGTCGTATTGGTTTTCGCCTTTGACGTTGCCGAAAAGTCGCACGACGAGCTGGTAGATGACCGGCCGGGGCTCGACCGGTTCGACTTGTTGCTCGTTGTTGCTCTGGTCGTCCGGCGGGTCGGAGCAGGCCGGCCCGAGCGCGAGCAGGCAAACGAGGAGTATGTAGGCGGATTTACGCACGTTCACGGTGTCTGGGATGGGGTTTAGCATCCCGCAGAGAGTCGCGGATCTGGGCGCGAATCGCAAGCCACGGTACGCACCAAGGTATATTCGGTGCGCGAGCTTTTTAGCTCGCCGCGCGCCTTTCTAGGCGCGCCTTGCGTGGCCCACGCGAGTGCAGGCCGCAACATCTTTTGCACAATCATCCCATCAACCCTGCACATCTGCGCCACAGCGACGGCAACCGGGTGGGCTACCTTCTGAATTGTGGCCGGCGAGGAGGCGTTCTCGCCGGCGAACTCAAGTTGAATTGTTCTGTTGAATGAGGTGCCCCGATGATGATTGCTCGATTCCAGATGCTCGTCGCTTCGCTATTCGCGCTCACTGTCGTGACCTCGCTCGGGTTTGGTTGTGAGGACGTCGACCAGGAACCCCAGACGTCCAAACCTGCCGCCGCGCGCTCCCCCATCCACGTCACGGACGGGCCTCCCGAGGAGGAACCCGAGGCCGAGGAGACGCTAGAGGAGCAGACGCCGGAGGTCGACGAAGGCGTCGAACTGACCTGGTTCAAGGGCGTCGACAACCTTCCAAAGGCGCATCCGTGCCACGACTCGACGCCGGTGGTGTACGCAGAGGATCGATTGGCTGACAGGGACGGTAATCCATTCGAGTACTCGTTGAGCACACTCGGGGAGTTGCGCGGTGAGCTCGGTGAGCGCTGGGTTCATTTCGGAGCGCGAACGGCGCGTGGCGTCCGATGGACGCATGACGGTCGTGAGTACCTGGTTGCGACATGCAGCATGGGCGGCACCGGATACGGTGGCTACGATGCGGAGCAATACGTCGAGACGGAGGGTCTCGACCGTGAAGAGACGGCGGATGCCGAGTTTCTGATCGGTCGCGTCGGCGAGCCCAACAACATCGAGTTCGGCACCGTTCACTGGATGGAGCGCAACGAGGCAGGAGCGTGGGAGACGACGTTCGAGAAAACCGCGTGGGCCTGGGACGACGAGGGCAACGACCCCGAGTACGTCGCCCGTGCTCGCGTCATTGCAGCCGAGGATTCGGACGAAGATCGCCAGCCAGAGGTTGTCGTAGTAACCATCGACCACGAGTACGGCTGGGACGAGACGCGCAAGAAAAGAGCGATCTGCCCCGAGCGCAAATTACATCATCGCTGTTATGGGTTCGTGCTCGAGATCATCGCCAGAGAGGGCAATGAGACGCTCATCGACCAGGTCACGCTGCAATTGAACGGTGAACATGGGCTGGAGAACGAGGCCGATCGGCCGGACGACATGAGCGACGAGGCCTACGAGACGCTGCGGGCGCAGTTGGATGCGCATCGTGACGACGCTGTCGCAAAGGCCCGCGCCATCCTGCGGGAGGCGGGGAAGCTTAGATAAGGGAGAGCAGGCTGGCAGCCTGCGCGCCATCGTCGCTGGAGGCGCAGGCTGGCAGCCTGCGCGCCATCGTTGCTGGAGGCGCAGGCTGGCAGCCAACATACCCACTCCCCCAGCTCTCCCACATCTCCCCCTCCCCCAGCTCTCCCACATCTCCCCCTCCCCCAGCTCTCCCACATCTCCCACATCTCCCACTCCCCCTAATAAGTAGACGAATTAAACCACCACTCAGCCCCCAGGCTGATGATGTGCTCGACCGTCTCGGGGCGGCGCACATCCTCGGGGCGGAACATCTCGCGGGCATCCTCGTTGGCGAAGGCCGCCGTGTAGCGCAGGCGGATCTGTGGGCGGTCGTAGCTGCCGCGGTCCAGGCTGATGATCTCCATGACGCTTAGCTGGACCAGCTCTGGTACGCTCTGCTGGCCGGATTCGGCGTCCAGGCCGAAGGGATATTTGCGCTGGTAGCTGACCTCGAAGCCCTGGTGAAAGTGGTCGGTGATAAAGACCAGCGGCCGCACCGAGACGGCGCCCTCGACGAAGTCATCGACGTCGTCGAGCTGGCGGTCGGCGTCGGTGAAGCGGCGTATATAGGCGCCGGTCATCACGCCGACCCATCGGTTCTCCCAATTCGACGACATGGCGCCGACGATCTCCTGCGCGCCGTCTGCCGAGCGCTCCATATTCAGGCCGTACGGAATCCCGAATTCGCCGTATGCGGCGAGCCCGGAGGCGTACCGAAAGAACAGGTTGAGGTGGTTGTGGGTCTCGGCCTCGAACGCGCCCAATTGCGCGCCGAGGACGTAGCCTCGCTCGGCCGGGAGGTCTTCGCTGATGTCCTGGGTCGGGTAGGGCGGGCTGCCGTCTTCGAGCAGCTGCGGCGGGATGCGCTGGCCCGCCGGGATGCCGTGGTATTCGCCGTAGCCAACGACCTTGGCGCCGACGTCGCCGGCGATTTCCGGGAAGAGGTAGGCGGCTCGCAGGGAGCCGAGGGTGCGCTGGCGATCGAGCACGACCACGTCACTCGTGCCATAGCCGCTGCGATCGGTAGTCACGCGCTGGAATTGGAAGTCCTCGTCGAGTCGGTTGACGCCGGCATGCGCGCGCGCCTCGAAGTCACCGATCTCGTAGGTCACTCCGCCGCCCATCGTATTGAGGTTGTCGAGTGGCCACCAGTCGAGCAGGTAGACGTCGTCGCCGCGGAACATGCGCGAGCCGGCCCAGACCGACAGGCCCTCGAGCGCCGGGGCGAAGTCGCCGATCTTGGCGTAGAGGTTGCGCACGCCGAGGCTGGCGTCGCCGAAGTTGCCGTTGAAGTGGGCGAAGGGCTCGAAGAGCGCGACCGTGGTCAGCACCTCGACGTCGAGCCCGCTATCGGAGTGTATGAGGTAGCGGAAGTCGAGCTCGGCGTAGGACGGCTCGAAGATGCGCGGCCCGTGGGCGACGACGTTCGGGATGCGCCCGGGCGTGCCGTCCTCTTCGAAGTCGACCCGCGCTCGGCCGTATGAACCGAACTCGAAGCCGCCGGTGTCGGTCTCGTTCTCGTTCTCGGTCTCGGTCTCGGTCTCG
>JBNJFZ010000302.1:0-4384 GCA_051747295.1 Myxococcota bacterium
AACGCATACGCTTTCCAGTCGCGTATCGACCCTGGCGAGCGAATGCGGTCGGAAACAACAGATCGTTCCCCCGCTCGCGGGGGATACCGGCCGCCTCGCCCACTCAATCCGGATCAGCGCCACAATTGCCGGTGGATTCGCTGAAAGCCGCGTAAAGACTCGGTGCGCGGCGCTCTGTCGCCGCCGGGACCGCTCTGCCGGTCCCGAACGTGTTTCCACGCAAGGCGCGGCACAGAGGCCGCGCGGCGGGCGCAGAGGCCCGCGCACCGATCCTTTTCGCCATTTCGACGGCTAATCCGGATCGAGTGGGCCTCGCGGCCGGAGGGGGCCATGGCCCCGCAAACCCAGAGCTTCAAAGCTTCCGATACACCGTCCGCGTCGCAATCCCCAGAAGGTTCGCGGTCATCTTCTTATCCCCGCCGGTCATCTTCAGCGTCTCGTGCAGGACGCGCTGCTCGATCTCCTCGAGCGTGGTCCCCAGCGGGATGGTGATATGACGCGGTTCACCCTCGTGGGAGGCGATGTGCTCGGGCAGGTCGTCCACATCGACAATGCCGTCCTTGTCGAGCACGACCGCGCGCTCGATGACGTTCTCGAGCTCGCGGACATTCCCGGGCCAGGGATAGTCCTCGAGCGTCTCGATGGCCTCGGCGCTGAGTCCGCCGATGTCCCGGTTATTCTTCTCGCGGTACTCGCTCAGGAAGTGCTCGGCGAGCAAGGGGACGTCCTCGATGCGGTGGCGAAGCGGCGGGATGTCGATATTGACGACGTTGAGTCGGTAGTACAGGTCCTCTCGAAAGGCTCCCTTCTCGAGCTCCTCTTCGAGGTCCTTGTGGGTGGCCGCGATGATCCGCAGGTCCACCGACGTCGGCGTATTCGAGCCGAGCCGCTCGAACTCGCCCTCCTGTAAGACGCGCAACAGCTTGACCTGGACCTGCTGCGAGAGCTCGCCGATTTCGTCGAGGAAAAGCGTCCCTCCGTCGGCGGCCTCGAAGCGGCCGATCTTGCGCTTGTCGGCGCCCGTGAACGCGCCCTGTTCGTAGCCGAAGAGCTCGCTCTCGAGGATACTCTCGGGCAGGGCGGCGCAATTGACGGCCACAAACGGCCCCGATGCGCGGTCGCTGTGCTCGTAGATCATCCGCGCGAACAGCTCCTTGCCCGTGCCGGACTCGCCCGTCAGCAGCACCGTCGCATCACTGGTCGCGACCTGTCGCCCCAGGTCGAGCGCCTCGCGCAACGCCGGGGACTGGCCGATGATGCTCCGCTCGTTCTCGAGCTCGGCGAGCTTGGCCTTGAGCTGACGGTTCTCGGCGACGAGCGCCTGGCGCTCGAGGGCCTGTCGGGCAGACTTGAGGATCTGGGCGCGCTTGATGGGCTTGCTGACGAAGTCGTACGCGCCTTCTTTCATCCCCTTGACGGCGCGCTCGACGGTGCCAAACGCGGTCATCAGGATCACCTCGGTCTCGGGGCTGAGCGTGCGGACCAGCTTGAGCAACTCCATGCCGTCGAGCTCGGGCATCATCAGATCGGTGATGACCAGGTTGAAGCGGTTGTTGCGGACGAGATCCAGCGCCTCCTGACCGTCCTCGGCCGTCTCCACGTCGTAACCTTCCCGCGAGAACAGTCGCTCGAGGGTCTTGACGTGGGCGACTTCATCGTCGACCAGCAAAATGCGCTTCGCGTCGGTCATAGGCAAAGAAGTGGTGTCCAGTAGGGGGAGGCGTTACATGGGGATAGAACCGCTGCTCACGGCGAATTCATTCCCTCTGTGGTCCGCCGGCGCTCGCCCGCGAGCATTGAAAGAGTGGCCGAAGTTCGATACAACCGAAAGCAGTATAAAAGGGCTCAATTTCGGTTGATCCCCGAGGCTCGCGACCGCGTCAGGCATGATTCTGGGTGCGCGTCTCGGTTGTCAAGTTTGACTGGCTAACATGGCGAAACTTTCCTACCGCGACGCACGAGGGGTGCTACACGAGCACCGACTCGGAGACGAGACGAGTATCGGGCGTCACCCCGAGCAGTCCATACAGATCTTGGACCGCGTCGTTTCGAAGCACCACGCGACAGTCGCAAAGGATGGGCCCGACAACTACGTCGTCTACGATGCCGGCAGCCGAAACGGAACCTACGTCAATGGCTCGCTCACCCAGGGCAAGCGCGTCCTCGATGACGGGGATCGCATCACCGTAGGCTCCACCGACCTGTTCTACCACGACGAGTCGACCCGCGACACGACCTCCTCGACCGAGACCAAGGGCGGGAGAGTCACAATTCACGCCGACGACCTGCAGACGCATATCCGCTCGCGGATGGCCCACCAGATCCAGGACCGATTCCTGCCGGAGTCGGCGATCCCGGACGATGAGGTCATTCGACGCGACTACGAGAAGCTGCGGATCGCCCACGAACTCAGCCAGGCGATCGGCGTCGAGATGGACCTCGATGCGCTTCTCGAGAAGGTCCTCGAGAAGGCCTTCGAGATCTTCCCGGCCGACCGTGGTGTCATCTTGCTGCGCGTCGAAGAGTCGGAGAGCCTCGTCCCGATGGTGGTCAAGTCCCGCGATGAGGAGGACCGCGACGTCGACGACGTGCGTATCAGCCAGACCATCCTCAACGAGGTCATCGAGGAGAAGCAGGCGGTACTGTCGAGCGACGCGATGAGCGACGCGCGCTTCTCCGGCGCTCACTCGATTATCCTGGGCCAGATACGCAGCACGCTCAGCGTACCGCTGCTCCACGAGGACAATATCCTCGGGGTCATCCACCTCGACTCCAAGCTCGCCAGCGGGGCGTTTACGGAGAAAGATCTCCAGATCTTGACCGGGTTTGCCCGGCAGGCCGCCGCCCTCGTCCAGCACCATCGCCTCCTCAAGAAGCACGAGGAAGAGGTCGTCGTCCGCGAAAAGATGCGTCGACTCCTCTCACCTCAACTCGTCGAGGAGGTCGTCAGCGGCCGCCTCGAGGTCAAGAAAGGCGGCGAGCTGCGCACGGCGACCATCATGTTCGCCGATATCTGCAATTTTACCGGCATGTCCGAGAAGTTGCCGCCGCAGGAGCTCGTCGAGACCACCAACGAATACTTCGAGTTGATGGTGGACGTGATCTTCGAGTTCGAGGGCACGCTCGACAAATTCATCGGTGACGAGATCATGGCTATCTGGGGGGCGCCCATCTCCCAGGACGACGACGTCGAGAGAGCCGTCCAGTCGGCCATCGAGATGCAGCGCCGCCTCATCGAGTTCAATACCGAGCGCCGCGAGAGCGGCGTCGCGATCTTCGAGTTCGGCATCGGTTTGAACACCGGTGAGGTCGTCGCCGGGTACACCGGCTCGACCAAGAGCATGAACTACACGGTGATCGGCGACGAGGTGAATACCGCAGCGCGGATTTGCTCGGCGGCCGACTCCGGCGAGATCTTCATCGGCGGCAATACCTACGAGGGGGTCTCGCACCTCGTCGAAGCAGAATTGTTGCCACCGCAGCAATTAAAGGGCAAAGTCGAACACGTCGACATTTACAAAGTCCACGGTCTCAAGGGGTGACGCACAACGGCGGCGAGCTTCTCGGAGCTCGCCCCTCGAGCGCCCCACGATCCAGACAACGACCTCAGCAAACACCACATGGCCCAGCAGCGATACCAGGTCCTCGAACGAATTGACGCAGGTGGAATGGCCGAAGTCTTCAAGGCCAACTCCACAAGCATCCAGGGCTATCAGAAGCTCGTAGCGATCAAGCGCATCCTGCCTGATCTGACCAAGAACGAGCGGTTCGTCCGCATGTTCTTGGACGAAGCGAAGGTCAGCCTACACCTGAACCACACCAATATCGTCCAGGTCTTCGATCTGGGTATGGCCGACGGCACGTACTTCATCGTCATGGAGTTCATCGACGGCACGAACCTCAAGAAGATCATTCAGGGGCTCGGGGAGCGCCGACAGCGACTCTCCGTCGAGCAGGCGACCTACATCGGGCTGGAGGTCTGCAAGGGGCTGGCACACGCGCATCAGAAAAAAGATCAGGAAGGCAATGCGCTGAGCATCGTCCATCGTGACATCAGCCCGCCCAACGTGCTGATGTCCCGGGAGGGCGAGGTCAAGATCACCGACTTCGGGCTCGCCAAGGCAAAGAGCCAGGCCGAGATCACCGACCCGGGGGTGGTCAAAGGCAAGTTCGGCTACCTCTCCCCCGAGGCCGCCAGCGGCGAGGACGTCGACCCCCGCACGGATATCTTCGCGGTCGGTATCCTCCTGTGGGAGATGCTCGCCGGCCGTCGTCTGTTTCTGGGCGACTCCGACTACGATACCCTCAAGCTGGTGCGTGACGCCGAGATTCCGCCCCTCAAGAAGTACGGGCGCACCATCCCCCCGGCGCTCGAGAAGATCAT
>JBNJFZ010000303.1:0-4331 GCA_051747295.1 Myxococcota bacterium
GCCCGTAAAGGTCGATGACGTCGCCACGCGCCATCTTCACGAGGTCGGGATGCGAGGCGTCGAACGGATGGGGCTCATTTCGTGTGACCTCAGCGGGTTTCGCCCGCGAGGATAACTCGGGTTCGGCCTCGAGCACTCCGAGGTCTTCGAGCAGTCCGCGTGCTTTGGCCTCGAGCATCTTCAGCCCGACCTCCGCCATCGTCGACGGGGACAACAGCATATTTGCGTAGGCTTGATTGGCGAGCGGGCAGTCACACTCGCCGCGCTTGATGCTGGCCCGGACGTCGGAGGCGCGGTCGCCGTGCCAGACCTTCCAGAAATCGTAGTCGTGGTCCTTGACGTTGCCCAACGAGTTGCTGTCGCCCAGCACGGCGCACGGCCAGACCTCACCGTACGGGCTGATCTGGACATTGGTGATGCCGGCGTAGCAGGGGATGACCTGCTCGCGGCGCTCGAGCCACTCGGCCGTCAGGTCATAATAGACGTGCCGCATGGCCTGCGTGAGCAATTCGAGTCCACCGAGGTTCTTCATGCGCTGGCGCGTCGAGCGCTGAAAGGGCTCCATCGCGGTGCGATAACGCGCGTGGTCGGGGGTGATGCCAGTCGATGCGTTGCGCATCTCCATGCGTTCCTCGGCGACCTCCGATATATAAGTGTCGACGTCGAGAGCATCGGCGGCGCGAATCGTCTCGGGGAGCTTATGGATATTCATCGTCGAGACGACGGTGCCGACGCCGACGCCGAGGGTGGGCCACTCATCCTGTAGATCCTGGAGGCGCCCGACCGTCTCGACGAGCTTCTCCCAATTACCTTTGACGCCGCGAACCCAGTCGTGATCAGCGCCGACGCCGTCCATGCTCGGCTTGAGCGTGAGCTTGATATGCCCGTACCCCTCGTCCTTCATGCGACTCAGGATTTCTTCGGTCGTGCGAATCACGCGTCCGGGCATCAGAGCGTTGGTCGGGATGTGGACGACGGTGGGTGAGAGAAGCTCACAGCCGGCGAGGATGATGTCGACCAGATCCTTGCGTAGAAACGGCTCCCCGCCGGAGATATTGAAGAAGTAGACCGGTCCGATGGAGGCAAAGAGCGCTCGTACCTCGTCGAGCGACAGCTCCTCGTCGAGCTTCTCGCGTTCGGCCGGGTAGATCTTCCAGATATCGCACGACCGACACCGCGAATTGCACTTATTGGTGACCGAGTAGGTCAGGTTGATCGGTGCGGGAGCCTCGGTCGCGCCTTCGTAGGCGGCTCTCGAGGTCAGCAGGCGAGGCAGTATTTCGGTAAATAGGCGACGCATGGACAGAGAGTTTGAGGGAAGTGACGAAAATTGTCACCGGGCGACGTGGTTCGCGGAGCGTGTTCCCGGTGGAGGCCGCCCGCATGCTCGCTGGCGGTCGATCTCGCGCATCGTTGCCCGTCGCATCTCTATGAGTAAGCAGGATTCGTGCCGCGCCGCTCCATTGATTTGACGGCCGTGTCGCCTACATTGCTGAGTCTCCAGAAGCGGTGAGCGCAGGCCGCGGATGAAACTATCGCACGCTTCGGTACATCCCAAACGGGCCGATGGCTCGACCTCATCTCTCTCGAAGGCTGTCTCGATGTCCAAGAAATTTCAGGATGACTATCTGCTCTCGGTGCGAAATGTCACCAAGCGCTACGGTGACTTACGCGCGGTCGACGACGTCTCACTCGATATTGTCCCTGGCGAGATCTTCGCGCTTCTGGGGCCGAATGGCGCCGGCAAGACCACGCTCATCGGTTGTATTACCGGGTTGATCACGGGGTTCGAGGGCGATATTCGCATGGCTGGCTATGATGTGGAGGATGACTTCCGGATCACGCGCAGGCTGATGGGGTTGGTGCCACAGGAGCTAAACTACGATGCGTTCTTCAACGTGCGCGAGGTCCTGCGCTTCCAGGCCGGCTACTTCGGCGTGGATATCGGTGAGGAGCGCATCGACGAGCTCCTCGAGCAATTCTCGCTGGCGGACAAGGCCGAGGACAATACTCGCTGGCTTTCGGGTGGCATGAAGCGGCGCCTGATGATCTGCAAGGCCCTGATGCACGACCCGGTGCTCATCTTTTTGGACGAGCCCACGGCGGGAGTGGACGTAGAGCTCAGGGAGGAGCTCTGGGAGTACGTGCGCGACCTGCGGGATGCGGGCACGACCATCGTGCTCACCACGCACTATATCGAAGAGGCCGAGGAACTCGCCGATCGCATTGGCATTATCAATAACGGGCGCCTGTTGCGCGTATCGCCGCGAGAGACACTCATGGATGAGTTCGGGAGCCGTAAGATCGAGATCCAGACGGCGTCTCCCATCCCCGAAGACTTTCCCTCGCAGTTCGATGACATCGAGGTGCAACTGGAGGGAGACCGAACGGTGTCGATGGTCGTCGAGGAAAAATCGATCCATCAGAGCGATCAGTCCCCGGTCGACCGGCTAATCAGGGCCGTCGTCGACGCGGGGATCGAAATCGAATTGGTCGAAGGTTCACGGACCTCGCTCGAGCAGATCTTTCGCGAGGTCGTCAGCTCGGACAACGTCGACCGAGACGCAGGACAGGGAGGTGCGTCTTGAGCGCATCGGAAGCAGTACAGGCGCAGATGACCGACGAGAAGGATGTGAACGACGGGTCGACCACGGGCGCGTCCGAGGAGGGCGCGCCGCCCGAGTCGGCCGAGGAAGCCGCGCGACGCCGGATCCCGGAGATGGTCGACGTGGCCGAGAATCAGGGGTGGTACGGCGGCTGGATGCTCTTCAAGAAGGAGCTCAAGCGCTTCTGGAGCATCGCCGGGCAGACCGTTGTCAGCCCGGTCGTCACGACGATGTTGTATTTTCTGGTCTTTGGATACTCACTGAAGGACCGCCTCCGAGAGATCCAGGATGTCCCGTACGTGGACTTTCTGGTGCCGGGCCTGATCATGCTCTCGCTGATCAACAATTCGTTCATCAACTCGGCCTTTTCGTTCTTCATCAACAAGATCCACGGTACGATCGTGGATATTCTGGTGACGCCGCTGACGTATCTGCAGCTCGTCTTCGGCTATACGGCGGCCTCGATCGTGAGGGCGATGCTTATCGGCACGATTATCTGGGCCGTCGCGATGTTGATGGGCGCGGACGTGGTCTACAAGATGGTGACCGGGCCGGACGCTCTGGTGCACCTGGCGGTGACGTTTTCGTTTATGCTGCTGACCGCGCTCGCCTTCGCGCTCCTCGGTCTGAACGTGGCGATACTCGCCGAGGACTTCGATCATATTAACCTGTTCCCGAACTTCCTGATTACGCCGCTGACGTTCCTGGGAGGGGTGTTCTATTCGATCGAGATGCTGCCGGGAATCTGGGAGACCGTCTCGCTCTTCAACCCGGTGCTCTACATGGTCAACGGGCTCAGGTGGGGGCTGACCGGCGTATCGGATGTACCTCTCTGGCACGGCTATGCGGTCGTCGGCACGCTCAACGTGGTGTTTGGCGCGGTCGCACTGTACCTGCTGGCGACCGGGAAGAAGGTCCGAGAGTAGGGTGGGTCCAGAAAGACATACCAAGAAGTGAAAAAGCCGTCGCCAATATTGGCGACGGCTTTTGCTGCTGTAGTAGCGGGGGCAGGATTCGAACCTGCGGCCTTCGGGTTATGAGCCCGACGAGCTACCTGGCTGCTCCACCCCGCAACAAGCCCCTTTTCGGGGGCAATCTTCGTTTTGCTTCTGCTGCGGCTTGTGAGCGTTTCGATCTCGGGCGCTCGAATCGCTCACTGCGCCTCGCGACGAAACAAAACTCGATTACCCCCGAAAAGGGGCAGCCCGGTAGGCATTCGCCTGGGGCGCTCGATGCTCGACGACGCGTTGCGCCGGCCGTTTGCAGAACAAATCAATATGTCAAAGAGCACCGTAAACGCGGTGCTTAAAGTAGCGGGGGCAGGATTCGAACCTGCGGCCTTCGGGTTATGAGCCCGACGAGCTACCTGGCTGCTCCACCCCGCAACAAGACGCGATCAGCGTGAACGCCTATTCGCGTCGGGGCGACGGAACATAAGGTAGTGCTTGCCCCCCGTCAAGCGCCCTAAGTGCTTTTGCCCGAGAGATGCGTGTCGTTGCTAGTTATGGCGCTGGCCCGGTCCGTGGAAGCGGACATCGTAGCGGCCGCTGCGTTCGATGGCCTCGCGCTCGCGCTGGAGGGCACGGTCGCTGGGCTTGGCGCGCTCGGGCATGGGCGTCTCGACCTCCTCGTAGAGATCGACGACCTCGTCGTGGAGCAACGGGCGGTACCCGCCTGCTGGTAGGCCTTCGAGGGTCACCGGACCGATAGCGTAGCGACGCAACT
>JBNJFZ010000304.1:0-1181 GCA_051747295.1 Myxococcota bacterium
TTCTTTCGGTAGGCGAGATCGGTCATGAACTGCGCGGCTGCGCCGATATTACCGCCGATATTGGTGACGGCCTGCTCGGCGTCGTGGGGCACGCCCCACTCCCCGTAGTGCGGGTCGCGGAAGGCGAAGAGCAACAGCCCGAGGACGATGGCGATGATGATGGTCGATTGGGTCTTTTTTCTCATGGCGTCGGCTAGCGTCGCGTGACTTCGTAGGGCGTCCCGCTGGGTGGGTTCGCGCCCGAATTGTAGAGGTAGAACGCGTAATTGCACGTGCCGCAGTTCGGGATCGTCCCGCTCAGGTAGCCGTTCGAACCGCTGATGTTGCCGCAGTACGAGCTGCCGCAGAAAATATCGACTCGGATGTCGGGATATGCGTCTCCCACGGCGTTGGTCCCGGTCGGGTACGTGATGTCGACGGTCGCGCCGGCGGCATTCGTGCCCATTTTGAACCAGTCGCGGTCGAGATCGGCCCCGGACTCACCGCACATCGTCCCGGCGCCGAGTGTGCGGTTGTAAGTCAGGTCGGTGCCCGACAGGCTGGAGTCATTCTCTTCGTAGCTGTCCTCGACACACGAGTAGCAGGCATTTTCGTCGACGGAACCGTCGCAGTCGTTGTCGAGTCCATCGCAGGTCTCTCGGACGGCGAGCGAGCTATTCGGCGAGCCGGCATCACAGGTGGTGGACCACTCGTCGTTGGGGTCGCAGACAACCTGTCCGCTGACCGCACAAACGCCGCTGCCGTTGGTACAGCTATCGCCGAGGTTGCCGTAGTCCTCGTCGGTCTGGCCGTCGCAGTCGTTGTCGACGCCGTCGCAGACCTCGGTCGAGGTGCTCACGGTCCCGTCGCACTCGACGCCGCTGCCCGACGAGTTGCACACGTACGTGCCGGAGCCGGTACATCCGTTCTGGTTGACGGTGCAGGTGTCGCCGAGCTGGGCGAAGCCCTCGTCGGTCTGCCCATCACAGTCGTTGTCGACGCCATCGCACAGCTCGGGGGCGGCCGCGTGGACCGTGGGGTCGGTGTCGTCGCAGTCGGTACCCGCGCTGCAGTTTTCGCCGTATCCGTCGCCGTCGTTGTCGATGCAGCCGGCGCACTGGCCGTTCTCACACGTGTCGTTGCCGCCGCAGGATGCGGGGTTACTCCAGATGAAGCAGCCATCGGCGTCACGCACGCAGTTC
>JBNJFZ010000304.1:1281-4252 GCA_051747295.1 Myxococcota bacterium
GACTTCTGGTCTTTTTCGATCTCGAGCAGGCCCTTGCTCTCGGCGTCTTCGAGCAGGTGGCTGAAGTTGCGGTAGCCGTAGTAGCTCTCCGAGAAGTTCGGCCGCTTGCGCTTGAGGGTCTGCTTGACCAGCGAGGCCCAGACGTTGGCGTCGCGCTCGCGGAACAGCGCCTCGACCTGGTCGAGCACCATCTCGAGCGCCTCTTCGCGCGGTCCACCCTCGTGGCTGCCGCCGTTGCCGCCGCTGCTGCTCTTGGACTTGCTGCTGCCCTTGGACTTGCTGCTGCCCTTGGACTTGCTGCTCTTCGAGCCACCACCACCATTGGAGCTGCGGCGCTTCTGGCGGCCCTTGCCGCTCGAGCGCTGATCGCGCACCAGGTCGTCGTAGTAGATATACTCGTCGCAGTTCTCGATGAGCAGGTCGCTGGAGGTGTGCTTGACCCCGATGCCGACGACCCGCTTGTTATTCTCTCGCAGCTTGCTGACCAGCGGCGAGAAGTCGCTGTCGCCGGTCAGGAGCACGAAGAGGTCGACGTACTCGTTGGAATAAGCCAGGTCGAGCGCATCGACGACCATGCGGATGTCGGCCGAGTTCTTACCCGAGTACGAGATATGCGGGATCTCGATGAGCTCGAAGGCCGCCTCGTGCAGCGGCTTCTTGAGCTTCTTGTAGTTCGACCAATCGCAGTAGGCCTTCTTGGTGATGATATTGCCCTTATCGAGCACGCGTTCGAGCACCATTTCGATGTCGAATTCTTTGAAATTGGCTTCGCGCACGCCGATGGCGACGTTCTCCAGGTCGCAAAAAATGGCGATATTCGGTGCTGCATCTCCTCGTTCGTTCATGACGTCCTTCTCGATTCAAGTCTGGTAGGTAGGTCCCGCGCGAACACCCTCACGGATGTCCGAGCGCGCCTCAACGGGGCACGGTCGCGTCTCACCGGCCCGGATTTCTTGCGGCCCTTAAGAAACTTTAAGGTAAAAGAACCCGTAAAATGCTTGTCTTCTGGCGAGTTTGGATTACATGTAAGTCGCCATGGGGGACAAGCTTCGGAGCCTTTGCCCGAGAGCCTTCCAGTGGCGCGGCGGTCTAATGAGCCCAGCATCAATGCTGGCACCATGTGGTCGGCTGTTTCGAGCCGAGCGCTCGCGGCGCCCCGGAAAACGCTCGTTCTGTGTGACTCGGAATGAAGTCAATGTCAACCTTTCATCCCTTTTCATGGGTGCCGAATGTGGTACACCGACTTGGAAGCATATGGGATGAACTTCAATTGAGATGAAAATACAGGATTCGTAATGAACTATTTAAAACGATCGCTACAACTATCGGCCATCGCGCTCGCCCTGCTCGCCTTCAACCTCCCCGAAGCGCAAGCAGATCGCCGGCACAGCCTGGCGGAGAACCGCCTGATCGAAGACAAAGACGACGTCTTCGCGTTCCCTCAGCTCGCCGTGGACTACGCGAACCTCGCGTCGTTCGAGTACGGCCCGAGCTACCAGGCCGGCAACGGGATGTTCATCTTCGGTAGCGAAGATCTGGCGTTCGGCGTCACGGCTCACCGCGGTGATACCTTCAATAACAACGCGCTGTTTCCGTACTCGCTAGCATCCGGTCTGGCGCTCAATGCCCCGGCAACTCCCCTGGACGGTTTTGTATCTGGACCGGCGTCGGACCCAGCTAATCCTGACCCTATCGATCCCGCACCAGGAACGGTCTTCGACCTCTTTATGGGGGCGGACCTGGGTGGCGGCAAAGTCGGTGGACGCCTGGCTCTTGGGCATGGAGCTGCATTTGAGACGCTCGATGGGGCGGACGGAACTACCGGCGCAGCGCGCACGTACTTCCTGCTCCAGGGTGGCTACAGCCTGGTTGGTGATCTGAGTCTCGACATCTCGGGGCGTCTTGCAGTCGACCTTGCTTCTCAGCAGGCAGAGGGTGATACCGCACTCAGTGGCAGTGGAGTAGGCTTCGGTCTCTCGGCTCGTGGTTACTACGCGATGGCAGAGGACGTTCGTCTCGGATTTCTCGGCGAGACGCAGTTCAACACGGTTGGCCAGACTGACTTCGGCCCTGACCTCGGCGACAACGATGATGATGTGACGTCGCGTGGCAACTTCTTCGGATTCCAGGCAGGCCTCGGACCGGAGTACACGGTCGAAGACAATACCACTATCGCTGGATATGCAGTGCTCGGGTTTGCCAACACCACGAACGACCCCGACGTCGATGAAACGACCGGCGGTGATGTCGTAAGTGCGAATCAGTTCGTTCTTCCAGGGCTTCACCTTGCCGCAGACATTCAGGTCCTCGAGTGGCTCTACTTTCGTAGCGGTCTGCAGTACGCATGGGCGGTACACAGCGCCGCGTCTAACGACGAAGAGAATGATGAAGTTGATACGTTCGGTCAGCGCGGTGCGCGCGGTGCAACCGAATCTCCGATTTCAGCTTTCGATTCCCCCGGCGGATTCGGCTGGCGCGCCGGTATTGGCTTTGAAGTCGACAACTTCTCCTTCGATGGTTCCTTCCAGAACGGGTTCATCCTGAACGGACCGAACTTCATCGGCGGCGGAGCTGGCTTCCTGGCAATCGCCAACGCGAAGTATAACTTCTGACTCCGTGAAGAACCCTCCGCGTCGTCAGATCGGCTGATTTTCACGAGTTCTGCGTCGTCCTGCATCGCCGTAGCCTCCGGCTACGCCTGCTTCGGCCGACTTCGACCTCGCAAAAAATCATCTCGGTCTGACTCGGTCCGGGTTCCTCACAGGAGTCAGCTTCTAAATCGAAGTTGAATGACGAAAAAGCCCGCCGCGATTGCTCGCGGCGGGCTTTTTTTATGGGGGAGAGGGAGATGGGCCCACTTGATCCGGATCAGGCGTCGGAATGGCGAAAATGACCGGTGCGCGGGCCTCTGTGCCCGCCTCGCGGCCTCGGTGCCGCGACTTGCGTGCGAACACGTTCGGGACCGGCAGAG
>JBNJFZ010000305.1:0-4252 GCA_051747295.1 Myxococcota bacterium
GAACATGTTGTAGGGCTGGTTCGACATCCAGTGCAGCGCGGCGATGGGCATCATCGCGAGCAGGGCGGGGCGATTGAGCAGCCGGAGGGTCTCGCGCAGTGACGGCGTGTTCACGTCGGTCTTCTCGCGTGGATAGGCGAAGCCGACGAAGAAGGTCAGGATCCAGGACAGGCCGAGCCCCCACGGAGAGAGGGCGGCCAACTCGCCGTGGGTCGACCAGATGCCGAAAGCGGCCGCCGTCGCCGCGAGCACGCCGAAGCCCACGGAGCCCCAGGCGCGGACTCGCCCGTACCCTGCGGCGCCGACCTTCGAGAGCGTCATGGCGTCGAGCATCGGGATGGTCGCACCGGCGAAGGCCGCCTGTAGCGCGATCACCAGGCCGATGCTCCACTGCAGCTCGACGAACGGGAGCGTGCCGAGGGTCACAGCGCCGATGAAGAGTTGGATGTGGACGACGCGCGAAACCACGCCGCTCTTGTCGGCAGCTCCAGCCCACAGCGGTAGGGCCACGGTCTTCAACAGACTGCGCAGACTGTAGAGCGTTCCGATCGCCGCGCCCGTCCACCCCAGCGCCTCCAGATACTTGGGCAGGTAGGTCCACAGGAATCCGCCTGCGTAGAGCAGGAAATACGAGCCTGCGACCGCCCCGACAAAGCGTCCGGATGCAGTCGAGTTGGGTTTTGTGCCTGAGTCCGGCACGAATGTCTTCCTTGGGAATTACTCTTCGGAGATATCGACGACGTCGTCCGAAGCGTACTCTTCGTGTGAGCGGCTCGCCTTCTCGAGCTCGGCGATCTCCGAGAGCATACCCGGGAGATTCTCCACCATGGCTCGCACCAGGTAGCTCTGCACGAAGAAGAGGTGACTCGCCGTCAAAAAGCGCGTGTGAGGGTCGTCCATCGATGGGGCGAAGCGCTGGAGGGCCGACTTCTTCTTCGACTTGCGGTCCTCGCGAGAGCCAAGCCACTTCTCCAGTCGCGAGTCGTCCGATGTGACAGTCGTATCTGGTTGCGCGGTGTCTGGCGCCTCGTCGAAGGCCCCTTCGGCGCCGACGGTCTTGTGGGCCAGTATCTTGAAGCGCTCCGGGATGTCGGCGCCTTCTATATACTCCACCTGGGCTTCCTGAGTGGCGGGGGCCGGCTCGCCGGTCTCGAGCGTGACGAGGAGGGTGAGTAGCTCGAGCAGTCGCTGTTGTCCCTCGTCGCGGAGCTCTCGCCAGCCATCACCGCGCTCGGGCGGTAGGCCGGCGCGCTGGCGCTCCAGCATCTTCTGCAAGTGCTGGATGAGGGTATGCTCCATCAGGGCGCCGTGTTTGACGACGACCTCCATGACGAGCGCTCGAGAGTGGCGTCGCTCGAGCCAGTCGACGAACTCGAAGAGCAAACGCGCGTCGGGGTCTTGTTCGAATCCGCGCTTCATGCCGAACTGCGCGATCGAGGCGAGCGTCTCCTGCAGCCGCTCGGCGTTTTCGGGCTCGGCGAGCTTGAGGACCATCTCCCGAATGCGTTCTTCGATCGCGGGGGCGAGTTTGTACTGCAGAGCGTCCTTGACCCGGGGCGCCAGGCGGTCCTGGACGGTCTCTCGGACCTTCTCCGACATGCGGGATAGAGCTCCACCGCTGGCCTTGTCGGCGCGCGATCTGGCCGAGTCGACCAGATCACGGGCCCGGACCAGCCATTGTTTGTCGTCGTCGTTACTCGCCATATGCGACCACTTCGTCGTGCCGGCTGAGCGCCGCGACGTTTGCCTTGAGGGAATTCGTTACCATAATTGCGTTCGCCTGCGGGTTTGAGCTACAAGCCTTCTCGTTACACTTAATAGTTTGTGGTTTTTCGCGCCATGGCTTGCAAGCCTCCCGCTCAAATAATGCCCCTCGAGTCGAGCGCCTCGAAAGGAACGAACACATGTCGGAAATGGAAGAAATCTCTGGAGAATTGCTAGAAGGGACCCACGACCTGCCGGTTTTGCCGCTGCGCAACACCGTGTTGTTCCCACAGGTCGTCGTCCCGCTTGCGGTCGGACGACCCAAGAGCGTCAAACTCATCGAGGAGGCGGTCGACAAGGACGAGCCGATCGCCATCTTGACGCAGAAGGACCCCGAGACCGACGATCCAACCACCGATGATCTGTACCACACCGGTACCGTCGCCCGAATTCTGAAGGTCGTGAAGATCGCGAGCGACAATTACAGCGTCATCATCCAGGGCCAGCAGCGCATCCAGCTCGACGAGATGCTCCAGGAATCCCCGTACTTCGAGGGGCGCTTCGACGTCATCCCGGAGCCGGAAGCCGCGAGCCCGGAAGACCAGGTCGAGATTCAGGCGCTCTTCATGAACCTGAAGAGCACGGCCAAGCAGGTCGTCAAGTTCATCCCGGAGATGCCCAAAGAGGCCAGCCAGATGGTCGACGGGGTCGACGACCCCGGCCAGCTCTGCGACTTCGTCGCGGCCAATATGGATATCGAGACCGAGGAAAAGCAGGAGATCCTCGACACGGTCGGCCTCAAAGACCGCCTGGAGACCGTCGTGACGCTCCTGGCGCGCCAGCTCGAAGTCCTGCGCGTCAGCGACAAAATTCAGAGCCAGATCAAAGAGGAGATCGACAAGAACCAGCGCGAGTACTACCTGCGCCAGCAGCTCAAGGCGATCAAAGAGCAGCTCGGCGAGCTGGACGGCGAGGGCGGCGATCTCGAGGAGCTGGCGCGCGGCATCGAGGAGCAGGACCTTCCCGACGAGGTCCGCGAGAAGGGAAAGAAGCAGCTCAACCGCCTGCGGATGATGCAGCCTGCGTCCAGCGAGTATGGCGTGACGCGTACATACGTCGAGACCCTGCTGGACATCCCGTGGCGCGAGAGCACCGAAGACAAGCTCAATATCGAGCGCGCCCGCGACATCCTCGACGAAGACCACTACGATCTGGACAAGGTCAAAAATCGTATCGTCGAGTACCTCGCGGTGCGACAGCTCAAGAATGACATGAAGGGGCCGATTCTGTGCCTCGTCGGTCCTCCGGGCGTCGGTAAGACGTCGCTGGGCCGCAGCGTCGCGAGAGCGCTCGACCGCAAATTCGCCCGGATCAGCCTGGGTGGCGTCCACGACGAGTCCGAGATTCGCGGACACCGACGAACCTACGTCGGCGCGCTGCCCGGGCGCATCGTCCAGGCGCTGCGCAAGGTCGAGGTCAACAACCCGGTGTTCATGCTCGACGAGATCGACAAGGTCGGTCGTGACTTCCGCGGCGACCCCTCGGCTGCATTGCTCGAGGTCCTCGACCCGGAGCAGAACGACACGTTCTCCGACCACTACGTCGAGCTGCCCATCGACCTGTCGAATGTCCTGTTCATCGCGACCGCGAATATGCTGGACCCGATCTCGGCTCCGCTGCGCGACCGCATGGACGTCATCGAGATCCCCGGATACACGGCCCACGACAAGGAGCACATCGCTCGCCGCTTCCTGATTCCGAAGCAGGTCGAGAAGCACGGCCTCGAAGAAAACCACATCGAGATCGAAGACGAGGCGCTCGACAGCATCATTCGTAGCTACACCCGCGAAGCTGGCGTGCGTAACCTCGAGCGTCGCATCGCCGACGTCTGCCGCGGCGTCGCCGTCAAAGTCGCCGAGAAGGCCGAAGAGGACCGCGACGAAGTCTCCAAGACCGTCGCGAAGTCCGACCTCATCGACTACCTCGGGCCGGAGAAATACCAGTACGAGGTCGCCCAACGCACCTCGCAGCCCGGCGTCGCGACCGGACTGGCCTGGACGCCGGCCGGTGGCGATATCCTGTTCATCGAGTCGACACGTATGCCGGGGAAGGGCGAGCTGGTCCTGACCGGCCAGCTCGGCGACGTGATGAAGGAGTCCGTGCGCGCGGCACTGAGTTATATCCGCACGCACGCCAAGGAATTCGGCATCGACGAGAACTTCACCAAGGGCCACGACATCCACATCCACGTGCCTGCTGGTGCAATCCCGAAGGACGGTCCGTCCGCCGGTATCACGATGTTCTCCTCGATGCTCAGCCTGCTCACGGGCATCAAAGTCCGCAGCGACCTCGCCATGACCGGCGAGATCACGCTGCGCGGCAACGTCCTCCCCGTTGGCGGCATCAAGGAAAAGGTGCTCGCCGCACACCGCTCCGAGATCAAGCGCATCATCATCCCGAAGCGTAACGAGAAGGACCTCGTCGACGTCTCCGAAGACGTCAAAGAGGAGCTCGAAATCCACTTCGTCGAGCACGTCGCCGACCTCGC
>JBNJFZ010000306.1:0-4215 GCA_051747295.1 Myxococcota bacterium
ACTGCAACCTGAGCATGGCGTCGCTCGCCGGCGCGCGCCTCATCGGCGCGAGCTTCGCCGACTGCAAGCTGATGGGCGTGAGCTTCTCGGCGTGCAGCGACTTCGGCTTCTCGGTGAGCTTCGCCGACTGCAACCTTCGCTACGCGTCATTCGCCCACAAGAAGATGGACGGCACATCGTTTCGCGGCAGCGCTCTGGGCCAGGTCGACTTCACCGGCGCGGACCTGTCGGGCGCCGACCTGCGGGACTGCCGCCTGGACGAAGCCCTCTTCGCCTCGACCGACCTCACCGGCGCCGACCTTCGCGGCGCCCGCAACTTCACCATCGATCCCGAGCTCAACCGAATCGACGGCGCCAAATTCTCCCGCGACGCCCTCGCCGGCCTCCTCACCAAATACGACCTCGAGTTGGGCTGAACCCCCTTGACCTGACCCACGAGCGCTGCTAAACAATGGCGCCCCGCGAAATCGCGGCGAACATATCGGAGCGTAGCGCAGTCTGGTAGCGCACTTGCATGGGGTGCAAGGGGTCCTCGGTTCAAATCCGGGCGCTCCGACTAACAAAAACCCGGCCTTTTTGGCCGGGTTTTTTACGTCATTGCTGCCGTCCATACTGCGCAGGCTGTCAGCCTGCGCGGCGCTCACACGAAGCGCACGCGGTCCTCGGTCGCCACGACAAATGCCCCGTCCAGCTGTTGTTCATAGTCGCGCAGCAGATCGCGGAGCACTGCGATTTTGTTGGCGATCCGCTCGTCGTCGAGACGTAACAAGACGACGCCCGCGTGAGGTTCGTTATCTCGGAAGACCCGGTCGCCGAAATCCTTGTCATTCGTGGCTAAGGTTCGATGGACATCGACGGCCCAGGCAACCACCGCGTCGTCATCAAGTCCTGGATCGTCGTCGTAGACTGACGCCGCGGCGTGGCATGAAGCTGAGGTCGCCAACCATCTTCCCGGCGAAGAGCAGGCAAGCCCGAATATCGTCGCGCTCGAGGCGATGGTACTCCTCGAGGATGTCGTCTTCGGAGGCGCCGTGTGCGAGCAAGTTCAGGATAAATTCGACGGCGAGTCGGCTTCCGCCCACGATACGTTTGTCTCGAGGTTCGCAAAGCCGCCGAATGAGGCTGCTTACACATCCAGGTCCACGCGCCTCAAGAGCTGCGCGTTGATCGCGACGATGACGGTGCTCGCCGACATGAGCACCGCGCCGACAGCCGGCGACAGCAAGATGCCCCACGTGTAGGCCACGCCTGCAGCCAGGGGCAGAGCGAAGATATTGTAGCCGGCAGCCCACCACAGGTTCTGGACCATCTTGCGCCGGGTCGCCCGCGACAGGCTGACGATGCGCGGGATGTCGCGCGGATCGGAGCGCACCAGCACGATGTGGCCGGCCTCGACGGCCACGTCCGTTCCCGCACCGATCGCGATACCGATATCCGAGGTGGCGAGCGCAGGCGCATCGTTGACGCCGTCCCCGACCATAGCGACCGTCTTTCCCTGCTCTTGCAACTCCTTGACCTTCTCGGCCTTGTCCTCGGGCAACACTTCGGCGAAGACGGTGTCGATGCCGAGATCTTCGGCAACCGACTCGGCGACCGCCTGTGAGTCGCCGGTGAGCATGGCGATCTCGATGCCGCGCTCGTGTAGCGCGCTGACTGCTTCGTAGCTCTCTTCGCGGATGGCGTCGGCGACGGCGAACACGGCCACCGCGGAGCCACCGTCGATGAGGTAGATGGCCGTCTGTGCCTTCTCGCCCGCCTCTTTGGCCGCTTCGCGCAGGTTGTCGGGGACGTCCACGCCCTCGACCATCCCGGGGCCTCCCATTTTGTATTCGTCGCCGTCGACGGTGGCGACGACACCTTTGCCGGTGACATTCTGGAAGTCTTTGGCCGCCGGGTAGTCGAGGTCGCGCTCCTCGGCGCTCTTGACGATGCCTCGGGCGATGGGGTGTTCGGACTCGGCCTCGACGCTCGCCGCGATGCGCAGCGCGTCCTCTTCGGACGTCGCCTCGTCAGTATGGACCGAGACGACGCGAAACTCGCCCAGGGTGAGCGTGCCGGTCTTGTCGAAGATCACAGCGTCGAGGTTGCGCGCTTCTTCCAGGCCTCGCCGGTCGCGTATCAAGAGCCCCGCGCCTGCGCCCTTGGTCGTTGAAATTGCCACGACCAGCGGCACAGCGAGCCCGAGCGCGTGCGGGCAGGCGATGACGAGTACGGTGACCACCCGCACGATCGTAAAGTCGATCTCAGCACCAACGATCTGCCAGACCACAAACGTAATGAGCGCAGCACTGATGGCGACGGCCGTCAGCCACTGGGCGGCTCGGTCGGCGAGCACCTGGGAGCGGGACTTCGAATCCTGAGCTTCGGCGACCAACCGCATGATGCCCGAGAGCTTGGTATCCTCGCCGGTCTCGGAGACCTCGACGCGCAGCGATCCTTCCCCGTTGATGGTGCCTGCGATGACCTCGTCGTCTTCGGTCTTGCTGACCGGCTCGGACTCGCCGGTGATCATCGCTTCATTCAGGTTGCTCTTGCCATCGCGGATGACGCCATCGACCGGCACCCGGTCGCCCGGGCGCACCAGCACCAGGTCGCCCTGGGCGAGCTCGTCGACGCTGACCTGTTCGGTCTCGCCGTCGACAATGCGCGTGGCCTCGTCGGGCAAGAGCTTCGCGAGCTCCTTTAGCGCGCCCCGGGCGCTCGAGATCGAGCGCATCTCGATCCAGTGGCCGAGCAGCATGATGGTGACCAGCGTGGCGAGCTCCCACCACAGGGGTGAGGCGTCGAAGCCCAGCTCGACAGCGACGCTGAAGACGAAGGCGACGGTGATCGCCAGCGAGATCAGCGTCATCATCCCCGGCATACGGTCCTTGAGCTCGCCCCACGCGCTCTTCAGAAAGACCATCCCGCCGTACAGGAAGATGACCGTGCCCAGCGCCGGCTCGATCCACTGCGACCCCGGAAAACTCGGCGCCGAATACCCCAGGAGATCCTGGATGTGGCTCGACCAGATAACAACCGGCACGGTCAGGATCAGGCTCAGCCAGAATTTGTCGCGAAACATCGACACACTGTGGCCGGCGTGCTTGTCGTGGCCGTCGTGTTCCTCGCCATCGTGGCCCTCATGGTCGTGACCCTCATGGTCGTGATCAGAGTGGTCGCTGTGCGAGTGGTCTTCAGTCATCATGCATCCTCTTTCATTGTTGTCGCTAAGGAGTCTGAGACTTGCGGGGTATTTCGTCGAGGTACTTCGCAGGACGCTCCTCGAACTTGCGCCGACATGCCTTCGAGCAGAACGAATACTGCGCTCCGTCGACCTCGACCGAGATATCGCCGTCGCTACGCATCCCGCAGACCGGGTCGCGGGCGTCACCGCGGCGAGACAACCCGCGTCGGTAGGCGTAGTAGAGAAACCCAGACAGTCCGATGGCGACCAGGTTTAGATAGAAGGTGTAGTTGAGCTGGAAGTATGTCTTCTCGCTGGCGGTCTGGCCACGCGACAATTCGGGGACGATTTCGAGAAGGGTGAATAACTCTTCCATCAGAAAGCCGGACACGGCCATCGTGACGAAGAAAATAGCGAAGATGTAGAACATCACCTTCCAACCGTAATACTTTCGGTAGACGTTGAGGACCGGGATGGTGATCAGATCCGAGTAGATGAAGGCGATCACTCCAGCGAAGCTGACTCCACCGCCCCACAGCGCGACGGCAAAAGGGACATTACCAATGCTGCCCACGAAGCTGATGACGGCAATCGCGACCCCCATGAATGCGTTCTCCAGGCTGACCGCCAGTCCTTCGCCCTGCCAGAACAGCGTGGTCCAGACCTCCCGGGGGACGAGGACGATCACAAAACCAGAGATGACGAACCCGGCCACCACGTCCTTGTAGATCATCGACCATTCTTTGCGGTACCGGTTGCCGACCTTGTACCAGCCTCCCCACGAGCTCAGCTCGTCGAGCCAGCCACCGCCCGAGTTCTCTGTTTCCTGGTAGGATTCCAGGCATCCCTCCGAGCAAAACCGAACGACCTCCCCGTCGACCTCCAGCGCGTGCTCGTCAGTGCCCTCCATCCCGCAGACTGGATCTTCGCTGCGCTTGTCTCGCGCATCTTGTTCCCGTAGTGCGTCGCGCGCTTCTTCGAAGATAGCGCGCGGGAGCGTCAAACGGACCAGCACCGCCATGATGGCGATGAGGACCAGCCCACCGAGG
>JBNJFZ010000307.1:0-4175 GCA_051747295.1 Myxococcota bacterium
TCAGGCAAAAACTTCGACCACACCGGCCGCGTTAGCCGCAGCGCTAAAAAGATCAGTGCCGGGCCGTACTTCTCGCGACTCCACAAAAACTCGTACTGACCCATCAAAAACGGCGCGCCGAGGAAGGCGTCGGCGAGTTTTTGGGATTCGCGGGCGTTGATCTCTTTGAGTTCGTCGAGGGTGGAGCCTGCGCCGAAGCTGCGCGTTTTTCCTTCTTCGACCCACTGTTCGGCGATGTCCTGGGCACGGTCGAGCAGCTCGTCGTGGGCGACGACCTCGTCGACCAGCCCAATCTCGAGGGCCTCCTCGGCGTCGGGCTGCCATCCCTCCTCGCCGAGCATCCGCTGAGCTGGCTCTTCACCGATGAGACGCGGCAGGTGCACGCTCGAGCAGCCCTCGGGTGTGACGCCCAGCCGAGCGAATGGGGTGGAGAAGGTCGCCTTCTCGGAGGCAATAATCGCATCGCACAGGGTCGCCGAGGTGACCGTGGCGCCGATGGCCGGGCCGTTTGCTGCCACCAGGATCGGCTTGTCGAAGTCGAGGAAGTTCTCGAAGAGCTCCTGATTGTGCTCGGCGATCATCTCGTGCAATCGACGCGGGTGGTCGATCTGGATCGTCGAGGAGAGGTTGACCCCGGCGCTATAATACGGGTCCGTGCCCGTCAGGATGAGCGCGCCGACGTCGTCGTCAGCCCTGGCGGCCTCCATCGCGTCGAATAGCGTCTCCATCATCGGTATTGTCCAGCCATTGAGCTTTTTCGGCAGGTTCATGCGCAGGGTGCGCACGTGGTTTTCGGTCGAGCTGACGACTAGATCTTCGGTCATGTTTTGGCTCTGCGGTTGGAGGCATTGACGCTACTCCTATAGCTCATTTTGGCCCTTCGAAAAACCTGCGGGGATGTCTTTGCATCGACGCCGGGTTGGGAAATAAAAAAAGCCCGGCCCGGCTCCTTTCACGGAGTCGGGCCGGGCTTTCGGATACCGAGACCCATTCAGGCCTCAGTTCGGGGCACGAGTACTACTCGACAGAAGTCTTAATCCGTCTCGCCGGTCTACATCGCCGATCTCATTACCGTTCTCCCTCGACGATACATACGCATCGCCTCGGTCGAACGGTTTTGAGCTCGACGATCTATCCTCGCCGAGAGCGGGTCAGGACTTCCGCCGAGCAGTACTAGTTGCAGAGTCCCGGGCCTTGCAGGCTCATGGGAGCCGTTTTGACCTCCTGAGTGCCAGCGCGGTCCTGCCAGACCGCGACGGCGCGCTCGCTGTTCACGAAGATATCGGAGTTGTCCTGGTTGTTGACGCTGGGGGCGATGATGGAGTTGCCACCCACCGAAGCCGGGTTCTGGATGTCGAACGAGGAGCCGACGAGCGTGGTGCCCGTGGTGCTCTCGATGACCCAGAGGACCGTGGTTGCGTCTGGCCAGTTGTCTCCGTCGGTGTCGCGGGACGCGATGGACGGTGCGATATGGTTGGCGGACGAAGCAGTCAGGTCGGTTTTGTCGACCTTGTTGCCGTTCGACAAATTGACGCTGGCCGCGACGAGCGCGTTGTTGCTTCCGCGCGCTTCCGGGAAGACGAACGTCACGATGTCGTCCGACGTCTGTGTGACGTCGTACTGGAAGTCGTCCTGGTCGGGGTAAGAGACCTCGAACGAGCCAGACGCGACACCCGTGGAGGTGTACTTCTTACCCTGGAGCTTCGGATCTCCGGACGCCCCGCCGTTGGTGAACCAGGTCAGCAGCAACCCGTCATTGAGCGGGATGGCGCGCATGTAGGCGCGACCGAAGAGTCCCCCGCTACCCAGATCGAGGGTAGACACCGAGTTCTCACGGTCGTCGATACGGTAGAGGATTCCCTCGACGAGCGGTCCGAGCGTCGTGGACGTGGAGCCGACGATGACGCCACGGTCGTGATACGCTGCGGTGAGGGTGGTGAGCTCTCTAGCTGAATCGGTCTCGGAGAGGAGCTGGATGGACGAGCCGTTCGTGCTGAGCGAGGCGTCCAGCGGCTGGACGTGGATCTCCCGAGTGCGATTATTGCTGCTGGCTTCGCGGGACTCGCCCCAGATCAGGTCGTAACCTTGAGGGGTCGCGACGACCGACGACGCAGTCGCGTCGCTGGCGCTCTTGGTGTACTTGCTGCCGACCGTAGCACCGGTTTCATCGATGTGCTGCGCGGCAATCGTCGAGCGATCTTGAACCCATGCGACCAGTGCAACGGCGCCAGACGGTGCGTTGGCAGTGGCGTCGATGACGTCGGGGCTCGAGGGGCCGAACTCGTCGAGGTAGATGAAGTCCGAGCCGTCGCCCAGAGTCGTGGAGGCCGGTTCGGCATTGTTGCCGGCGCTACCACAGCACGGTTCGTCGACGGTGCCGTCGCAGTCGTTGTCCAGCCCGTCACATGCCAGGCCTTCATCGTCGGCCTCGACGTAGTCGCTTCCATATTCTGCCGCGCCGCAGGTCGCGTACGCGCCACTGTCGCAGGTCGCGACCTGTGCGCCGCTGCACACGCCGTCTTG
Organism: Myxococcota bacterium; assembly: GCA_051747295.1. Classification (GTDB taxonomy): domain Bacteria; phylum Myxococcota_A; class Bradymonadia; order Bradymonadales; family Bradymonadaceae; genus JBNJFZ01. Next base: position 2,524 of record JBNJFZ010000307.1, read on the forward strand.
GTTCGAGCAATCTTGGGCCAGAACGCCGTTCGAGTCGACGTTGCCGTCGCAATTGTTGTCCACGCCGTCGCAGACTTCGTCCGCGTCCGGGTTGATGCTCGCATCGGAGTCGTCGCAGTCACCACCATCGGTGATGGTGTCGGCGGGCTGCTCGCAGGCCTCGACAGCCGCGGACTCGTCGCCGTATCCGTCCTCATCTTCGTCGGGGTAGTACGTGGTTGCGTCTTCGGCGTCTTCGTCGATGTCGCCGTCGCAGTCGTTGTCGAGGCCGTCACAGATCTCGACACCGCCGTTGGTCTCCGTGCAGGTATCGTTGCCTCCACCGGTGTCCGTCTCGGTGTCCATCCCGGTGTCCATTATCGTGTCGACACCGGTGTCCGACATGTTGTTATCGTTGTTGCCGTTGTTTCCGTTGTTGCTGGGTTCATCACCGCCGCACGCAGCGAGCGTCAGCGACAATACGAAAGCGACGATTAGACCCGTTGCTCCACGAGTTGATAGTGTTCCAAACATACAGATTCCCCTCTCGGTGGATGAGTAAGTGAGCATACCCCACGTCAATTGAATGGGGCAGCGTGTCAAAATCCCAGAATATGGGTATTGTACCTACAAGCCTACAGAACTCGTCGATGAGATCAAGCTGAAGGAGGTTTGAGCGTGTAGGTTTCTGTGCTCATCTGTAGTAAGTCATCGCACGTCTGGGAATCATCGCGACATCGGTCATCAGGAGATATTCATGCGTCGTAATTGGCTACAGGTCGGTCGCACACGGCTGGTGATCGAGTTTTTCGTCGTGGCGGCAATGCTGGGCGGGGTTGCAGCCTTCTTCTGGCTGACCGCGACACCGGTCTGGGTGCCAGCGGCGGCGCTATGGAGCCTGGTCATCGGATTCGTCGCCTACCGCGTGTGGACCATCCGCGACGGGGCTGAGTGGGCTGCGAGGACCCGAGCCAAGCGTCTGAAGACCGGGGCGTTCGTACGCATGGAGGCGGTGAATCGGCGCGCACCCGATCAGGTGTCGAGTCCGGACCCCGCGCAGGACTTGTCGGACACAGTCCCCCAGGGTCACCCGGCCGTCGAACGTGCCGAGGGTGACCAGGAAGCCCATGAACTCGACGACCAGCAGGTCACCGACACGCTCTTCGACGTGCCGAGTATCGGCGAGACGAGCAAGTCCTTCGAGAATGTCCAGGTCGTTCGCGACGCGCAGTGCGACGACCGCGCGCCAACTCTCGATGAGGAATCGTGGCAGAAGTTGCAGTCGTTGGAAGCGGATGACGCGCGTGACGAGGGTGACCGTGAGCAGTGAAGCAACGGAAGGCGCGAAGGTCGGGGATGTCGTCGGGGCGCTCCCGCTACTCGTCCTGCTGGTGGGGCTCCTGGTCTCGGTCGCATGGTGGATCGAGCCGGTGCGCTATGCCGGGATGCGTGTCGTCGTGCCGGTTCACGAGACATTCGCGAAGCGGGCTGTCTTGGACGACAGCGAGCGCATCATGATGCTCGGGTGCAAACAATTCGACCGGGCTGATCGTGCGGAGCTCGCCGAGACGTTGCTGGAAGAGCGACCGCGGCTTCAGCAACGCTGCGTGTCAGATGTCTATCGCGTGGAGGGGGAGTAGGAGAGAGGGTAGGGCCTTTCGACTCACCTACCC
>JBNJFZ010000308.1:0-4155 GCA_051747295.1 Myxococcota bacterium
CGTCGATCGGGCTACGCGTCGCCGGGAACCGCGACAGAACCCCTGAAAATGCGTCTAATTTCGAGCCTCTCCGGGGCATGGACCGGTGTGTCGGCAGCGGTGCTACGCCCTGATTTTCGACGAATTTCGACGAATTCCACCACGAAAAAAGCTCCGTCCAAACGCTAATCGATCCCGCTGACCTCGAAAACTCACCCCGGATCGCCCCCAAAACCCCCGATCAAATTCAAAACCGACCTCATCTGGACGAGTAAGGTGGTAGCAACCTGGTTGGTTTCTATGAAAGGCCTCTGAGGCGGCTCTCGGCGGGGTTCTCAATCCGGATCAGAGCCACCATACCCGATAGCATCGTTGAAAGCGGCGTAAAAACTCGGTGCGCGCCGTGAGCGGAGCGAGCAAGTACCCTTGGGGTGCGGCGCTCTGTCGCTGCCGGGACCGCTCTGCCGGTACCGAACGTGTTCGCACGCAAGTCGCGGCGCGGAGGCCGCGCGCCCCACGGGCACTTCCTCGCTGCGCTTGGGGCCGGCGGGCGCAGAGGCTCGCGCACCGATCGTTTTCGCCATTTCGACGTCTAATCCGGATCAAGCGCGAGGAGGTAGGGCTTTTGCGGGAATAAGGTCAGGCTTTCAGGCACAAATATTAGTTAAAGCAAACATAGATATAACGCGAACGCCCCGGTCGCAGGTCCACTCGGTGCGGGCGATAGGCTATCGAGGGGCGCGATCTATTCGCTCCACACGCGAGGAGTTCGGATGGAGCACACGACCCGGGTTTAGCACGGGCGTAGTCCTCGCCGCGGACATGGAAATGCTGTCGCCATCTCGAAACCGACGACATTCGACTGGAAGAAGGACGCGAACGCCGTTCACTACGAGATGACTCGCCGAGGCTCGGTCCGACTTCTTACACACGAATCATCTTTGGAGGTGCGAATGTCGCCATCGGTGGCGACGTGAGCGTCGAAGCATCGAGCGGTCTTGTCCAGACCCTGCGAAAGTCCGAACCCGAGAAGGCGCAGTGGTCGGTAGATTACGGGCCGCACGGCGTTACGAATGTAACCCGAGTCACCGGCGATGGAGACCCCAAGGACGTCGCGGTAATGAACTGGTACGAGCACGGTAATCTGCTTTCCGTGCGCCGGACGTCGAGCGGTGGCGGCACGACGGTCAGCGAGTTGTTCTATGGCTGCTGGCACTGATCTGACGTTGCTGCCGACTCAGCGATAGGAAACTCGTAACGCGCGCAGTCTTCCTCGCGCTGTCCCACGAGCTCCATCGCACCCTCGAAGCACTTCGCGCTCAACCCGATGCAAGAGGATTCCGGGGCATCGAGTTCGAAATCCGCATCGCCCCGGTCGTATCGCCCCGGCTCGAGCGGCCCGAGATACACGCGCGGCGGCTCTTGCCCGGCGCACGCCTCTTCCCCCTCAGCCGGAGCCGCGATGAGAAGGTCGACGATCGAATCTTCGTCGAACTTACCTACGACCACGCTGGCGCCGAAGAGATTCTCCAGCCCGCCATTCGTCGGCGCAGAAAACACCAGGTCCGCGGCCTCCCAGGAAACCGTATTGCGCACCGGGCCGAAGAAGATCGCGACCACCGACTTCCACGGCTGCGCGAGGATGAGGTCGAGTTGCCCGTCTGCGTTGACGTCCTCGGCCATCACGTTCAGCAGATACCCGTCGGAACCCATGACGACGCCCGCCTCCGGCCCCAGCGACAGGACGAATCCGTCTTCGTCCTGCTGGAGCCTCGCAAACTCGCCGACGCCATTGCCTGTGATATCCCCGATGCCTCTGAGGCGCCGCTCCTCATCGAAGTAGTAGAGCAGCTCGTCCGAGGCAGCACAGGTCGGCGCGGAAACGGCGTCGGTCCCCGCGTCGGATGGCTGGCCATCGGGCTCGTCCGGCGTGCACGCGAGCGCCACGACGGAAAGCAGTGCGATTACGGTTATGGGTAAAAGATTCTTCATAGGTCACCGTACGTAGGTCATAGATTTCGCCCGCGCCTGGCGGCACGAGCGAGGTCATAAGTTCTTGGATTCATAGAACCCTCGAGGCTTGGAGCCGCCTCCATGCCTCCCAACCTATGACCTGCGAGGCCACCGGCCGAGCAAACCTATCACCTATGACCTGCGAGGCCCTCCGGGCCGAGCAAACCTATGATCTATGCTTGTAGAGGTTCGTCACCCGCGCGTCGCACAACAACTTGCCGCTCTCCTTGTGGAACAACTCGATGTGGTGGCGGATGAGGGTGCGGCCGCGCTTTACGACGCGCCCTCGGCACACCACCGTGCCGTCGCGGGTCGACGAGATGTGTGAGCCGCTGATCTCGGTGCCGACCGGCACGCGCTCGCTCAGGTCGACGCCCCAGCAGGCATGCATGCTCGCAGCCGATTCGGCCAGCAGCATGCTCACCCCGCCGTGAAGAATGCCAAAGGGCTGTCGCGCGTGGTCGCCGATGGGCATTTCGATCACGATTTCGTCTTCATCGATCGCGATCAGCGAGCCTCCGTGTACGCCGAGCGCGGTGCCCTCGAGCATATCGTTGAAGGCTTCGATCCAAGCGTCTGGATCGTCGCCAAGCGCGGCAAATCTCTGTGCAGCGGTCTCACTCATAGTCCTTTTCTCGATACTGCGAAATTAGTTGTACAGGCGAAGCCTGACGACATCCGGATAGGACTCCGGCAGCTCGATCACGTCTGTTCGCCCCAGTAGCTTGCTCTCCATCTCGATGACGCGCTTTCGAAAGTCGTCACGCGGTCCATTCTCGCACTCGCCGTCGACTACCAGGGGCTCGAGGATATGCTGGAGCGCAAATCCGTGGGCCCCGCGCGCATCGGGATAGACCTGGCAGGCCTGAAACAGGTTCACGGTGCGGGCGGCGCCGTAGCCGAAGCTCGAAAGGTAGGCCGACATCTCCGCGCGCGAGCTGGTCCCCATATTCTGCGGGCAGCCGTCGCACTCGAGCGGCTCGTCGAGCGCATCGAAGCGTACGTCGTCGGCCACGTGCTTGGCCTCGTGGACCATCACGCCGCGCGTCACCCACGCGGTGAGGGCGCCCAGCGCCTCTTCCATCCCATCGATCGTCTGGAATTTCGCCGACGCCACATTGAGGGTGTCGTACTCCTGCATCGTCACACGCGGGCAATCCTTGCCCTGATCGGCCATCGCTCGCGCCTCGAGCCGGTCGATCTGCCGGGCCGGATAGCCGAGCTCGGGGCGATACGTAATACGGAAGTCGCTGCAGTCTCTGCGATCGTTGACGGCCTCGACTACCTGCAGCAGGGCGAGCCGCTCGGAGGCCGTCTCGCGAAGGACGGCGAGTTGGGCAGCCGGGATGGTCTCGGCTGCTTCGGCCCGAATGGCGGGTGCAAACGCTTTCTGAAGCGGGTTGAGCTGCTCGTCCGCGGCCGGATCGAGCATCGTCCAGATCTCGTCGGCCACGAAGTCCGACACGCGGTCGAGTACGACCATCGCGCCCTCTTCGGCCGTACTCGCGCTGCCGAGATAGTTCTCTCGCACATTCGTCATATCGGCGCGGCGCAACAGGCGGCCGCGATACGACTCGCCGTCGACCCGCACGTCGATGCCGTGGAGCTGGTAGTAGAACTTCCCGTAGAACATCGGGCCCTTCCGGCGAAACAGTACGCCGCCGTCGACGAACCAGGGCTGTCCGTTGCGGTCCAGGTAGTTCGACCACGCCCAGGATAGATACAGCGCGCGGTCGCTGCGATCGCCGAGGTCCTCGGAGTGCACGATGGCGGCGAGTTCTTCGAGGATGGCGGAGAGGTTGGGGTCGGCGGAGACGGCCTCTTCGAGCTTCTTATAGCGCTCCAGCGTTCGCTCCGAGGGTTTGCCCGGCGGGTCGTAGGAGTGCGCGCTGAGCCACCTCGGAAACAGCTTCTCGTGGACGAGCTCGAAGTCGATGCTCTCGAGCTCTTGCTTCGACACCTCGTGTTCCGGCTCGTAGATGCGTCGGCCCGTCCAGTCGTTCTCGCCGGCAAACCAACCGACGATCGTCTCCGAGTGCGAGTCCCAGATCTGGTAGCCCACGATCACGAAGAGCCCGACCAGCAACCCTCCGACGAGCATGGTGGTCTGACGGCGCCGCTGGCTGGCCTGATATTCGCTGAGTGGGTCTTCCTGGGTCATCT
>JBNJFZ010000309.1:0-4142 GCA_051747295.1 Myxococcota bacterium
CGCTCGAGCTCGTCGACCATCGCGTCCCGCTCTCGAACGAGCGCGACGGTCCCCGCCCCCAGCGCGTATTCGATGACATTTGGCTCGCGCACCACGATGGATCCCAGGAATTGGCTGGACCCGAAGACGAGCATCAACAAGCGGGTGGAGTGCGGATTCTCGTAGAGCATTTTGTAGAAGCCCGGCCGGTCGCCCACGGCAGTCACCAGCCGGGTCCAGAAGCTAAATGCCTGGTCGGGATCGGGCGCTTCGGCGCACGTGAGCACCACGTAACTCGCCAGCTCGGTCTGCCAGTTGCTCGCGCGCGCTCCGAACGGGCTCCAACCCTTCTCTCGCAGTACCTGCACCTGGCCGGCGACCTGTCGCGGCCGATTGAACCCGACCGCCTCGAGCGCGGCGAGCACGGGCTCATCCATCATTTTCTCGAGCGGGGCGCCGAAGACCGTCGCCAGATCGTCTGAACGCTCCACTCCCACGGTGGGCTTGTCGGGCTTCTGCTCGGACTCCTCGAAGAGCCGCTGGAACATCTGGCCGACGCGATCCCGATAGTCCTCCAGTCGATTCTCGAGCGAGTCAGCGTCCACGAACAGCCGACGCGCGAGTCGCTCGAACGCGTCTCGCTCGGCCGGCAAGCGGTGGCTCTGGCGGTCGTGCTCCATCTGGACGCGGTGTTCGACTCGCCGGAACAAGTCGTACGCGTCCGCCAGCACCGCGTGGTCCTCGTGGGAGATCAGGCCGCCGTAGAGCAACCGGTCGAGCGCATCCAGCGTGCCGCGCACCCGCAGGCTCGGTCGCGTTCCACAGTGAACCAGTTGCAGCGCCTGGACGAAGAACTCGATCTCGCGGATGCCGCCCACTCCGATCTTGACGTCCCACCCGAGGAGCGAATCGGGCTCGCCTCGCGCGTCGGTCTCCCCGGCCTGGCGCTCATCGCCCGTGCTGGTATTGTCGGGGAGCCGCGACTTCCTGGGCTTGTGTCCGCGCTGCCGCACGCCTGCGCCCCGCATCTTCGCGCGCAGCCGCGACTTCAGGCTCGACGACGTGCCCGAGCTCGACGGGGGCTCCTCGGCCGACTCATCCTCCCCGGGATCTGTGTCGATCCTCGCCGCAGCCCGCGCGTTCTGGTTGATCTTCTCTTTCATCCCGCGGAGCTCGTCGATCACCCCGAAGTCCAGATATTTCCGATACAGAAACGGCTGCAGCCGCTCGAGCAGCTCCTCACCGAGCCCCAGGTTGCCGGCGACCGGCCGCGCCTTGAGCATCGCGCTTCGCTCCCAGGTGCGCCCCCAGGACAAATAGTACTCCTCCATCGAGTCGAGCGACGGAACCAGCGGCCCCTTGCTGCCCTCCGGGCGAAGCCTCAGGTCGACGCGGAAGACGTACCCGCCCTCCCCTGCCGTCTCCATCGCGGAGGTCACCCACTTGGCCAACCTGTCCAGATCCGACACCAGCTTCGCGTCGTCGGTGACGGCCGGCGATGCCATATAGATGAGGTCCACGTCCGAGCTGAAGTTCAACTCGCGTCCACCCAGCTTACCCATACCGAAGACGCAGAAGTGTTCGGCGAGTTCCGGGAGCCCCAGGGCTCGCGCCCCCTGCTCGACCGCGCATCGAAGCGACGCCTCGGCCACGGCCGAAATCTCGTGCGTCGTCTCTCGCAGAGACGCCTGCCCGCGCACCTCCCGCAAGAATATACGCAGTGATTCTCGCCGCTTGAGCCGTCGCAACTCGCGATGCACCTGGCCCTCGAGGTCGCCGACGACGACGCTAAGGCGTTCGTCGAGCTCCTCGAGCATCGACTTTACCCCGCGCGCGACGCCGTCTTCGGTCGACCGCGCCAGGTACGTGATGTCTTCGGGATGCCGCACGAGCGAGCGGGCCGCGTGAACGCCCTGGCGAGCCAGCTCGACGAAGATCGCGACGAGGCTCGCGTCCGCGAACAGCTCGGCCGCCGCGTCGGATTCAGCCAGCCGCCCCAAAAAGAGTAGCACTTCTGCAGGCGCGGCCGCCTGCTCGAGCAACGGGCGCAGATGAGCGTCGAGTGCCTCGGGATTCGCGGTATTCGGCAGGTGGTCCCTGAAGCGTTCGATCAGGCGCTCGAGCCGGTCGCCGTCGTCGACCCTCGGCTCGAGCGCCCGCTTCCAGTCGCCAAATGCGTCGTCGCTCATCGGTCCCTATACGTCTTATGGCGCCGGCGAGGTGAACACGTAGATCAGATACTCGCCCGTGCGTGTACTCCAGTCATTCTCGATGGCGATGTCGTACGTGCCATCTTCGGTCGCCTCGAGCCCCTGGACCATCGAGTGCCACTCGGGTCCGTTGTCGCGCTCGTAGATCAACTCGTCGCCCGACGGCGAGTAGATGCGCAGGCCGGGGTCGACATTGTAGGAGCTCGCCGAGCTCGGGCGGTTTGTGAGCACCCAGAGACGCTGACCGGTGACCAGGTCGATGCCCCAGTGATCCGAGGCGTCCTCCTCCATCTGGGCGAGGTAGGCGGCGGGCGTCTGCGCGATCATGGTCGCCCCGGCGGCGTCGTCGTTGGGCTCTGTCTCCGCGGTGGCCGAAGACGCCTCGACGGTCTCGATGTCGACGTCGAATTCAAACGGAGCGCTCGACGTGCCGACGTCCTCAACGGAGACCACGAGTCCGTAGCGCCGCTCCTGGTTCGTCGTGTAGACGACCTGCCCATCGACGATATCGGCGTCGCTGACGCTATTGAGCGTGTCGCCTCGGCGAAGCTCGACCGCGGGCGTCCAGTCTCCACTCGCGGTGATATTGGCCGAGAAAGCCCCTTCGGGCACGGTGAACCACACCAGCTGGCTGGATGTCTCCGAGTCGAGCTCGGCGGTCGTCGTGGTCCCGGGCGTCGCCTCGAGCGTCGGCACTTCGTCCATCTCGATATCGAAGGTGTAGCTCGGGTCGCCCCCGTCATTGTTCTGAGCGACTTCGATATAGACCTCGGTGGCGTCATTCGACGGGAACACCAACGTGGGCTGGGACGTCCCCTTGATGCGGCTCATATCCTCCGCGTCGTAGACACGGATATTGGAGTCGAAGTCCGGCGCGTCCACACCGATCTGATACGCGGTATCCGCCGAGACAGTTGCCTTGAACCAGCCGGGGAATGGCTCGTCGTCGAGCGTCCCGGAAGACGAAGCCGGCAGCGAGCCGAGGTCTTCGGCCTGGATGACCTCGATCCCGAGCTCGAAGTCGTGCGACGGCGTCTCATCGTCGAGGATGTAGCGGTTGAAGACGCCCACGAGATACTCGCCGTCGTAGGGCGCGACCATGGTCGCGCGCCCGTGCTCGCCGAAGGCGCCGGAGTAATCGCTGGTCAGCTCCTCGAAATTCGTCGTATTGAAGACGACCAGCTCGTCGGCGAATCGGTCGCTGCTCTTCTCGAGTCGCAAGTTGATGCGGTCTCCTGCGCTCGCCGTGAACGTGTAGAGCTTACGGGAGTCCTCGACCGGGAGCGTCCCGTTGACGACCGCCGGGAGCGAGTCTATCTCGTCGGCATCCGGCTGGCCGTATTCGACGGAAATATCGTAGCCGTAGTTCGGCCCGCCCGCGGGGGCTTCCAGAGATGAGTTGGGCGCGTGGCGCACGCGAATCGCCAGCTCCCCGGCGTCGCTCGGCTCGACGAATTGCTCGACCACAGCCGGTTCGCCGGCCGCGCTGGCCGTCGCCGTGTTGCCGAGCCCGAAGAACGTGCTCGATCCGGAGTTCTCCGAGAACACGCCCACCGAAACCTCGGGCTGCAGTTGGCTGTCCTGACGCGGCGTCACCGTCACACTCAGCTCTCGTCCCGGCTGGACGACGCTCAAGTAAAAGTCGCTGTCCTCCTGCAGGCTCGTCGGCGACGTGGAGACCGGCGGGCCGATGATGCCGGTCACGCTCTGGCCGGACTGCAGCCAGACCAGCCGCGAGGCGCGATCGTCTTCGCGCTGACGCAGCGTCTCGAATTCGCTGTCGATCTCGATGGGGTTGACCTCGAAGAGCGCGTTGTTGCTCCCGAAACTCTGGTAGTGGTCCTCGACGAGCACGACCTCTTCGTAGCCCTCGGTCTTGACGTCCATGCTCGCTCTGAGCGTCGAAGTATCGGCCTGTGCGGGCGATGTGAGCGCCAATGTGCTGCGGCTGAC
>JBNJFZ010000310.1:0-4122 GCA_051747295.1 Myxococcota bacterium
AGTTTACATAACAAAGATTATCAGCCGTCGAACCGGTCGGGCCGAAAGGCTATCGAGCTTGCGTCGGGACTACCCGACTTCAAATTCGTAGTGATCGACGACGGCCACTAATTGCCTGCGCAGAGACTTCGACGACAGACCTGCGTGAGCCCGAATCTCAAGCGACGACTCACACCGATCAAAGACCGCCAAACATCGTCGCTCAGGATCGTGTCGCGAGCGATACAGCACACCGTCGACCTCGTCGGGGTGACTATGGAGGGCCCTCGACCAAGCTTGAGACAATCCGTAATCGCCATTTGCTGCCAGCCGGTTGTCTGCTCCGATCTTCGACAAGCCCACACCTGTGAGATCTACAATCGAAAGCGGGCGAGTGGCGCCGACTTCGAGCGCAATGCGCTGACTCAGCGCGCGTTCCGTTACGAAATTGCGCCCGAGCGAGCGGCCAAAGACCTCGATGAACGCGCCATGCAGGTCGCAAGCAAGGTAACAAACGCCAAAGGACGCATCCGGCGCGTCAAAGCGACAGTCACCCGACACCCCGAAGTGCAGGGTAGGTCCATACTTCTTGTGGCTGATGCGCCACCAGGTGTCTTCGAGTTCGACAACGGGAAGCGCTCGAGCATCGAGGTCGCCCGGTGGCAACGGATGTGGACCGGGCATCAGTCGGCTCCCTGTTCACCGTAGGTCCGAGCCGCCGCGAGCACGTCTTCGAGAGAATCATCCGATTCTTCGCGCAAGACGTCCAGCGGTCGCTGGTTGTCCAGTCGCAGGTTTTCACGCAGGAAAAACTGAAGCGTCATCCATGGATCGTGGTCGGCCAGAGCCTCGAGCACGTCCTCCAGTCCTGCAAGGGCTCGGCCGTCGACGACCTGCCAGACAGGATAGCGATACCCCCGCCCGCCAGCCTGAACCGCGAGCAGTGTGTTGTTGCGCCGGCGCTTGTCGACGGCCTGCCTCGAGATACCAAGCAGCGCGCCTAACTCTGCCGAAGAAGCCGTCCCGCCTTCATCCTTGAGGAGCTCACGTTTGGCTTCAACGCCACGCAACTTGGCTCTCAACCAGGCCGCATCCGTTTCATCCATCGGAAGCTCGGGAGCCGCCCCCAGTGCCGCGGCGAGCACCTCATAGTCGGACGACGAACTCGTCGCTTCTCCGAGAAGGTCTTCGGACAACGTCCTCGAGAGTCGCGAGACGGCTTTCATCGCACGTGTCAGAAATGCCAGATGCAGAGGGTCGCTGGCGGATTCCTGAACCTCGTCGATGGCCTCCTGCAATTTTCGAGACTCGCGTGAGTCTGAGACTGTCGAGGTGCTCATCTGATTTCTCGCAGTGAGTAGCTATTACGAAAAAGACGATATCAAACCACGTCAACTTCGTAAACTAAACGCGGTGGGTGGGCTGTCCATTCCAACCCGTCCGCGACAGCGAGCAGATCATCCTGACTCAAGAAGCTCAATCTACAAGTTTACATAACACATCTTATCGGACTCGATTTTGCGTCCACCAGGTCGGAGCTGCTCACTCGATGAAGCCGAACCAGTAATGATTCACGGCGTCTTCCAGGGTCGATGCAAACGAGTCCTCGTTCAGCGACGTGGCCTCGGCGACGGAAAAGTGTTCGGCGGAGCGTTCGAACGCCGCCACGGAGCGCTGCTCTGGATCGAGCCGCGAACGATAGAGAATGCCGTCCGGCCGCGCGGGATGGGAATGAATGGCTCGGGACCAACGCTGAGTCAGCGGGCGATTCATCGTCGAGTTGAGGCGGCTGTCCGCCCCGAGAAGACGAAGTCGCTGATTTGTCAGGTCTACCAATCTCACCGATGGCTCCACGCACACAGTCGCAGCAACCCGACTCGATAGTGCCTCGGGGGTCACGAAATTGATGTGTAAATCACGCCCGAGCGTCTCGAGGAACGCACCACGAAACGCCAGCGCGAAGTAGCACACACGGTAGGACCCGTCGGGAGCATCGAAGCGATTGCGCCCCGTGAAACCGAAGTGAAGAGGCGACTCACGGTATTCTCGGTCGGCAATCCGCCAGAGTGTGCTGTCAAAATCGACGAGCTCAAGCTCGCGCTCGTGGAGATCGTCCGGCGGCTCGGGATGGCCCTCCACCATCACAATCCTCCGTGGGACCCGTAGGCGTGAGCGGCCTCGACGATCTGGTCCAGCCGCTGGGCATCCACGCCTTCGATCAGAAGATCGACCGGCCTTTCATCCTCGAGCCGCGGATTGCTTCGGAAGAAAAACTGCAGCTGCATCCAGGGATCGTGGTCTTCCAGAGCAGCAAGGGTGGCCGATAGACCCTCGATGGGCTGACCATTCTCGACTTGCCAGAGAGGATAGGCCCAGCGATTCGCGGTTTTGACGGCGATTAACTCTCCACGTTGGCGTTTGAGGTCCACGGCCTGGCGGGTAATCCCGCCGAGCAACTCCCCCATCTCCGTCGATGACGCTGTCCCTCCCTTGGCGGCCAGAAGCTCTCGTTTCTGAGCTCGCCCACGCAACCGCGCCTGCAGGAGTGCAGACTCGGTCTTCGAGGACAACTCCTCGCGAGAGGCAGCCTGCAGCGCGACCAAAAGCGCCTCCAGGTCACTGGGGGCACTTGTGGCGTCGCCGACATGACTGTCGTCGAGAGTACGTACGAGTTCCAGAAGCCCCTGCAGACCTCGGGTCAGGAAAGCCGTGGTCAAAGGATCTCCAGACTCCGATACGGACTCCAACTCTTCGAGGGCAGACGTCAGGCGCGAAGATGTCGTATGTCTCAGCATGTCAAGCTCCTATGTTGACGTTCTTTACGGCTTAACTCCGGTCAAGTAAGTCAAGTATAACCACGCAATGAGGGGCTGTCCAGCTTTCCAGCAGACCCTGGATATCGTCCGATTCCGACCGGCCACTTTCCTGCAGTATGGATGCGCAGTACAAGAACAACACAGCGAAACACCAAGAAGGCAGGTGTCCCGAAGTTACCCCTTATCGGACGCGACGGCGGTTGCTGTGGCGGCAACATCGTTCCACGCTCGAGGTATCATCTCTCGGAGTCTCAAAACGTGATCAGGTCGTAACTGAGGGCTGCTGCTGCACGCTTCAGATCATCGAGCAGGAGGCGGTCGTCGAGTGGCCGATTGTCCAGCGGAGTCTCTGGGAGTGCATCTGATGCTCTCTCGTAGAGAGCGACAGCCGGCTCAGTTGCATGCATGGAGGAGCAGTCATATACGCCATCGACCTCGGGGAATGCCCTGTGAAATTGACGCGACCAGGCCCGCGCAGATGCTCGAGGCCCGCTATTGATCTTCATCGATGCGCCCGCTCGAGTGGGCCAGCCCCCAACCGGCGTTACGGCTACTTCAACGCCGCCGCCGCGATAATCGGCGTGACGATATTGGCGACCACGAGCGCGCCGCCGGCGATCGCCGTGGTCGATCTGTGGCCCATCTGCAGCGAGAAGATCGAGCTGCTGACCAGGCCACCGGCCGCCGAACCGATGGCGATGGTGCTCAGGTTATTGTCGCCGGGGGGCACGAGCGCGACGGTCACGAGCGATGAGATGGCGATGGCGCCCATGGACACGCCCAGCCAGATGCCGGCCCGTTGCTCGTCGAATTGGTGTCCGCCCATCTCCATCTGATCGACGCGGGCGCGAAGCGCGGTGAGTTCGTCGCGGCTGACCTCGACGGTCTCCTTCTCTTCGTCCTTGTCGACGAGCTCGGAGGGGTCCGGTCGCTCTTTGGGCTCGGCGCTAGCGGTCGCATCGCCAGTCTCACCCTCTGAATCGTCGGCTTTATCCGGGTCCGCGGCTTTCTCGGCCGTCTCGACCGACGATTCGACGCCCTTCTGGGCGGCTTCACCCGGCGTTTGCTCCGTCTCTGCCTTTTCCGCGCCTTCCTCGGCCGCACCTTCCTCGGCCGGTGCTTCCTCGCCGGGCTCGGCCGACTCAACAGTCTCGCCGTCCTCCGAGTCCCCGGACTCCGCCGCATCGCTCGCTCCCGCGGCCGACTCGTCATCGGCGGCCGCGGGCTCTTCCTGCGCGCCCTCTTTGCGGTCTTTGTGACAGTGGAAGTCCTGTCCGTCGGGGGTCTTGTGGCATCCGAGTGCATCGGTGGGTCCGGGATGCGCACC
>JBNJFZ010000311.1:0-4091 GCA_051747295.1 Myxococcota bacterium
GCGAGTCGTCGAGAAACGAGAAGAGCGAGCGCGCGCTTTCCGGGTTGTGAGCCGCGTCGAAGAGGTAGGTTCGCGCCCTCGGGCTATCGGGCAAGCGTCGCAAGTCCATGCGTCCGGGCCAATAGGTACACTCCAGCCCGTGCTCGGCCGCGGTCGGCTCAAAGCCCTCGCCGAGCCATTCGGCCGCGGCTGCAGATGCGCAGGCGGCGTTCCACCAACGTGTTTCGGGGGCGAGCCCACGAAGAGACGGTCGGATCTCGGCACCGAGTACCGAGATGGTCTGGTCTTCCACCGAGAAATCATGCCCGTAGTAAAGGGATCGCTCGGGTGCGCAGCTGGCGATTTCGTCGAGCGCATCATCGTGGCCCTGTCGGCCAACGACGAGCGGAGCGTCGTCGCGAATGATGCCACACTTCTCGCGTGCCACGGACGGGATGTCGTCACCGAGATATTTCTGATGGTCGAGCGCGATCGAGGTAATGATCGACAACTCGGGCTCGAGCGCGTTGGTCGCGTCGAGCCGTCCACCCAGGCCGACCTCGTACACCGCGACGTCGACCTCCTCATCTCGAAATGCTCTCGCCGCCATCAACGTCGTCAACTCGAAGAACGTCAGGCGAGGTGTCTCGCCGTCCTCGGGGTCGCCGTACGTCTCGAGCACGTCGCGCCCGAGATCGTGGACGCGCGATCGGGAGAGAGGCCGACCCTGAACGCGAAAGCGCTCTCGCAGGTTCATGATGTGGGGGCTGGTATAGAGGCCGACGCGGAGACCGTGTGCCTGCAGAATCGAGGCGAGGAATGACGCGGTTCCGCCCTTTCCGTTCGTGCCGGCGACCAGGATACGGCCGTGCGTTTTCTCGGGGCTGGACTCGAGCTCGAGCGCCCGACGCATCGAGTCGAGCCCGAGCTTGATGGCGAATTCGTTCTGAGCGTAGAGCCGCTCGACGAAACCGTCCCAGGAGTCGAGTTCAGGACGTTGAGAGTGGCTCACGTGTCGTATTCGAAGCGGTCATGGAGCTCGAGATACTTCAGTTGGCGGTCGTAAGCTTCCGGGTCGACTATCTGGAAGTCACCTCGCTGATCGACGGTGATCAGCTCATCACGAACCAGACCGCTGAGGAGGCGCTTGAGCTCGCCGACCTCGATCCCGAGCGCATCGGAGATGTTGTCTGGAATCGGAGCCGGGCCACGAAGCTCACCGTCATTGGCGCGCACCACCTCGTAGCGAAGTTGGTGCATCAGCCGGCCCTTCGTGGTGCGCAGCGTGAAATTCGCGAGGCGGTACTGGGCCTGGGTAAGCCGCTGCGTCATCTTCTTCATCATACGCACCGCAATATCCGAGTTGCTGCGGAGCATATTTTCGAATTGGCTCGCTGCGATCTGAATCACAGCGGCGTTCTTGATGACGGTTGCGGTCGCGGTGCGCGGTTGATCGGTCACCATGGCGAGCTCGCCACAGAACGCGCCGCTTCCGATATCCTCGAGCGTGATCTCGGCATCGTGGATGCGCTTGCTCAACCTCACAGTCCCGGACTTGATGACGTACATCTTGTCTCCGGACTCCCCTTCACGAAAGAGGACGGTTCCAGCAGCGCACTCTTTGACACCTTTCTCATCTTTGTTCGCCAACGGTACTCCTCAGGTGGCACATCTTCACTTGTCGACACTCCATTTACGTCCACAGCGGCCAAATCATTCGTCGAGCACTCTCTCGGGCAGCGTTTCCAGGTATTCCCGGGTCTCAACTGCCAGTTCTGGATATCGAAAGCTCAGATAATCGAAGAGATGCGCTCGCATTTTTTTTAGGTCACCGAGGGTGTCGACATCGTACCAGAACTCCGTCAATTCGCACAAGAGTTGAGCCTCGCGCGCTCTCCTCAAGGTCTGCCCGAGCACGGCCCCCGTGCTCCAGTCGATATGCGAAAACACGGCCTGATGCGGCCCTGACAGCCCGATCATGTAATAGCCACCGTCAAATGATGGTCCCAGGACGACATCCGCTCCGTGATCGAGTTTTTCGAGTGCCGCGCTCAGGTGCCGTGGATGCAGTGTCGGGCTGTCCGTACCGATGATCAACACCCGATCGGTTCCTCGCTCGAAGAGCTCCTTCGACAGCCCCCACATGCACTCGCCCAGACCTCCCTCGGGCTGCTCGACGAGCTCGAACTCGGCCTCATCGAAGGGCGCGTAGCTGGAATGATGTGGGTCGGCCTTCCAGGCGAGCAAGGCGGTGACCCCGTTGGAGGATGCCTCTCGGACTCTCGTCACCAGAGAAGCGATATCGGCGAGAAATCGCCGGTAGAGATCGGTCGCGACCCGCGCCCCGACGTCCTCGGCGAGCCGCGTCTTGACCTCACCGCGTCGAGCAGGCTTACCCACCACCACGATAGCCGTCGTTCCAGGCTTCGGGTCCGCTGCGTCCATGGCATTGTTCCTATCGTTCGGGGACGTACTGACGAAAGATCGTGTACAGGATCTTGTGCCCGGCCTTGACCGTTCCCTCCAGCGTGCCCGTCACTTTCGATACGCCGACGCGCTTGCGGTAACTCACCGGTACTTCCACCGCCGGCAAGCCGAGCTTGGCGGCTTTGACCTGCATCTCGACCGTCCACCCGAAGTCTTCGTCCTGCATGTCCACACGCTGCAAGCTACGCCAGGTAATCGCTCGAAAGGGTCCGAGATCGGTGAATCGATATCCGTACAGCCCCTGGATGAGTGCGCAGGCGAGCTTGTTGCCAAAGATCGCCTGCGGGAGCAGTGCCCCGGTCTCTCGATGTCCGATCGTGCGACTGCCGATGACCAGCTCGGCCTCGTCTGCGAGGATCGGCCCCACTACGCGCGGCAACTCCTCCGGGAAGTCCGAGAAGTCCGCGTCCATAAATACCACGATGTCCGGTGGATCCTCGGCGACGCGGTCGAGCGCGGCCAGGCAAGCGGCCCCATATCCTTTCTGGGGTTCGTAGACGACCTCGGCGCCACCCGACTCCGCTACCCGTGCAGTCTCGTCGGTGCTTCCGTTATCTGCCACAACGACACGCCTGACCCAGTCCTCGGGCATATTCGCCAAGACCATCGGGAGGCTCTTCTCCTCGTTGAGTGCAGGGATCACGACGTCGATCGTCACGTCGCCTGGTGGCTTGTCGTTGGTCTCCGGCCACCAGACGCCGCCACGCCTGGTCTCCGGCAATAACTTCTGGGAAGTCATGGGTTCCTTGCTCTACTCCAGCACGCTCGCCACGCATGCCGCTTGTAAATCCGAATCGCCGGCGCATACTATCGCCCGCGTTCGGGGCCCGCAAATGGCTCATTCGCGGCCTCAAAACCGAGGCATCCAGTCCGCACTTTCAGACTCCTCCGGTCGAGAAGAGTTTCATGTCAGACAAGCCCAAAGCATCCGCGTATAAGCAAGCCGGCGTCGATCTCGACGCCGCCGACGAAACGGTCTCTCGCCTCGGCGACCTCGTCGATGACACCCATATCCCCGGCGTACTCAGTGGCCTGGGCGGATTCGGAGGCCTTTTCTCGCTCGCTGACGCGGGCCTGCAAGAGACGTCCGAGCGCGACATCGTGCTGGTGTCTGGCACCGATGGGGTCGGCACCAAGCTCGAGCTCGCCTTTCGCACGGGCATTCATGACACGATCGGCATCGACTGCGTGGCGATGTGTGTCAACGATGTCGTCGTCACCGGCGCGCGGCCGCTGTTCTTCCTGGACTACTTCGCCACCGGCAAGCTCAGCCCACAGCAGGCCGAGGACGTCGTTCGTGGAGTCGCCGTGGCCTGTAAAAAGTCTGGTTGCGCGCTCGTCGGTGGTGAAACCGCCGAGATGCCCGGCTTCTACGACGCTGGCGAATACGAGATCGCGGGGTTCTGTGTCGGCGCGACTCATCGCGACAAGATTCTGGATCCCGGAGGAGTCAGCGCGGGCCAGACCGTGATCGGTCTGAATTCGACCGGCGTGCACAGCAACGGCTTCAGCCTCGTTCGCAAGATCATCGCGGACGCCGGCCTCCAGCTCTCCGAGGTCTACGAAGCGCTCGACGCGGACCGCTCGCTCGGCGAGGCACTGCTGGAGCCCACGGCGCTCTACCC
>JBNJFZ010000312.1:0-4087 GCA_051747295.1 Myxococcota bacterium
GAGATGATATTCCGTGTGCGGCAGAACGAGTGGCAGTTCAATGAGCGGATATGGAGCGATGAGATGGTTCGACTCGAGGACATAAATCCGAAGTTGGCGGAGGCGCAGACGCGCGTCATTCGTGTGGTCGATGAGGACGGGGAGTTCTTGGCGGGATGGCGGTGCGGCGAGTCGATATCGCCGGTTATGGGTAGGCCCGAGCAGGTCACGCTGCACCTCGAGGATATCGATACGGGTGAAGAGCATTTCGAGTATCACGTAGGCCTGGAGGAGGGAGCCCCACCGGTTTGTCTCATGGTCGCTCGGGGGCGCGATTATTTCTACGGATCGTGGGTCGATAGCCTGTTGTGGGAGGCGGTGAACGGTGACTACCGCGAGCGGCTGCGCGAGCATGCCCAACTGATGTATGCGCGCAGTCAGGCCGACGGACCCGGAGCGACGTGGCGGCCTTTCGAGCGCGTCGAGGAGGAACCGGGGCGCAACGACCCGTGTCCATGTGGCAGTGGTCGCAAGTACAAGAAGTGTCACCTTCGTGCCGTGGACAGGGGCGAGGTCACGATTGCCGAGCTCGGCGTCGAGCGCGACGGTGAGCCCGAGGTCGATCCGGACTACGGAGTTGAAGTGGACGGTCGCGCATTCCGCGTGCTTCGAGACCAGGACGACGACTTCGAGTTGGACGAACTCTTGGAGAGCCTCCGCAACTGCGGGGTCGAGCGCACTCGAGACCAGCTCGCCGCAGACCTCGACGAGCACGGATTCCGCGCGATCTTCAAGGTCTGGAGCGCCGACGATGAAGCCACGAGTGAGATGGTCTCCTGGCTGCAATGTGGGTTGGCGATGGCGCTTATGAAGCATCTGGTGCCCGAGAAGTACGCGCTGGCGGAGATAGGCCATGAGCTGGATCGGGTGAACCGCCAGGGAACGATCGGCCAGCTGCTCGAGCGAGGGGCCGAGCTGCTCGCATCGATGAACGACATCGTGGCGACGATGGACCCTGCCTCTCGGACACTCTACGATCTCGGGGTTCACACGTTGTATCCGGGGGAGTTTGGGGAGTTCATCGTGGGGTTGTACGGCGAAGCGCTGAATCATGCGGAGCCCGGGGACGAGCGGTTGGAGCGGTTTTTCGCCGAGCTCGAGCGGTTTTACGACTTGCTCGAAGAGGTGCCCGATAGATTGCGGGGAGATTGGGCGTGCCGGAGGGTCGAGGTGCGCGATGTGCTCCTCGAGGATAGCCAGGGCGCCCTGGATTTGGCGCGCGAGGCGGTCGAGGCATTGCCAGGACACACGAATCTGGCGCTTACGTACACCGGGCTGGTCCTCGACGTGGGGCCGCAGCAGACGGATGTGGAAGAAGCCGAGCGTGCCATCGAGGTACTCGAGCGCAGCACGGAAGGCGGTGAGGACGGCTTTCATGCGAAGGCCGTGAAGCGGCACGCCAAACGGCTACGCGCGCTGGTGGAGGATATTCGGAGTTTTCAGGCGGATTAGGTGCAGCAGGTGGCGTGTGGAGGCCGCCGGCATCATGACGAGCGGTCGCTGCTACGAAAGCATCGGGGAGCTGTAGATGGGCTCGGATTACATCCATTCGGATGACGGCTATGACATAGCGCATACCGCGGCGGCGATGAGCGGGTATGCTCGGGCTGACGCACAGGTGTAACACTTACCCTTCAGGAGAGGCGCGACGCCGCTAGGCTGTCATTATGGAAGATCTCGAAGAGTTGCATCCCTTATTCGTCGGACCGTACGCGGAGAATGCGGGCGTTCTCAAAGAGCTGCTCGAGGAGTTCATCAACGACCATGTGTATTGGCGGCGCAACTTCCACCCGGAGAGCACCCCGCCGATCCCGACCACCGCGCAGTATCGCGACGACTACATCGAGTTCGTCGCCCGGATGAAGCAGGAGCTCTACCGGCTCAGCGCCGACCTCAAGAAGTCGGTGCCGTTCTTCAGCCCGCGCTACGTCGGGCATATGGCCTCCGATCTGCTGTTGCCGGGCCTGATCGCGAAGCTGGTGACCACGCTGTACAACCCGAATAACGTCGCGGAGGATGCGGCGCCGGCCACGCTCCAGAAGGAGCTCGAGGTGGGCATGCAGCTCGCCGAGATGTTCGGGTATCCGCTCGACGAGGAGCGCGAGCCGTGCGCGTGGGGCCACCTGACCTCCGGGGGCACCGTGGCCAACTACGAGGGGCTTCGAAATATCACCGCCGTGCGCCTTTACCCGCCCGCGCTCAAGGCCGGGCTCGCCGAGTTGGAGTTCGAGCCGGGGCAGGTCGGTCATCTCGACAAACCCGTGGGCGAGGCGAGCGATTGGGAGTTGGTCAATCTGACGATCGGCGAGGTCATCGAGCTTCGCCTGGCAGTCTTCGACCGCATCGCGACCGAGCGAGGTCCCGAGGCCGCAGCTCGCCTCGGCCGCGCGGTGTCGGCCCGGCGCGTCGAGTCGCTGGGGAACTTCGACTTTCTGGGGGCGCACGCCGAGCTGAAGCCGCCGCGTGTCATCGTGCCGACCTCGGCGCACTACTCGTGGGAGAAGGCGATGAAGGTGTTGGGTTTCGGGACCCGCCAACTCGTCGACGTCCACCTCGACAAGAATATGCGCATGGACGCTGGGCACCTACGCGAGGTGCTGCAGGACTGCCTCGACGACCAGGTCCCGGTGCTGGCCGTGGTCGGGATCCTGGGGAATACCGAGTTCGGCACCGTCGACCCGCTCCACGAGATTGTCGAGGCGCGCGAGGACTTCGACGAGAAGGGGCTGTCTTTCTCGTTTCACGTCGACGCCGCCTGGGGCGGCTACCTCACCACCGTCTTCAGGCGTCCCGACGGCGAGCTGCATAGCCGGGATGTGCTGCGCAAGAAGTTCCACTACTTCCCGAGCCAGACCGTCTACGACTCGTTCGCCGCGCTCGCCGAATCGGATTCGATCACGGTCGACCCGCACAAGTTGGGCTACGTTCCTTATGCCGCGGGCGCCTATGTGGCGCGCGACCGCCGCATGGTGGACTTCATCGCTCAGGAGGCCGCGTACGTGTTCGACGTCGAAGCGCAGCAGCACGCCGGGAATTTCAGCGAGAAGCTCCTCAACCTGGGCCAATATATCCTGGAGGGGTCCAAGGCGGGCTCGGCGGCGGCGTCGGTCCACGTCACCCATCGGGTGCTGCCGCTCCACAGCGAGGGCTTCGGCAAGATCCTCGAGGGTACTATTCGCGCCTCGGAGTACTTTTTCGACCGGCTCGACGAGTTCTCCGAGGCGGTCTCGGACGTGGTCCGCGTCGAGATCCCCTTCGAGCCCGATAGCAATCTGGTGTGTCTGGCGATCAACCCGCGCGATAACGACGCGCTGGCCGAGATGAACCGCTTCGGGCGCGCGTTGTTCGAGGATATGAAGGTCGAGCCGTCGCTGCCCATCCAGCAGCGCGCGTTTATCGTGTCGTACACCTCGCTGCTGGCCTCGCGTGTGCCCGCGAAGCGGATGCGCCCGGTGCTCGAGGAGGTCGGTATCGACCCCGAGACCTTCGGCCGGGAGCCCGAGAACCCCGAGCGCGACAGCGATCACGTCTTCTTGCTGCGCAACACGCTGATGAATCCATGGTTGCTCTTCCAGGAGGACGGCAAGAACTACATCGACCGCTATTTCGAACACCTCGAGGAGCTGATTCGGGCTGCGGTGTAGTTTGCGGGGCTCACGCCTCGGCGAACGTGATACAGGAACCGCACGCCCCATCCCCCTCGCTCCCGCTCCCACTCAATCCGGATCAGCGCCACCACACCCAAAAGCTTCGTCGCAAGTGGCGTGAAAGGCTCGGCGCGCGACGCTCTGTCGTCGCCGGGACCGCTCTGCCGGTCCCGAACGTGTGTCCACGCAAGTCGCGGCACGGAGGCCGCGAGGCGGGCACAGAGGCCCGCGCACCGATCTTTTTCGCCATTTCGACGTCTAATCCGGATCGAGTGGGCCGCTCGGGTACTTCCCCGACTCGGGGAAGGGTCGCTTAGCTCTGCCGAACCGCTTCTGCTCCACCACGACACGCGGCTGGAAGGTACGCGCTGGGAGCGGAGCGACCGAGTGCCCTTGGGGTG
>JBNJFZ010000313.1:0-4073 GCA_051747295.1 Myxococcota bacterium
TGTAGGATGAGCCATCGACGAAACTCCTGTGTACTTCGAGTACTGACGTCGCCGACGCTATAGCGAACAGACTGATCAGTCCATTCCCTCGGAGCAACACCGCCACGTCAGCTGGACCTGCTCCGGATTGAGTGGACTTCACGCTTCGGGGAAATCCCTCCCGACTTTTGCCGGGTGATTGCTCTATGAGGGTCGCAGGCTGGCAGCCTGCGCGCCATGGCTCTAAACCCCCGCGCCCGATTACTCACACGCCGGCCCGCCAGTCGTGGTTCCGCCGGATTTGTTGGCGATCTGACGGTCCTGAGAAGCCGACCACCCGAATGCGCCGATCTCGCCGCCGACGAGGATGGCGCTGCCGGTTCCGACTTCGGCGCAATAGCCATCCTCCACGTCGACGACCACATTGCCGACGATCTCGTAGCTATGCGTCCCGAAGACCGACGCCGAGGCGAGCTTGGGCCGCCCCAGCCCAAAGGAGATGCGTGGGGTGTCGACGTCGAGGCCGATCCCGGCGGTCGCTCGGGTGTCGAAGCTGATCGTGGGACTGCTCGCCTCGAAATTGCCGATGCTGCCCTCCGCCCCGAAGCTGCCGTCGTCGTTTCGGGCCAAGGTGACCGAACCGTTGATCGAGAAGCCAGACTCCACGGCCACGAGCGTCTCGGACAGTCCGATGGACGAGCGGATCTGAAACCGGAGGCCGACCGCGATATATGCCGGGATCGGACCGACCATGAACGGGAAGGTCACCACTGCAGGAGTGACGATCTCATCGGAGCCACTGGCGCCTTCGATGCTGAGCTTCGCGGTGACGTTTGCGCGGATATTTTGGAAGTCGATGAGTACGGACGGGTCCGGGTCCTCGGCGTCCGGATCGAGAAAAACCAGCCCCTGGGCGGTCAACCCGCTCACGCTTCCGGAGACCTCGCCCTTGAGGGAGCCGGTATTGGCCGAAAAGGCGACGTTGATCGTGTCGCCGTCGACCCCAAAAGTCGAACTCACGCCGCCCGCTTCATAGGTGACTCCGTCTTCGGAATAATCGAACGGGCCGATCGGGCCCTCGAGCGACTGCGTCGCGCGTGACGAGAGCTGATTGGCCTGCGTCGGGGCGGGACGCATGCCCACGGCTCGACCTGGTTCACCGGCTTCGAGCGCATGTGTAAACTGGATATCGGCCCGATCGACCGCGTCAGCAAACCGGGCCCATTTGGTCTCGACCTCGACCATGTCACCACCGTCTCGCACCTCCACGATCTCGAAGATGCCGACCTGCGGCCAGACCACGATGCTGCCCTGTTCGATCCCGTCGAGCAGCTCGGAGTCGGCCGGCACGCGAAAGACATCATCCCACGGCTGCAAGTCCTCGAGATCGGCGAGCACCGTGGCTTCGTCAGCGACCACCGTGTCCGCAGACCAATCGACGTCGAAACTGGATTCGTCAGCCGGCGCAATCTCGCCGAGCTCCATGTCGTCGAAGCTGGGGCTGTCGCCTCCGTCGTCGGTATTCGGTCCACAGGACAAAACCAACGCGACTGACAAGCACGCGATCGCACGCAGGATTGCTCGAACACTCAGACTACGCTCTACAGACCACCAGACCATGGGACTCTCCTGTCGCGGATTCGCGCATGCAGGCGATCCGGCGTTGAATGTGGGATAGCCTGTGGACCGTATCACTTTCGGCTCGTGCACTCCAGATAACGCGCGAGGTCGTCCACGAAGCCCTTCTGGAGGTTAACGAGGAGGGTACCAAAGCAGCAGCGGCCACGGCGGGCTCGAAAGCCCGCCGGCCAACGTAGTGCAGGAACCGCACGCCTGGACTCGCCGCCTTCGGCGAGCGAACATTGGCGCCATGCAGAACACCGCGCTCATATACCTGTACCGCGACGCCTCAAACTACAAGGAATGGGGCCGCACGGTGTTCGGCGGTTCACCGAGCGATGCACTCGAAAAACGCCTGACTGCGGCACTGCTAGAGGGCGAGTGGTTCATTGCGCACCAAGTGGGCCTGCGATCTCTGTATCTCTTCGAGGCTGGTGACCCCACGCGCGACGACCATATCCGTCACGAATTCCACAGCGTCGAGGAGACAGATGACTCGGCCACCGATCCCAGGACCTTTTCCGAGATGGTCGCGGCCTTCGAATCCGCCAACTGGGATGAAGTGGCCGAGATGGCACGAGTCGACATGGTTTGGTGAGGCGGGCTGGCCGCCTGCGCGCCCACCCTGCCTGCGCGCGGTCAATCGCACGCCGGGCCGCCCATGGAGCTCTCGCCGGATTGGTTGGCGACCTGATATTCCTGAGAGGCCGACCACCCGAATGCACCGATCTCACCGCCGACGAGGATGGCGCTACCGGTGCCGACTTCGGCGCAATAGTCCTTTTCCACCGGATCGATCCTCACATTGCCGACGATCTCGTAGCTATGCGTCCCGAAGACCGACGCCGACGCGAGCTTGGGCCGGCCCATGCCAAACGAGATGCGCGGCGTGTCGACATCGAGGCCGATCCCGGCGGTCGATTGGGTCTCGAACTCGACGCGGGGACTGCTCGCCTGAAAATTGCCGATGCTGCCCTCAGCCCCGAAGCTGCCGTCGTCGTTTCGCCCCAGAGTGACCGAACCGTTGATCGAGAAGCCAGACTCCACGGATACGAGCGTCTCGGGGCTCGAGATGGACGAGCGGACCTGAAACCGCAGCCCAACCGCGATATACGCGGGGATTGGACCGACCATAAAGGGGAATGTCACCACCGCCGGGGTGACGATCTCATCGGAGCCGCCGGCGCCTTCAACACTGAGCTTGGCGGTGACATTCGCGCGCACATTCTGAAAGTCGATGAGTACGGACGGATCCGGGTCCTCGGCCTCCGGATCCAGAAAAATCAGGCCCTCGGCGGTCAGCCCGCTGACACTTCCGGATACGTCGCCCTTGATGGCGCTCGTATTGGTCGAGAAGTCGACATTGATCGTGTCACCCTGGACCCCGAGGGTCGTACTCAAGCTGCCTGAGTTATAGGTCACCCCGTCTTCGGAATAGTCGAACGGACCGGCCTCGCCCTCGAGCGACTGCGTGGCGCGCGACGAGAGCTGATTGGACTGCGTCGGAGCGGGACGCATACCCACGGCTCGACCTGGCTGACCGGCTTCGAGCGCGTGTGTAAACTGGATATCGGCCCGATCGACTGCGTCGGAAAACCTGGCCCATTTGGTCTCGATCTCGACCATGTCACCATCGTCTCGCACCTCCACGATCTCGAAGATGCCGACCTGCGGCCAGACCACGATGCTGCCCTGTTCGATTCCGTCGAGCAGCTCGGATTCGGCCGGCACGCGATAGACGTCATCCCACGGCTGCAAGTCCTCGAGATCGGCGAGCACCGTGGCTTCGTCGGCGACCACCGTGTCCGCAGACCAATCGACGTCGAAGCTGGATTCGTCAGCCGGCGCAATCTCGCCGAGCTCCATGTCGTCGAAGCTGGGGCTGCCGCCTCCGTCGTCGGTATTCGGCCCACAAGACAAACTCAGCGCGAGGGGCACGCACGCAATGGCATACAGGACCGCTCGAAGGCTCGGACTACTCTCTGCTTTGAACCAGGTCATTGGATGTACCCGTAGCGCTAGATTTGATTGTTTGGAACAACAGTCGGTGGTTATCGACACGTCCACCGTGATGCGACAGTTCGGATGTCAGTCCTGCCCCAATTGTTGGAAAACTCGCGAACTTCGTAAAGATGCCAGAGTGAAAGCGGTGCTCGTCGGCGTACCCGAACACCCTTCCGGGCCCTTGGGCATATCTGGATTTGGGAGAGGCCCCCAATCGCCTCTGACGCCCTTCTGCAAAAGGCACCCTTTTGCAGACGGCGCCAAAAGGCGATTATCTCGGTCATATTTTGGCCAGAGACAAAGCGCGTCGCAGGTTGTCCTGACACCACGGTACTCACTGCTCAAGACCCACTACATCTGCCCTCAACACCGCGCTCGCCATGCGTTATCCTCGGATAGCATGACCTCCTACTACGACAGACTGGCCGACGAACTCGCCGAGCGCTACGAGCGCCTGGACTTCGAGCAGG
>JBNJFZ010000314.1:0-4054 GCA_051747295.1 Myxococcota bacterium
AGTCCACAAAAGCCAGGGCTCGGAGTTCGAGCACGTCGGGCTGCTGCTACCGGACGAGGCGATCCCGCTGCTGACCCGCGAGTTGCTCTACACGGGGCTAACCCGCGCGAGCGACTCGGTGACGATCTTCGGGGGGGCCGACATGTTGGCCGAAGGCGCGGCGCGTGGGCTGTCACGGCATTCGGGGTTGCGCGACAGGCTTGGAGGAGTGGGGGAGTAGGAGATGTGGGGGAGTGGGGGAGTAGGTCATTGGTTAGCATGCGTAGTCTTGTTGCCCCCGTCCGACCGAGGCGCAGCTGAGGGAGACCGGAGGCAACGGTTAGATCCTGCTCTGGCAGAGCGGTCCCGGTGTTATGCATTCCTGAATAGCAGCGATGCGTTATTCGCTGATTTCATACGAAAAGTTTGGGTCTATCTTGGGTTTTGTAGGGAACGACATGCTCCATGACCCTGAACTCGAGAGAGGACCCATGAAAAAGCTCATCGGACTCGAAGAACTCGCCATTTTCGCCGCCTGCATCGTGGCGTTTACGACCCTGGATTTTGCGTGGTGGTGGTTTCCGGCGCTGCTGCTCGTGCCGGACGTGGCGATGGCCGGCTATCTGTTTGGGCCGCGCGCCGGAGCCGTCGCGTACAATATCGCGCACCATCGAGCGCTGGCCCTCGCCGTCGGAGTTGTCGGCGTGTTGCTCGCCGCGCCCGGCCTGCAGCTCGCTGGCGTCGTGATGTTCGCGCACATCAGCATGGATCGGATGTTGGGGTATGGCCTGAAGACCACGCGGGGATTCAAGCACACGCACCTCGGGCCGATCTAGCTCTGTTGATGCGTGGGACGCAGCAGCAGGTCGTGATACTGCACATTCCCCGGAGCGCTGAGCACGAACCACACCGCGTCGGCGATATCGTCGGGTTGGATGGCCTTCACCTGCTCGTAGACTTCCTCGGCGCGGTCGGGGTCGCCGCTGTACTTCTCGGCGAATTCGGTCTCTACGAAGCCGGGGCTGATACAGGTTGCGCGCACCCGTGACTCGTGCGAGCGCAACTCCATGCGCAGCCCCTCGGTCAGCGAGCGCACGGCGTATTTCGTCGCCGAGTACATACCGCTGCCATTTGGCACGCGGTGCCCGCTCATCGAGCCGATGTGGATGACGTGGCCGCGGTCGCGCTCGACCATGCCCTCGGCGGCTTTCGATGTACATACGGTCAGCGCGTGGACGTTGACCTCCCACATCGCGCGCCACTTTTCTGGGTCGCCGCCGATGAGCGGTGTGTTCCGGCCCATCCCGGCGTTGTTGACCAGGACGTCGATATGGCCGAGTTCGTCTTCGGCCTGCTGGAACATCGTGTCGATCTGGGCCTCGTCGCGCAGGTCGCACACGATTGGAAGCGCCTCGCCGCCGGCTGCTTCGATGGCGTCGGCGAGCGTCTGCAGTCGCTCCTCACGGCGCGCGCAAAATGCGACGTGGAGTCCCTCGGCGGCGAGCTTGCGGGCGACCTCGCGACCGATGCCGGCGGAGGCGCCGGTCACGAGTGCGGTGGTGTAGTTGGGCATCATACGCTCCTTGTTCTAGGTATTTCCTGCGTCAAAGATGATTCGTGTGTAAGAAGTCGGACCGAGCCTCGGCGAGATGATTTTTTTGGTATCGAAGCCGGCAAACGCAGGCGATGCCAACGGCATCGTCGAGTATTGACGGCGAAGATAGCGGGAAAATCAGCCGACGATGGCGACGGGAGACCTTTTACACACGAATCAAAGATGGGTGACCCGGCAAAACCACGCAAGCCGCGGTACTCGTCCTCCCAATTATCGTGTTAACGTTCCAGCGCGATACAGAAATCACCCGAATAATAGTGGAGTAATCAGAATGGCAGGAGTTGAAGCCTTACCCGTCGACGCATTGCGGTGGCAGTGTGACCCGGAGCAATTCGACTTCGAGACGACCCAAGACCTCGAGGACCTGCACGAGATTATCGGGCAGGAACGCGCGGTCGAGGCGATCGAATTCGGCATCGGAATCGATCGCCACGGCTATAATCTGTACGCGCTCGGACCCAAGGGTACGGGCAAGCAGGACGTGGTGGAGCGGTTCATCCGCCACAAGGCGGAGACCGAGGACACGCCGCCCGACGTCTGTTACGTCTACAACTTCGACGACCCCAAGCAGCCGCGCCCGCTGGTGGTGCCGGCGGGAACGGCCACGGACCTGAGCGAGGACATGGACTCGCTCATCGAGGAGCTCATCGCCTCGATTCCCGCGGCGTTCGAGAGCGACGACTTTCAGACGCGGCGCCAGGCGATCAACGAGGAGTTCCAGGAGAAGCAAGAGAGTGCGTTCCAAGAGGTTCAGGAGAAGGCCGAAGAGCAAGATATCCAGATCTTGCGCACGCCCTCCGGCGTCGTACTCGCCCCCGTCAAGGACGGCGAGGTGGTTCCGCCCGGTGAGTTCGACCAGCTCGACGACGAGGAGCGTGAGGAGGTCGAAGACAAGATCAAGGAGCTCCAGAAGGAGTTTCAGCAGGCGCTCCAGGATGCGCCCAAGTGGGAGCGAAAGCGCCGCAAGAAGCTCAAGGAACTCAGCGAAGAGGTCACGCGCTACGCGGTGGCCGATCCGTTCGACCAACTGCGCGAGGAGTATCAGGAGCACGAAGATGTGATCGATCACCTCGATAACGTCGAGGAGGACGTGGTCGAGAACGCGAAGTATTTCATCCAGGCCCATCACGCCCAGGAAGGCGGGGCGATTCAGCAGCTCCAGGACCAGCAGTCCCAGAACCCGATGGCTCAGCAGGGCGGGGCCCAGCAGGCCCAGCAGACCCCGCCCCAGATGGATGGGGGCGAGATCGAGTTTCGGCGCTACATGGTCAACGTCATCGTCGACAACTCGGAGCTCGAGGGTGCGCCGGTCGTCTACGAGGACGACCCGACCCTCGACAAGCTCACCGGGAAGGTCGAGCACATCGCCCAGTACGGCGCGCTCATCACCGACTTCAACCTCATTGAGGGCGGAGCGCTGCACAGGGCAAACGGCGGCTATCTGCTGCTGGACGCGCGCAAGTTGCTGATGCACGGCATCTCCTGGGAGCAACTCAAGCGCTCGCTTACCTCCGCCGAGATACGCATCGAGTCGGCCCGCCAGATCCTGGGTATGGCGCAGACCGTCTCACTCGAGCCGCAGCCGCTCGACCTGAACCTCAAAGTCGTCATTCTCGGCTCCCGCGAGCTCTACTACATGCTGTCGGCGCTCGACCCGGAGTTCGACGAATTATTCAAGGTCGCCGCGGACTTCAGCGACGAGATGGACCGCGGTGACAGCGTGGGCGACTACGCGCAACTTATCGCGACCTTCGGCCGCCAGGAGCAGCTGTGCTGCTTCGATCGGTCGGCAGTCGCACGCGTAGTCGAGCGCATGGCGCGCATCGCGGGCGACCAGGAAAAGGTGTCGACGCATATGGAGACGGTCAAAGATCTGCTGCGCGAGGCGGACTACTGGGCTGGCCAGCAGGACAAGGACGTCGTGTCGGCCGAGGACGTGCAGCGGGCCATCGACGCGCGGATTCGGCGGGAGAGTCGCATCCGGGATCGCATGCTCGAGCAGATCGAGCGCGACACCATCCTCATCGACACCGAGGGCAGCGTCGTCGGGCAGGTCAACGGCCTGGCGGTCTTGCAGATGGGCAACTTCACATTCGGCAAGCCCAATCGCATCACCGCGAGCGTGCGGCTCGGGAAAGGCGAGGTCGTCGACATCGAGCGCGAGGCCGAGCTCGGGGGGCCGATTCACTCGAAGGGTGTGATGATCATCTCGGGGTTTCTGGGTTCTCGGTTTGCCCAGGACCACCCGCTCTCGCTGACGGCGAGCGTCGTCTTCGAGCAGTCCTACGGCGGCGTCGACGGGGATAGCGCCTCGCTCGCCGAGATCTGCACGATCATGTCGGCGCTCGCAGAGGCGCCGATCGACCAGCGATTCGCGATGACCGGGTCGGTCAACCAGAACGGACGCGTCCAGGCGATCGGCGGGGTCAACGAGAAGATCGAGGGCTTCTTCGACGCCTG
>JBNJFZ010000315.1:0-2028 GCA_051747295.1 Myxococcota bacterium
CGTACCACTGTTCTGCTCGAGGAAACGGAAGAGAAGGTCGATCGTAGAATCCGGCATATCCACGATTCGCCCCACGCTCTCCTTGAACGCGTCGAATTTGCGAAGGAAGTCAGCTTCGGCCGGCAGGTCGTCTTCGATCGTCTGCTCGACACAACAAACGAGGAATTCGGCATGGGGCGTGGCGTCGAAGTACCGATAAAATAACGCCGTCTCATTCTGGACAGCCACGTTTCCATCCTCTGTCGCATCCCAGTCTATGCACGGAAGCAGACGCTCAGAATAGCTCCCGAGTACGTCACGATACTCATCAATTCGGTCGAGGATGACCGATGAAACTGGGAAAACAAGCCCGGGCGGTTGAAAGCCGCGCCGTGATAGAACGTGGTGAATGAGATACCGGTGGATGCGGCCATTTCCGTCCTCGAAGGGATGGATGTAGACGAATCCGAACGCCAGCATCGCCGCTGCCATGACGGGGTCAATCTCCGGGACAACTTTGTGCTCGAAATCGACGAGGCCCTGAATAAGGGACTCCAGGTCCTCAGGACGGGCGCTGATATGGTCCGGAATCGGCGTCCTCGACTCACGGTCGTGTTGGCCGACGAAGCCACCGTCTTGGCGCAGCCCGAGTCGAACGAACCTCGCATCTCCGATAACCAGTTGTTGGAGCCGCTCGAACTCCGCCCGAGAGAGTTCATGCTGTCCAGCCTGGCCAATAGCGCGTGCCCACCGCTGCTCTCGGTCTCGAGGCGGCCGCTCGCCCTCGATTGCGTAGCTCGAGCGAGAATCCTTGAGGAGTAGGAACGCGGCCGCTCGCCTGAGAACATCCGGCGGGATTCTGTCGATGACCTGACGTGCCTCGCTCGCGAGGTCCCGGGCTCGATGCGCCTCGAGTGCGTCCGTTCGAAACACCAGCGGACAAAACGCACGACTGCCGGGCAGATTGTCGTTGACCCGATGGCGGCTCGAGGATCGTCCGTCCCGTCCGTACTGAAGGTCTTCATCCACCACGTCCACATACGGACCACTCGACGCATCGCTCAGTGACAGCTGCTCATCGAGCAACCACTCGTAGAGAAACCAGACCCGGCGAGAGTAACGCCCCGTGGGGGTCTCAGACACGAGTTGCTCTATCGGTTCTGAACCGACATGCCGAAACAGCGTCGCCAGGACGGCGAGGTCCAGCCCCTCATATTTGAGCGCAAAGGTCAGGTGTCCGACGAGCGTCTCGGCCGGCATATGACGCGGTGTCAGTAGCATCCAGTCATCGGTTTCCACGACGCTGTGGCGTTCCCGAATTCCGAATAAGCGTCGCGGCAGCGGAACGCGAAGATCGTACGCATCTATTAGCGTCGCATACCCCGCGAGTCGCGCTCGTTCCGGCAAGCGCCTTCCCCGGAAAGACTCGACCAACTCTCCATGATGTTGAAAGGCAGCCTCACCCATATCACGCGGTCTCGTCGAAGAGCTGAAAATCCATTCTAGATCCTGAAAAACAGTTCCAACGGTACTTTTACGTGAAAAACAATAACATATTTCTAAAAAACCGACATATAGAGCCCCTATTCCTGAATTCTTGTGACAGGGGAGCTCTTTGTGGTGTTTTCCACGGTGTGGCTCGGTCAGTCTTCCACCACCGACATCTCGCCGTCGGCGGAGCTATCCCTGAGGGCCAAGAAGATACGCCTGGCGAGTGCATCGAGCTCATGTAGAGTCTCCATCGAGGGCATATCGCAATCCATGAACACCGCCGAAAAATCGTCCTGTTCGAGCAGCTCGAGCGCCTCCACTCCGCTCGACGCCGTCCGGTACTCGAGTCCAAATCGACCGAGCAGCTCCGACAGCACGCGTCGGCTGATCTCGTCGTCATCCACGACCAGAAGCGGCCCCCTCGAGCTCCACTTCGGGCCGTGCCCCACCGGTCGCGGCTTCCCCACACCCAGCTCGACTTCGAAGATGAATGTCGCCCCGTCTCCGAGTTGGCTATCGACCTCGATCCAGCCGTTCATCTGGTCGACCAGGTCGCGG
>JBNJFZ010000315.1:2128-3917 GCA_051747295.1 Myxococcota bacterium
CGCGGAAAGAGTGCGTTCATGAAGAGCGCAAACGCCGGGATCGCCAGAAAAAACGTCGCGTATCCCATGCCGGTCTCTACCGTGCCGATCATCGGCGCCCGGGTAGGCCCGCCCGGGGTGTGATGAAAGTTGGAGACTTGCCAGGTCAAGCGCACCGAACCCCGCAGGCGCTCCTGGCCAATATTCGAGATCCACTCGCTGACGGTTTCCTCGCGGCTTTCTCCCATTGCACAGACTTTGAGCCTCGCCCTGTGAACTCTGCCCGCGCCGACTCTTCTTAGATCGATTTGGCCGCACGGACGTGTCATCCTTCATTGGTAGGACGTTGCAGCGAAGAGGCACAGATGATGGCAAGAATCGTCGGACTCGCACCGGTGATGATTGGGGTAGTCGCAAGCCCCTACGCCCACGCGACGCCACCTTGCGACGAGTCCTACGAAAGCGAGCCCGGTTTCCTGGATCTCAGCTACACCGTCCCGCCCGATCAGGAGGTGATCTGCGGAGTCCGCGCCCCCGAAGGACGGAGCCTGCAACTCTATGAGGCGGTCGACTGGCCCAATGCGGGCCGAAATTCCGACATGGAAGAGGTGTATTGGGTGGACGATGAGGGCCGCAGCACCTGGTTGTGGCGACCTGAATTGAAGGGGGTCGGCCGGAAAGCTGACGGCTCCGACGGACTACCCTAGGGCGTCGAGCTTCCGCTTCGCGCATCGTCAGTCGTCGGCTCGCTCACCGGCGCGGACCGCTCGAGCTGCGGGTTCTCGGTCTCGTCTCCCGTACAGAGCAATGTCTCCCCGACAAACAGCAGTCCCCAGATAACGGCGGCCAAAATAAAGACGCCGGGTCGTATGACGCGCTCCATAAACGTACCTCGGCTTCTCCTCGGTGATTTACGCGGCTTCGCCGCGTTGGTTAACATAACGAGCGTGGGAAATATAACCAACGCGAACGCGGTGAGCGCAAATCACAAGCGTCGCGAGCGAGTGCGCGTGGAGTGCGAGCTTTCTAGCCCGCAGCGCGGCTCGCATGATTTCGAGGCCTCAGATGACAGAGACGACCACATTTCTGACCTCCGTTGCGCTCGTGGGCTTCTGCCTGTTCTACCCGAGTATCGCAGCGGCGCAAGGCACCTACCAAAGCAATGCGTACGACTACTCCATCGCGGTACCGGACGGATGGGAGAAGGTCCCGCGCGACGTCGTCGAGCAGCAATTTCCGGCGGCGACGCGCGAGGACACGCCGTACGTATATGACGTTGTCTTCGACAAGGCCGACGGCCCACGCTTTCGCGACGCCTACATGATCGTGCAGGTCACGCCCTACGAGAATCTCGTGCGGGACGGGCAATCCTACCTGCGCGAGCAGGACATCCGCGCGTTGCTCGAGCGCAAATCCGAGCTAAACCGGACCGAGGAAGCCACCGGCGAGCGTACGGTGGAGCAGGGAGTCGATGTCTCAGCGAGCTCGATGGGCGTCAGCCACTACGATCCCAGCAGCCATACCTACGCGATGGCGATGGACGTGCCGGTGCGCGGCGTCGGCAATATGCGCGGCCAGATCTACGGCTGGTTCGGTGACGACGTGCTCGTCGAGCTCACGATGTACGTGCCCGCCGACCGCTGGGAGGACTATCGCCCACTCTATGTCGAGACCGTCGAATCGTTCGAATTCGACGCCGGCGCCGACTATCAGCAGGGTTTGCTCGACGAGTTGCCGCCGCTGGTGCGGCAGGCTGGCCTCGCGCTGCTATTGTTCGGAGCCATCATCGGCGCGATCAAACTCTGGAAGG
>JBNJFZ010000316.1:0-3906 GCA_051747295.1 Myxococcota bacterium
CTTGTCGATATTCTCGAAGTCGACGTTGGTCGACAGACCCTTGTCGCTGAGCACGCGGGTAATCGCCGCGGTCAACGTGGTCTTTCCGTGATCGACGTGTCCGATCGTACCGATATTGAGGTGGGGCTTCGTCCTTTCAAATTTCTCTTTTGCCATGATGCTCTCTCCTTAAACAGTCACCGTCTTTAGCCATTCGGCCGTCATTTTCGCTAGCCTGCGTGGCGGCCGAACCGCCGTGCGGCTTCTAAATTCTCGGCGCGCGACTTGTTGCACGTCGCCTGGTAAATTGCAACTCCCTAAGAACATTTGACCCGGTGGGCGCCATTCTGGGCGTCTCCACCGGGTCAAATACCCGGAGATCGGGGTCTCGTCGGGGTCTCGATCCCCGCCGCGATCGATCGCGGCGAGGTCTGGTCTCTCAGCAACGTCGAATCAGACGCCGCCGGTGGCCTTCTCGATGATCTCCTTGGCGATATTGTTCGGCACCTCTTGATAGTGCGCGAACTGCATCGTGTAGTTGGCGCGTCCCTGAGTCTTGCTACGCAGGTCGGTCGAGTATCCGAACATCTCGGACAGCGGGACCTCTGCGTCGATGACCTGGGCGGCCGCGCGCGGGTTCATGCCGAGGACGTTTCCGCGGCGACCGTTGATGTCGCCGATGACGTCGCCCATGAATTCTTCGGGCGTGACGACCTCGACCGACATAATCGGCTCGAGGATCTTCGCGCCTGCTTTCTTGGCGGCCCTCTTGAACGCCATCGAAGCGCAGATCTTGAACGCCATCTCGCTGGAGTCGACCTCGTGGTAGCTTCCGTCGTAGAGCGTGATCTTCGCATCTACCAGAGGGAAGCCGGCGAGGACGCCACCGTCGGCGGCTTCACGCACGCCTTTCTCGACGGCGTTGAAGAATTCTTTCGGGACCGATCCACCTTTGATGGTCTCTTCGAACTCGATGCCGGATCCCGGCTCGAGGGGTTCGACTTCGAAGTAGACCTCGGCGAACATACCCTTACCACCGGACTGCTTTTTGTAGCGCTCGCGGTGGTCGATCTTCTTGGTGATCGTCTCGCGGTACGAAACCTGCGGCTGACCGACGCTCGCCTCGACTTTGAACTCACGGAGGAGTCGGTCGATGATGATCTCCAGGTGGAGCTCACCCTGGCCAGCGATGATGGTCTGTCCGGTCTCGTCGTCGACGGACACCTTGAAGCTCGGATCCTCGGCTGCCAGTTTCTGCAGCGACTCGGACAACTTGCTCTGGTCGGCCTTGGTCTCCGGCTCGATCGCGATCTCGATGACCGGATCGGGGAAGTCCATCGCCTCCAGGACGATCGGCTCGTGCTCGTCGCAGAGCGTGTCACCGGTCGTGGTATTTCGTAGACCAACGGCAGCGGCGATATCGCCGGCGAGTACGTCGTCCACCTCTTCACGCTTGTTGGCGTGCATACGGAGGATGCGACCCATGCGCTCGCGCTGGTCCTTGGTCGAGTTGTAGACGTAGCTTCCGGCCTCGAGGTTACCCGAGTAGACGCGGAAGTAGGTCAGCTGTCCGACGTAGGGGTCGGTCATAATTTTGAACGCGAGTGCCGAGAACGGCGCCTCATCGTCCGCCTTGCGATAGAGCTTGTCGTCTTCGGTCGCCTCGACGTGCTGCTCGGTGATCTTTCGGAACGCGTCCGGCGTGACACCTTCGACCGGCGGAATGTCCACCGGTGCGGGGAGCAGCTCGACAACCGCGTCGAGCATCGGCTGGACGCCTTTGTTCTTGAGCGCGGTGCCATTGAAGACGGGGACGATCTCGAGCTCGAGCGTGCCCTTTCGGATGGCTTCCATCAGCTCGACTTCGCCGATCTCTTCGCCCTCCAGGTACTTCATCATGATGTCTTCGGAGAAGTCAGCAGCCGCCTCGACGAGTTGCTCGCGAGCGACTTCCGCGTCCTCCTGAAGCTCTTCGGGAATGTCGATGTACTCGAATTCCGCGCCGAGGGACTCATCTTTCCAGATGATGCCCTTCATCTTCATGAGATCGATGACGCCCCTGTAGGCGTCTTCTTTACCGATCGGCAGCTGCATTCGCACCGGGCGGCAGCTCAAGCGATCTTCCATCTGCTCGACGACCGCCTCGAAGTTCGCGCCCGTGCGGTCCATCTTATTGATGAACGCGATACGGGGGACGCCGTAACGGTTGGCCTGACGCCAGACCGTCTCGGACTGCGGCTCGACGCCACCGACCGAGCAGAACACGGCGACAGCGCCGTCGAGCACGCGCAGGGAGCGCTCGACTTCCATCGTGAAGTCGACGTGACCCGGCGTGTCGATGATGTTGACACGGTACTTGGTCTCATCCAGGTGCCAGAAGCACGTCGTCGCGGCCGACGTAATCGTAATGCCGCGCTCGCGCTCCTGGTCCATCCAGTCCATCTCGGAGGCACCATCATGTGTCTCACCGATCTTGTGAGAGACACCGGTGTAGTAGAGCACGCGCTCCGTCGTGGTCGTTTTTCCGGCATCGATATGTGCCATGATGCCGATGTTTCGAACTCTTTTCAGCGGTATACTGCGTGCCACGTTGCACCCTGCCTTAGCTAATTAAGCTTCTTCTGGTTCTGCAATGAGTAAGGGCCGTGCGCTCACGAGAGCACACGGCGCCGAGTCTGTCTATGTCGTCGGCGCCCGTTTGAGGGCTGGCTCGGCCGTATCTGGCTGGGTGGCGTCCTGCCAACCAACGCGTTACGAAAACTGCGCGCCGAGTCGCGCGTCTGGCGCATCATGATGATTGCGCTTGGAATGTCAAGCGGACTGCGGCGCGCGGTATTCCGCGGCCATGCAATCGATCACGGCCGGATAATTCCGACGTAAGCGGTGGGAATCGCTCGCGATTACCAGCGGTAATGCGCGAATGCCTTGTTCGCGTCGGCCATGCGGTGCATGTCCTCTTTGCGACGCACGGCGTTTCCACGGCTATTCGACGCGTCGAGCAGCTCGTTGGTGAGCCGTTCGATCATCGTGTATTCGTTGCGCGCTCGAGCGGCATCGATGATCCAGCGCATCGCGAGGGCCTCTTGGCGCTCGGGACGAACTTCCATCGGGACCTGGTAGGTCGAGCCACCGACACGACGGGAGCGGACCTCGACGGCCGGACGCACGGTCGCGAGCGCTTCCTTGAAGACTTCGACCGGCTCTGCGTCGGCTTGCTCGCCGATCGCTTCGAGCGCATCGTAGAGAATACGCTCGGCGGTGTTCTTCTTGCCGTCACGCATCAGTACGTTGATAAAGCGAGTGATATTCTTCTCGCGAAATTTCGGATCCGGGAGGACCTCGCGTGAAGAGAGATTTCCTTTTCTAGCCATGGGCTCTTCTCAGAAAACAGTTGGGTGGTAGACGCGCCAGCCGCAGTGCGGCGACGCACACCATGTGAACGTCGGAACGCTACCGAGGCTTCTTGGTGCCGTACTTGCTTCGTCCCTGACGACGCTCCTGGACGCCAATCGCGTCGAGCGTGCCACGGATGATGTGGTAGCGGACACCCGGAAGGTCTTTGACACGACCGCCGCGGATCAACACGACGCTGTGCTCCTGAAGGTTGTGACCCTCACCCGGGATGTAGCTGGTGACCTCAATCCCGTTAGTAAGGCGCACACGCGCGACTTTCCGAAGCGCCGAGTTCGGCTTCTTCGGCGTCGTGGTGTAGACGCGGGTGCAGACGCCGCGCTTCTGGGGGCAGCCCTTCAGCGCAGGTGCGTCAGTCTTCGACTTGACCTTCTTACGGCCTTTCCGAACGAGTTGGTTAATCGTAGGCATTGCGTTACTCGAATAAGTGTCCACGGCGCCTTCTGTGGCGCCGCGTTAAGTATGCCGAAGTCTCAGCTCAACAATTCTTTATCTGGGCCGGCCAATGCCGGGTGC
>JBNJFZ010000317.1:0-3818 GCA_051747295.1 Myxococcota bacterium
TACATCATCGACGAGGACGTCTGGGTGATGCTCACCAAGGACGGCTGGTTCAAGCGCCAGAAGTCCTACACCGACCTGT
Source organism: Myxococcota bacterium (assembly GCA_051747295.1). Classification (GTDB taxonomy): domain Bacteria; phylum Myxococcota_A; class Bradymonadia; order Bradymonadales; family Bradymonadaceae; genus JBNJFZ01. Next base: position 80 of record JBNJFZ010000317.1, read on the forward strand.
CGACGATTCGCGTGCGCGACAACGACGAGGTCCGCTGGGTGATGCCCGGCCGCACGCCCGAGACCGTGATGTTCTTCACCAACCAGGGCCGCTGCTACACGATGCGCATCGACGAAGTGCCGTCGACGACCGGCTACGGTGACCCGATTCAGGCCTACTTCGACTTCGACGACGGTGAGCACGTGGTCGGCATGATTACCTCGGACAAGCGCGTGTTGCAGACGGTCCAGCCCGACCAGCCGACGCTCGTCAGCGACGAGGAAGATGACGAAGAGGGCGAGAGCCAGATGATCGCCGTGACCGCGCGCGGACAGTGCGTACGCTTCTCGCTGGAGGGGTTCGACGACCCGTCGACGGTTCGAGGGCGGATGTTCATGCGCCTGGGCAAGGGTGATCACACGCTCAACGTCGAGCACTGTACCTGCGCCGAGGACGAGCTGGTCGCGCTCGCGACCCGCGAGGGCCGCGGGCTGACCTTCCACAGCCGAGAAGTCTCGGTCTACAAGGGCGCGGCGAAGGGCGTGAAGGCCATCTCGTTGGAGGACGAGGACGAAGTGCTCGATTTCACGCTGACGACCGGCTACTACGACGGCCTCGAGGTCGAGACGAACCGCGGTCGCAAGGTCACGATCGCCCGGTCGAAGTCCAAATTCGAGCCGACGTCTCGCGGCAATAAGGGCCGCTGGGTCATCAAGCGCGGGCACCTGATTCGGTCGCACCGCGAGCCGGTCGAGATCACGAAGACCGACGATGACGATGGCTCGTCCGAAGAAGAGTAGTTCCTCATGCGGGCAGGATGCCCGCATGACAAAAATCAAGCTGCAGCACACAGGAGACCACCATGGCCACGCTCGAGCTGCCCGAATTGCCCGACGCAAACTTCGACGAGCCCGCGCGCGAGTGGCTCCCGGACGCCGACGGCATCGTCGACCGCTGCATTACCGCGGTCGAGGCCGGCGAGCCCGAGGGCCTGGTCGAGTTGCTCGGCGAGCTAGGTGCGCCGGTCCTGGACAGCACCGTCACGCCGATTTCTGCCCGCGCCGCGCTCCTCGGCGCACGTGACGGTCGCGCCTTCTACCACCACGAGCTGCGCCGCCGCGTCCCGATGCCCGAGGGTCTCGAGCCCGAGACCCGCGTCTGGGACGCCGGCACCACGCCGACCTGGAAAGACGGCGTGCTCGAAGAGCCCAAGTATTTCTCGTTCTTCCAGGACGCGCCGTTTCCGGCGTTTAACCCCAACTACCGCCGAAAGTGGCGCCCGCACGAGCTCATCCACGGCAGCCTGGGCTTTTTCTGGCACCCGGAGATGACGCGCTTCGAGTTCTACGTCGGTGCGCGCCTGAACGAGCTGCTGCCGGTGGTCCACTGGTACGGGCTCGACGAGATCTTCCGGCCGCGCTGTGAGCGTCACCAGGACACGGTGCTCTACAGCGAGTATTGCTCCGACTGCGAGGCCATGGCGCGGCACTACTGGGACGAGCCGTCGCCGCAGGACCACCGCGAGGCCGCGCTGCACTGGGCCGAAGAGGCGCTGGAGCACTTCGAGACCGAGTGGCGCGCCTGCCAGAAGGAGATCGAGACCGGCCAGCGCCACCCGACGCCGCGGCTCAAGCTCGACGCATCGAGCGACTCGATAGGCTACCTCAAGGGCCACTGGAATCGGGTGACCGACTGGAGCTTTGGCGTCTGGCTGGAGACGTTCCTCGAGGACGGCGTCGACTATCACAGTTCTCTGGTTTCCTACGCCGACAACCTCGCCCAGACCACGCGCGAGATGCTCGCCGGAGAGATTTCGGTGGACAAGGAGACATTTTGCACGCGCAGGTGCCGCCGTGCCGTCCAGGACGCCGCGTACCAGATTTACCTGGCGCTGGGCTGGCTGGACCCGGGCTCGAATGCCCTGGACTCGGTCGAGTCGAAGCTGATGCCCCACCTCGAGCAGGCCGCCCACCACGTCCACCATATGGACGAAGACGAGCAGCTCGCCGACTTCACCGACGAGGTGTTGTTCGACATGCTGGAGGCCTTCGAGTCGGTGTCCGAACACTTCCCGGACGAGGTAGCGGCGGCGGTGCCAGCACTCGGATACCGCTTCGAGAACCCGTCGTTCTTCATCGAAAAGGCCATCCCGCAGCTTGAAGAGGGTCTGCAGAGCGGCATGCCGCAGACCGTCTCGGAGCTCGATGACATCACCGCGGCGGCACGCGGCTTCGCCGAGTCCGAGGAATTCGGGACGCTCGGGCGCTTTGCCACCCGTTTTGCTGGCTGGTCCAGCACGGAGAATTGCGGCGAGGTCGCCTCGGACGTCTCGGACTTCGAGGCGTGGGCGATGGACCTGCCGCGAAAGGACGAGGAAGCCGAGCTCTTCGGGGCGCTCCCGGCGAATATCGACGAGTTTATCGCGCGGCCGGCATGCCTTCGCCTCAACAGCACGCTGCGGCGCGGCACGTTCGCCTGGCGCGCGGCCGCCAAGATCATCTCGCCCGGCGCGCTCCCTGAGGGGGAGCAGGTCGACCTGGCGCGGATCTTCATGCGCGGTGAGTTGCGCATCATCGTCGACGACCCGGCGTCCGCGGAGGTCCTGGACGCCATCGAGAACGAGACGCCCCCGATGGAGTGGGTCGAGGACTGTGATATGGAGACGCTCGGGGGCTTGCTGCAGAATGGTTTCATCGTCTGGTTGCCGCGGCCCGCATGAAGGTTGACCGAGCGGAGAATCGCTCTACCCTTTCCGTGTGACTTCTAATTGCTATTGATGGGACCGGTACGGCCGGAGCGTCGCGCTGTGTCGAAAACGGGAGCTCGAGATGGAAAAGTGGATGCAAGAAATGGGCATTGGCCCGGAGATGATGGATACTCTGATCAGTTATGGCACTCGAATTCTGGGTGTCATCCTCATCATTTTTCTTGGCCTTATCGTGGCCAAGTGGATCAAGTCGACGGTCAAGAAGCGGCTAAAGAAGACGAGCCTGGACGAGACGCTGACCTCGTTTATCGGGGGGCTGGTATACTGGTTGGTGGTGATCATCGCCATTGTCAGCTGTCTGGGGATATTCGGGGTTGAAACGACGAGCTTCGCCGCTGTACTCGGTGGTGCGTCGATCGCCATCGGCCTGGCGTTCCAGGGAAGCCTGTCGAATGTCGCGGCTGGCGCGATGCTCCTGATCTTTCGTCCCTTCTCGGTCGGTGATGTCGTCGAAGTCGGCGGAGAGACGGGTAAGGTCGTCGAGTTAGACCTTTTCTTCACGAATATCGATACGCCGGACAACCGTCGGATCATCGTGCCGAACGGCCAGATCTTCGGGAAGACGATCGAGAACAAGACCTTCCACGACACGCGGCGATGCGACGTGGCGATTGGCGTGGGGTACGGTGACGACCTGGACAAGGCGCGCGAAGTGCTGCTCGAGGCCGCCAAGACGGTCGAGGGCGTGATGGAGGACCCGGCACCGCAGGTCTACATGACCGAGCTCGGAGGGTCGTCGGTGGATTTTTCCGTGCGCGTCTGGTGCACCACAGCCGACTACTGGAGCATCAAAGAAAAGGTGATGCAGACCGTCAAAGAGGCGTGTGATGAGGCCGGCCTGGATATTCCTTACCCCCACAGGGTTGTCATTCAGCAATCGGCTTGAGACTCTCATCGGTGAGTTTAACTCTTGATTCGTGTGTAACAAGTCGGACCGAGCCTCGGCGAGATGATTTTTTCGGTATCGAAGCCGGCAAACGCAGGCGATGCCAA
>JBNJFZ010000318.1:0-3809 GCA_051747295.1 Myxococcota bacterium
TAAGGCGCCAGCGCAGCCTCGGTCAAAATAAATCAGCCGCTTTGTGGTCGCCACACCGGCGACCGCAAGCCCCGTGCCAGTGCAGGTGCCGGATTATGGGGGTCTAGATTGGTTGCAGGATATTCGAGGCCGTGCTAATCATTTCGCGGCCTAGTTAGTGATTGCTAACCACAGCAACAACCAAGAGGAGTAAGGATGTCGAACCCAACGGAAATTTTCAGCGAGACGCTTCCCTCGAAGCTCGAAGATAACGACAAGGTCTCCAATATTGACGCGACTTATCAGTTCAACATCTCCGGCGACGACGGTGGTACCTGGACAGTCGACTTCACCAAAGACGATGAGATCGTCACGGAAGGCGAAGCCGACGATGCCGATTGCGTCATCGACATGAAGGACAGCGACTTCATGGACATGTGGAACGGCAAGCTGCCCGGACCGCAGGCGTTCATGATGGGCAAGATCAAGATTCAGGGCGACATGGGCCTCGCGATGAAGCTCCAGAACTTCATCGGGTAAGGCCATCCGGCCCCGACGGATCTGAGCGCGCCTCTTCGCGGGGGCGCGCTTTTTTTTGGTTTGGGCGGTAGGGGGAGTGGGAGATGTGGGGGATGTAGGAGAGAGGGTCTTCGTCGTGCGGCCATCTTGGCCGCACGCACTCAGTGGGCGCGAACGCAAAGAATAGGAGTGAGCGATGACGGACGACAACCAGGGCTGGCTCAGTGATCTACGCGTGATCGACTTCTCGCGCCTGCTGCCGGGGCCATTTTGCTCCGTGCTGCTCGCCGATATGGGCGCGGACGTCATCAAGGTCGAGAGCCCCAAGGGCGGCGACTACGCGCGGTATTACCCGCCGATGGTCGGTGAGTTCGGGGCATTCTTCGCCGGGATCAACCGCAACAAGCGCTCGGTGACGCTGGATTTGAAGTCCGAAAAGGGCGTCGAGGTCGCCCGCCGGCTCATCGAGAGCGCCGACGTCGTGCTCGAGTCGTTTCGGCCCGGCGTCATGGAGCGGCTGGGGCTGGGATATGACGAGCTGTCGGAGGCGCAGCCGGATCTGGTGTTCTGCTCGATCTCCGGCTACGGCAAAGACGGTCCGATGAGCGACCGCGCCGGCCACGACCTCAACTACCTGGCCCGCGCCGGCCTGCTGGAGCAAAACGGCCGCGCCGGCGAGCGCCCGGTCGTGCCCGGCTTCCAACTCGCAGATATCGCCGGCGGCGCGCTCTACGCGGCTCTCGGGATCGTCAGCGCCATCCACAAGCGCGATCGAACCGGCGAGGGCGCCCACGTCGACATCAGCATGACCGAGGGCGCGTTGAGCTTCCACATGCCGATGCACTCCGCGATGGCCGCCGGCCAGCCTCAGGACCGCGGCCAGGGCATGCTCACCGGCGGGCTGCCCTGCTACAACGTCTACGAGACCGCCGACGGCGAGTACCTGTCGGTCGCTCCGCTGGAGCCGAAGTTCTGGATGGGCTTTGTCCAGGCCATCGGCGCCCCCGAGCTCGCCGGTGACGGCATGGCCAGCGGCGCCGAGGGCGAGCGCATCAAACAAAAGGTCGCCGACATCCTCGCCACCAAGACTCGCGATGAATGGGTCGAGGTCTTCGAGGAGGTCGACGTGTGCGTCGAGCCCATTCAAGACCCCGAAGAAGCCCTGTTCGACGAGCTCTTCAAGGCCCGCGAGATGTTCTTCAAGCTCCAGGGCATCCAGCACACCCGCACGCCGCTGACCCCGAAAGACCGCGACCACACCCCCGCACCCGGCCTCGGCGAGCACAACGACGAGCTTCTCGAAGAACTCGGCCACAGCGACGACCTATGACGAGGTCTGGATGCTTTGCTGGTCCTTCCATTGCTACTATGATGGTCCTACGCGTATTTCGAATGGACGTTGACGAGGAGTCGAGATGTCACCGGGACCACTCGCCCCAGCCGGGAAGTTACTTGTAATTGTCGTTTTGGTGGTGGCATGGACGGGTTGCTCGTTCGATTCTTCCCTACACGACGTCAGGTGCGACGATAGCCAGGAGGGAGAGCAGCGCGACGATCGAACTTGTCGGGATGGCTACTGGGTATCCGCGGACGGTGGCGTGGATCTGGACTCCGGACCGAGCGACACCACGACCGATACCGAGCCGCCGTCCGACGTTGACGCTGACCGTGACACCGATGCCGACGTGGCGCCCGACACCACCACGGACGTCGAAGACATACGCGACGCCGATGTATGCGAGCCGCTGACCGAAGAAGAATTGTGCCAGGGTACAGGTCCGGGGGGCTGTCGTGAGACCAGCGTCGACAACGGATGCGGGCAGATGATCGACATCGTCTGCGACAACTGCGATACGGGCTTCACGTGTCGAGATGGGATGTGTGTCATCGACCACTGCACCGACGGGCAAATGAGTGGCGACGAGTCTGATGTCGACTGTGGCGGCTCCTGTGAAGCGTGTGTGGCGGATTCCGACTGCCAGGAAAATAGCGATTGTGTCTCGGGCGTGTGCGACGGGGATCGCTGCCAGGCGGCCACGTGTGACGACACGGTTCAGAACCAGCAAGAGAGCGACGTCGATTGCGGTGGGCCAAATTGCGCACCGTGCTCGGTCGACGATGCGTGTTTGCAAGGGACAGACTGCGAAAGTGGAGTCTGCAGCCAGTCGAGGAATGTTTGTGCGCCCCCTACGTGTGCCGACGGCGTCCAGAATGCCGACGAGACCGCAGTCGACTGCGGTGGGAGCTGCAACGGATGCCCCACGGGACAGGCGTGTTCGGACGGCGATGATTGTGCGACGGGTGTGTGCGACAACTCGACATGCGTATCCTGCAACGACGGGGTGCAGAACGGCGACGAAACCGACGTCGACTGTGGTGGAACGACCTGCGCGCCGTGTCTTGGCGGTCAGGGCTGCAGTGGCTCCGACGATTGTCTTTCGGGTGTATGCGGGAGCAACCAGGAGTGCGTCTCGTGCGTCGACGGGATCCAAAACGGCGACGAGACCGACATCGATTGCGGAGGCAGCACGTGCGACGATTGTTCGTTGGGTCAAGGCTGCGTCGACGACGGAGATTGCTCGACCGGCGATTGCGACGCCAATGTCTGCGATGAGCCATTCGGAAATGACGAGCCCGACGGCGCCGCCTGTCGGGGTGATTGGGAATGCCTGTCCGGCGACTGCGATTCGGGGACCTGCATCTCGTGCTGGGACGGTATTCGAAATGGTGACGAGACCGATGTCGATTGCGGCGGGAGCTGTGGGCGTTGTCAGGCGCAGAACGTGTGCGAGGGCAACGACGATTGTTATTCGAATACCTGCGATAACGGGCTGTGCGCCTCCTGCACCGACGGCGTCAAGAATGGCGACGAGAGCGACGTCGATTGTGGGGGGAGCTGTGGGGCGTGTGGGGCCGGGGGCTCGTGTGACAGCAACAGCGACTGCGGGTCCGGGCGTTGTGCCGGCGGCCGCTGCGCTACCTGCAATGACGGACTCAAAAACGGCGACGAGAGCGACGTCGACTGCGGCGGGAGCTGTCAGGCTTGCCCGGCGGCTTCTTTCTGCGACAGCAATAGCGACTGCGCGAGCAACGAGTGCGACCGCGGGCAATGCGCCTCTTGCTACGACGGCGTGCGTAATGGCGGCGAGAGCGATGTCGACTGTGGCGGATCGTGTTTGGATTGCGACGACGGGCAGACCTGCTCGAGCAACAGCGACTGCGTCTCCAACGACTGTACGGACGGACTCTGCGGTGGCGGCGCCGCGTGCACGTCGAATTGCTCGGCGGGCTCGCCCTGCGCGGACAACTCG
>JBNJFZ010000319.1:0-3797 GCA_051747295.1 Myxococcota bacterium
CCGACCAGCCCGGCGATCACCGGACTGCTCAAGAGCGCCTTGGCAAAATCCTTCGAGCCGTACTTCTCGAGGTTCGTCTGGAACTCCTCTGAGGTCTTCTCGAGCCAGATCTCCTCGACCATCTTCTGAACATCGCCGACCGTCTCGGCATCGGCCGATTGCTTGCGGATGCGCACCAGCGCCGCGTGGAGCGCGTCGTAGTGCTCCTCGAGGCTGTCGATCTCGTCGGTCAGCGCCTTGAGCGCCTCGTCGACATCGGCCTTGAACGACGCGTGGTCGAGTTCGGCTGCGGGAGACGCCGGCTGCACCGTCGCATTGAGGTCGCCTCCGACCTGCTGCGAGCCGCTGCCCACGACAGAACCTGCGATATTGCTATTGTCGATGGAGTTCTTCTCGCTCACCAGGTCTCCCGAGACGTAGAGTTCGATAAATTGTTGGACCGGCAGGCTGTCGAAGGCCTCAGTGGCCTGCTCGACTACGCGGTCACGCGCGGACGACTTTTTTTTTGAGGCACCGACCGCGTCCAGGGCTCGGTCATCGTGTAGCCGGGGATCGCCTGGACGTCGTCGACGGCGTAGATCGCGTCACACTCGTCGCAGTAGGTATTGGAGATGGCGCGCGAGATGTCGCCGCAGGCGACCACGTTGAACCGATGCCCGTCGGGACAGACCAACTTCGCGCGGCAGTCCAACCAGTGGGCGTCGGCCAACTCCTTGAGCGCCGCGGCGACCTCAGCTTGCGTGCCGAATTCGCGAAAATTGCTCAAGAAGAAGCGTCGCTGACCGGTGTCGGCATAGCGAGATTCGATGGTGTCGCGAATCTCGGACGCGATGTCGCTAAGTCTGGCCATGGGTCAATTACCGCGCTTTGTCTTCGATGCGTCGCAAGAGCGACTCCATCGCCGGAAGGCTCGTCTTCCCGCTAAACGTCACGTGCGGATATTGGTGAAAATACGCGCGTACCTGCACGGATTCAACATAACCGTCGACATGCTCGAAGTCGAATTGGTAGCCGCGCTCGTCGTTGGCGACCTGCTGCTGCAGCGACACGCGCTCGTCGTCGGCGTCCAACGACTCGTAGCGCCCGTTCATCTGCTGCGCCTCCATGCCGAGGTGCCCGAGCCGCCCCAGCGGGTCATCGCCGGCCACAGCGTACCATTCGAAACCCGACTGGTCGCCGAGCTCGACGAATTCGTGCTCGCGCAGCGCGACGTGGTCGGCGACCGACGTCAGGCGCGCCTCCGAGTCGTCCAGCACCTCGTAGCCGGCGACGTCGCGGAGCAGGGCTTTGACGGCCTGGCGGGCGTCGCGGTCGCCGGCGTATGCGCGAAGCGCGTAGCGTCCGCTCGAGCGGCCCGAAAAGCAGCCCTCGGGTACCACCACGATCACTTCTTTGGCGTTGAGCGTCTCGACGATGTAGCCCTGCACTTCTTTTTCATCGACCTCGAAGAGGTTGACCGCGACTCGGTAGTCGTCGCCGTCTCGCACCGCCCAGCTGATGTACTCACCGGTTTCCTTGGGCGGTTGGACGCCGGGATGCCGCGCGTGTTGGCTCAATCCGTCGGACTCGAGCGCGTCACTGAGGTTGGATTCGAATTCAATGGCCTCGAGTTGCTCCAGCCCGGGCACGCTCCACAGATGCACGGCCGTGCTACCGCGATGCTCGTACGAGAAGTCCAGCCGCGCGGCCAGGCCTGCGCCCATTGTGTCTTCGAGCTCTTCGGCCACGGTGCCGCGCGCGGTCGCATCCCCACGCATCTCCTCGCGCAAGATCTCCTGCTCGGTCGCAGTCAACGACGACTCGCGTATCAGGAAGTCGAGGTGGCGGGGGTCGATGTACTCGTGCATGGCAACCGTCAGATCAACCACGGGCACAATTAACACCCGCGGCTCATGGTGTCCGAAATAGGAGACTTATTCCTCGACCTCGGCAGGCTCGGGCAGCATCTTCTTCAGCAGCGAGCGCACCAGGCCCGGATCGGCGGTACCACCGGTCTTCTGCATGACCTGTCCGATAAAGAACCCGAATAGCTGCGTCTTCCCGGCCGCATAGGCGTGTACGTTATCGGACTGTTCCTCCATCACCTGCTGGATGACGGGCTCGAGCGAGCTCTCGTCGGTGATGCGCTCGAGGCCTTCCTCGTCGACGATGGCCTCCGGGTCTTTGCCGGTCTCGATCATCTTCGCCAGCACCTCGCGGCTGATCTGGTTGGTGATACGGTCCGCGTCGAACATCTCGATGAGCGTCGCGATTTCCGCCGGGTCCAGATCGGCCGCCGCGATGCCGTCGATATCGTGCTCTTTGAGCTCGGGACGCATCTCATTGACGATCCACTTGGCGATCGAGGCCGGTGAGTCGTACTCGTCGATCACGCCTTCGTAGAACTCCGCAACGGCAAAGCTGCCGCTGAGCAGGTCCGCGTCGTCGTAGTCGAGGCCGAACTCATCCTGGTAGCGGTCGAGGCGCTCGGCGAGCGCAGGGTGCGCCTCGCGCGCCATGTCGCGCTCGTAGGACGCGGGCTTCTTGTTGGGCTTGTCCTTCTTATTACCCTCTTTGGCCTTTCGCTTCTGCTCGGCCTTCTCGCGAGCGCGGCGCTCCTGCTCGGCCTTCTCGCGCTCCTTTTCCTTCTTGGCCCAGGAGTCTTTGAGCTGGACGATCTGGTTGAAGACCAGCGCGTCGTCCGTCGAGTCGACCGGCTCGCGCCAGAAGTAGCCCTGACGCTCGAACTGGTAGCGGAGCTCCTCGTCGTCCTCGAGCACGCTCGGCTCGATGCGCGCGTTCTTGTAGTGGATCAACGACTCCGGGTTGAGGTTCTCGACGAAGTCGACGTCCTCCTGCGCGTCCGGGAACGGCACGTCGAACAAGCGGTCATAGGCGCGAACCTCGACAGGGAGCGACTCTGTCGCCGAGACCCAGTGGATCGTGCCATCGGGGTTGCGCCCGTCGGGTGCATCGCCGCCGCGGGTCTCCGGGTCGTACGTGCAGATGAGCTCGGTGATGTTGCCGTTTTCGTCCTTCACCACGTCTTTGCAAGTGATGAAGTAGCCGTAGCGCAGGCGGACCTCGGCGCCCGGCGACAGTCGGTAGAACCCTTTTGGCGGGTTCTCCTGGAAGTCGTCGCGCTCGATGTAGAGCTCTCTGGTGAACGGAATCTTGCGGGTGCCATCTTTCGGCACATCCCGCGGATAGTAATCCGCATCCAGCCAATCGACCTCGCCATCTTCCCAGTTTTCGACCGTGACTTTGATGGGGTCGAGCACCGAGAGCACGCGCGGCGCCCGCATGTTGAGATGGTCACGAATCGCGAACTCGAAGTTTCGGAAGTCGACGGTGCTATTGGCCTTGGCCACGCCGATCATATTCATGAAGTTGCGGATCGCCTCGGGCGGCACACCGCGGCGGCGGAGCCCGGCGAGCGTGGGCATGCGCGGGTCGTCCCAGCCGGAGACGTGGTCTTCTTCGACCAGGCGGCGAAGCTTGCGCTTGCTCATGATCGTGTAGTTGAGGTTGAGCCGCGCGAACTCGGTTTGCCTGGGGTTCGCCTCGACCTCGGTCTCTTCGATGAACCAGTCGTAGAGCTCGCGGTTGTTCTCGAACTCCAGCGTGCACAGCGAGTGCGTGACGTTCTCGAACGCGTCCTCGAGGCAGTGTGCGTAGTCGTACATCGGGTAGATGCACCACTCGTCGCCGGTATTGTGGTGCGTGGCGTGGCGAATCCGGTAGATCAGCGGGTCGCGCATCAAAATATTCGGGTTCGACATGTCGATCTTGGCGCGCAGCACGTGCTCGCCGTCCTC
>JBNJFZ010000320.1:0-3774 GCA_051747295.1 Myxococcota bacterium
TCGGCGCGAGCCGAGGGGTATCGAGCCCGACAGAAGAGCAAGGACGGACCGAGCAAGCTGTCGATCTTGTCGAATAACATGATCGTATCGGGTGCGGCGCTGCTGATCTTCGTGGTCGTGCACGTGCTGCAGTTTCGCTTCGGTGTGTTCACCGACAAGGAATACACGACCGAGGTCGACGGCGAGGTCGCAGTCGATCTCTATCAGCATGTGTTCGACGTGTTCCAGCAGCCTGTCTGGGTTGCATTCTATGTCGGCATGATGCTGTTTCTGGGCTTTCACCTGCGCCACGGACTGTGGAGCATGTTCCAGACGCTGGGCTGGATGAACGACCGCGCGCAGAAGCCGGTCTATACCATCGCAGCGGTCCTCGGGCTCATACTCGCGGTCGGATTCCTCTTCATTCCGATCTACCTGTACTTCTTCGTTCAGTAATCTAGACGAGAATCACTATGACGTTTGACGGAAATACACCTGAGGGACCACTTCACCAGAAGTGGGAGAATCGGAAGTCCGAGTACAAACTCGTCGCGCCGAACAATAAGAAGAAGAAAGAGATCATCGTGGTCGGTTCGGGCCTGGCGGGCGCTTCAGGCGCCGCGTCGATGGCCGAGCTGGGCTACAACGTCAAGGTGTTCTGCATCTCTGATTCGCCGCGGCGTGCGCACAGTATTGCGGCGCAGGGTGGTATCAACGCCACCAAGAACTACCCGAACGACGGCGACAGCGTCTGGCGGTTGTTCTACGACACGATCAAAGGTGGAGACTACCGCTCACGCGAGTCGAATACCTATCGACTCGCGCAGTTGAGCTCGAATATCATCGACCAGGCGGTCGCGCAGGGCGTTCCGTTCGCACGTGAATACGGAGGCGAGCTCGCGACCCGCTCGTTCGGCGGTGCGCAGGTCTCCCGTACGTTCTACGCGCGAGGGCAGACCGGACAGCAGTTGCTCCTGGGAGCGTACGGTGCGCTGATGCGCCAGCACGAAGAAGGGCGCGTCGAGCTCTTTACCCACCGCGAGATGCTGGACCTGGTCAAGGTCGACGGCCGCGCACGAGGCATCATCACGCGAAACCTGTGGGACGGTTCGCTCGAGCGCCACAGCGCCGACGCCGTCGTGCTCTGCACGGGCGGATACGGTCGTGTGTACTTCCTCTCGACGAACGCGTTCAACTCGAACGGAACCGCCGCATGGCGCTGCCACAAGCGCGGCGCCTATATGGCGAATCCCTGCTACGTGCAGATCCACCCGACGTGCATTCCGCAGTCCGGTGAGTTCCAGTCGAAGCTCACGCTGATGAGCGAGAGCCTGCGTAACGACGGGCGGGTCTGGGTCCCGAAAAACGAGGAGGACCGCGACAAGCCGGTCAAGCAAATCCCCAAGGACAAGCGGTACTACTACCTCGAAGAGAAGTACCCGGCGTTTGGAAACCTGGTCCCTCGTGACGTCGCGTCTCGAAACGCGAAGCTCATGGTCGACAAGGGCCTGGGCGTCGGGCCGCTCAACAACGCCGTGTACCTCGACTTTGCCGATGCGATCGCCGAGCAGGGCGAGGACAAAATCCGAGAGAAGTACGGCAACCTGTTTCATATGTACGAGAAGATCACCGGCGAGAACCCCTACGAGGTCCCGATGCGGATCTTCCCGGCGGTTCACTACGTCATGGGCGGCCTCTGGGTCGACTACGACCTGATGAGCAACGTGCCCGGGCTCTTCGTGGCCGGAGAGGCGAACTTCTCCGACCACGGTGCGAACCGGCTCGGCGCCAGCGCGTTGATGCAGGGACTCGCGGACGGCTACTTCATTATCTCCCGAGCCGTCAGCAACTACCTCGCCGAAAACCGCCACGAGCTCGACGACGTCGACACCGACCAGGCAGCCTTTGAAGACGCGGAGAAGACGGTCAACGCTGGTATCCAAAAGCTCCTGGACGTCAGCGAGGAGAACTCGAAGAAACCCGCAGAAGAGCGCAATACGGTCATGGAGCTGTATCGCCGCCTCGGAAAAATCATGTGGGATAACGTCGGCATCGCCCGCACCGAAGAACGGCTGACGGCTGCGGTCGACCAGATTCGAGAGCTGCGTGACGAGTTCTGGAACACCGTGTACATCCCGGGCGATTCCAGCACGTTCAACAAAAATCTCGAGGTCGCCGGCCGTGTGGCTGACTTCCTCGAGCTCGGTGAACTGATGGCCAAGGACGCGCGTCAGCGTGACGAATCCGCAGGCTGTCACTTCCGCGAGGAACACCAGACCGACGAGGGCGAGGCGCTTCGTAACGACGAAGATTACGCCTATGTCGCGGCCTGGGAGCACAACGGACAGCCGGGCAAGTGGGATTCCGACGGCGAAGGCGTCGAGTGGAATCTGCACAAAGAATCGCTGGTGTTCGAGAACGTCGAGCTCAAGCAGCGTAGCTACAAGTAATTCGACCACGGGTCGAGACACGGGCAGGGCGCGCTCTTGCGTTCCCACCCACTCAAATAGAGCAGCAAGGAGTCTTCATGTCTTCTGATGGGATGACGCTAAAACTCGAGGTATGGCGCCAGGGCGGGGCCAACCAGGCCGGCAAGATGGTGTCGTACACCGCGAAAGGCATCACGCCAGATATGTCGTTTCTGGAGATGCTGGACGTCGTCAACGAAGACCTGATCCAGAGTGGTAAGGAGCCGATCGAGTTCGACAGCGACTGCCGCGAAGGTATCTGCGGTACCTGTGGCATGGTCATCAATGGCCAGGCACACGGTCCGGAAGCTGGAACCTCGGTCTGTCAGCTGCACATGCGCAGCTTCAGTGACGGTGACTCGATCACCATCGAGCCATTTCGCGCCAACGCATTTCCGATCGTCAAAGATCTGGTCATCGACCGCGCCGCCTTCGACCGAATCATTCAGAAGGGCGGTTACGTCTCGGTCAGCACGGGACCGCACGCGGATGCAAACGCGGAGCCGGTTCCCAAGCCCGACGCCGACGAGGCGTTCTTCTCGGCGACCTGCATCGGCTGTGGCGCCTGCGTTGCGGCGTGTCCGAATGCGTCCGCGTCGCTGTTTACCAGCGCGAAGATCAGCCAGTACGCGCTGCTCCCGCAGGGTGAGCCCGAGCGTCATCGGCGCGTCGTGCGCATGGTCCACCAGATGGACGAGGAAGGCTTCGGGAACTGCTCGAATATCGGCGAATGTTCCGCGGTCTGCCCCAAGAGCATCAAGCTCGAGAATATCTCGCGTATGAAGCGCGAGTACACGAAGGCTGTCTTCGCTTCCGGCGGCGACGCCGAGTGATGCGCGCGCATTGAATGAGAAAAGCCAGCCTCGTGAGGGGCTGGCTTTTTTGTTGCTCTGGATCCGAACGGGTGCCCGAACGAACTTTTTTCAAGAAAGTGTGTAACTGAGTCGGGGGGCTCGCATCCTATCTGTAGAGCGCGAAGAGTTCTTCCCCTCGACGCGTCTCGAGAAGCTCCCGCTGGTTGCGCTGACCCCCCTCCTTTCCCTCTACCAGCGGGGGCTTCGGTCTTTCTTGATTTGGGAGGCCGTTGTTTCCCTTCGTCAGGCAGGTTGATTTTCACCGAGACATTGCGAGCGAGCCTCGACGATGCCGCTGGAGTTTTGATCTATTGAGCGCCGGAGGCGCGCAGTGGCGCGCAGGCTGCCAGCCTGCGAGTTCCCGCAGGAGCCCTAGGGCGTTTGCAGAGCTGTAGGACTGAACTGCTTCGGGCACGGCTCGCTTCGCGAGCGGGGCGCTAAAAGCGCCCCGGCGACGTGGAAACGTCGCGCAC
>JBNJFZ010000321.1:0-3726 GCA_051747295.1 Myxococcota bacterium
GCAATATAGGCCAAGGCCAACTGGAAGGTGCCTGCACCCGGTATTTTGACGGGGGGGACTCGCTGGTTCGCTACGAGTGCACGGAGTTATTTAAGTCTGACAACGATGCCGAATATCGGTGTCCAGAATACCAAAACGACGAAAACATGAAGTTCACCTTCGTCCCGGACACGACGTGTCCCGAATTAGGGTACCGCTATAAGTGTAGCGGCTTCGAGAAAGAAGATTGGACCGGATACGCGGCTGAGCCTGAATGCGAGTACACGACGCCACCAACAAGCGTCCCCGATTATGGAGACTGCGCGACGGGCACCCAGGGATGCGAGTGCTACGGCAACGCAACGTGCGATGACGGCTTAACCTGCACGAATGGTGTCTGTCAGTCGGGAGATTCCGGAGGGGTCTGCGAGAATCTCGAGGGGGATGAAACGGCCACTCTCACTGTCGTCCGTATCAACCCAGAATGTGAAGACGAAACCTACTGGGTAAGGTTCGGTGGTTACGCTGAAACACAACCGCTGACAGAAGCTCTTTCCTTTACTCCGACTCAAGCTGAGTGCCTGACTTTGCCGAGGGGACCGGCAGTCGATCGAATTGAGATACCGGCTTACAAGCAGAACCCCTTGTCAGTAACTGGGTATGTATGCGCATCAAGCGGGACCTCTGCCGACATAGTTACACCTTTTGATGAGGGGTGCCATATGGTCTACGTTGACGGAAATGACCTCAGTTTCGGAGGACGAGAAGTGGGCCGGTACGAATGTTTCGGTCAGGGACTCTGATGAGATTCGTCTCATCGTTACAAATGAGTCGTTTGCACGCTCCCAGCGCCGTTTCGAGGATGCTATAGGCATCCGGCAGGTCGAAACACTCACCCCAAACAGAGGACGAGCATCTCTTGGAGTTGCAGCGGGTTTTGGGGGGGAGATGTAGGAGATCTGGGGGAGTGGGTAATCCTGTGGGCGTACCCACCCTCACATCTCCTCGCGCCTAAACGAAATAATGACTCCTGAGAAGAAACCCGGACCGAGTCAGGCCGAGATGATTTTTGCGAGATCGAAGTCGTCTGAAGCAGGCGTAGCCGTAGGCTACGTCGATGCAAGACGACGCAGAGCTCGTGAAAATCAGCCGGTCTGACGAAGCGGAGGGTTTCTTTTCAGGAGTCAAAGATCAAAATCCTCGAGTAACTTCGGCGCATACTCGCCCTCACCGATTAACCGCAGGATTTCTTCGTCCATCTCGTCCTGGAGCATCAGCTTGAGCATGCGCATGTCGCCGCGCAGCGACCACATCGGGTGGCCGAACGTCGCAGGCCGGTTCTTCTCGACCAGAAAATGCCCGGCCCACGCCGAGCCGTAGCCAATCACCGGGGCGAGGGCGAGGAGGCGGGCGTCGCGCTTGACGAGGCCGGCGATCGCGCTGGCGATGGCGCCGGTCGTGCCCACCGCATGGATGAAGCGGTTGAGCGGATCGCTGTGCTCGGACACGTAGTGCGGCCAGAAGTCTTCGAAATCCTCGAAATGATCGTCGGACATGCTGCGGCTCCCGAAAGGCGTACGGTACTTGAATTCATGGGCGTCTGCGCCATGATTGACTGAATCGACCGAGGTTGCAATACGCCGTTCTCACACCACGACAACCACACCGCAGGACCTGACTCGTGCACCAAGAAGCCTTTCTCGAACTCGCACGCTCGCACGCCGACTTCGACTGGCTCGACGACGCTGTCAGATATGTCGCCGACACCATGGAACACGACGGGAGCCACGACTTCGGCCACCTCTTGCGAGTCCTCCGCAACGCGGCAGCGATCTGCGACGGCGAGCGCGCAGCGGATCGCTCGCCCGACTGGTCGGTGGTGGTCGCGGCGGCGCTGATGCACGACATCGTCAACCTCCCCAAGGACCACCCAGAACGCGCACAGGCGTCTTCGATGTCAGCCGACAAAGCCGTCGCTTTCTTCGCCGACCACGACGTCTTCGACGACGAGCAGCTCGATATGCTCGCCGACGCCATCCGCACGCACAGCTTTTCGGCGGGGCTCGAACCCGGTTATCTCGAGTCCGAGATCGTGCGCGATGCCGACCGCCTCGAGGCGCTCGGGGCGGTCGGCCTGGCGCGCTGCTTTCAGGTAAGTGGCATGCTCGACCGAGCCATCATCGACATGGAGGATCCGTGGGCCGACGAGCGCGAGCTCGACGACTACGAGTTCGCCGTGGACCACTTTTTTACGAAATTGCTGGGATTGGAGGCCTCATTTTCGACCAGGACCGGCCGAAAAATGGCGTCACAGCGTACCGAGTTCATCCGCACATTCGCCGATCAACTCGACTCCGAACTCGACCCGACCTCAGAGCCTGGCGTGGCCGAAGAATAATGTGGCTTCCGCACGATTCTTACTCGCCGTACGGCTCCCGGCACCACCCAATCGATAGGTCGACGTAGCGGCGCGCGTGCCCACCATTGGACTGCGCGGCGCCTGTTGATAGAGTCCGCCCATTGCACGTCATTTGCCTATGGAGGAAGACCGTGGATTTTTCGATTGAAGAAGAGCTCGCCGGGACCATCGAGCGGATCAGAGACTTCGTCGATGAAGAATTGATCCCGTTGGAGCAAGACTTTGTCGGAGAGGGCTTCCGCACGTTGTTGCCGACGCTGCAGGAAAAGCGCCAACAGGTCAAAGACCTGGGTCTGTGGGCCCCGCAGCTGCCGGAAGCATACGGCGGCATGGGACTATCCCTGCTCGACTTCGGCCACGTCGCCGCCGAGCTCGGGCGCTCGCCGGTCGGCCACTACGTCTTCAACTGCCAGGCGCCCGACGCCGGTAATATGGAGATCCTGATCGATCACGCCACGCCCGAGCAAAAAGAGACGTATCTAGAGCCGCTGGTGCGAGGCGACATCCGGAGTTGCTTCTCGATGACCGAGCCGGAATTCGCCGGCTCGAACCCCACACGGATGGGCACGACGGCCGAAAAAGACGGCGACGAGTACGTCATCAACGGTCACAAATGGTTCACGTCCTCCGCCGATGGTGCGGCATTCGCGGTCGTGATGGCCGTGACCAATCCCGAACAGGACAATCGCTACATGCGGGCCAGCCAGATCATCGTGCCGACCGACCACCCCGGCTTCGAGCTGGTGCGCAATATCTCGGTCATGGGCGAGAAAGGCGAGGATTATTCGAGCCACGCGGAGGTGCGGTACAACGATGTCCGGGTGCCGGTCGAAAACCGACTGGGCCCGGAAGGTGCCGGCTTCATGATCGCCCAGGAGCGCCTCGGGCCGGGGCGCATCCATCACTGTATGCGCTGGATCGGCATCTGCGAGCGGGCGTTCGAGCTGATGTGCGAGCGCGCCGCCTCCCGCGAACTGTATCCGGGCAAGATGCTCGGCGACCGCCAGATGGTCCAGGAGATGATCGCCGAGAGCCGCGCGGAGATCGACGCGGCCCGGATGCTCACCCTACGAGCCGCCTGGAAGATCGACAATATCGGCCAGAAGGCAGCCCGAATCGACATTTCGTCCATTAAATTCTACGTCGCAAACGTCCTTCAGGACGTGCTCGACCGCGCCATCCAGATCCACGGCGCGCTCGGCATCACCGACGACACCCCGCTGGCCTGGTGGTTCCGCCACGAGCGCGGCGCACGCATCTACGACGGGCCCGACGAAGTGCACAAGTCGGTCGTCGCCAAGCGCATCCTCCGCAACGAATACGGGATG
>JBNJFZ010000322.1:0-3713 GCA_051747295.1 Myxococcota bacterium
CGTGGGCCACGTCGGCTACTACCTCGCCCGTGAGCTCCACGAACTTGGCGCTCGCCTGACGGTCACGGACGTCGACGAGGATGCAGTGGCCCGCTGCGTCGCGGATTTCGACGCCGATCGCGTCGCCCCCGAGTCCATCTTCGACGTCGACTGCGACATCCTCGCCCCGTGCGCGCTGGGCGCGGTTCTCAACGATGACACCGTTCCACGCTTGAAGTGCGACATCGTCGCCGGGGCGTCGAATAATCAGCTCGCGAAGCCACGCCACGACGTGATGCTGATGGAGCGTGACGTGCTCTACGCGCCGGACTACGCCCTGAATGCCGGCGGGCTCATCAACGTCTCCGAAGAGTACAGCGGCTACGCCGCGGACAACGCCCGAGCCAAGACCTCGAAGATCTACGATACGATGCTCGAGATCTTCGAGCGCTCGGAGGCCGAAGGGGTGGCGACCGGGCTGATCGCAGACCGCATCGTCGACGAAATGCTGTACGAATAGGCGTGCGAAGAACTAGATATCGCGCGGTTTTGCCTAGTCGGCCGGATTCAGTATCACGCGTCGGCTCGGGTAGTCATCGCGAGCCAGTTCGATGTCGAGAAGCTCGTAGCCGTCCTTATCGAAGCGTACCGGCTGCGTCTTTTCATCTGGCTCGAATTTGACCTTGCACGGTGTCCTCCCGACCAGCTTGCCCTCGGCCGTGACGATGGCGCCAGGCGGATTCGAGTCGACACCGACCCACAGCGACTTGCCCGGGCTCGGCTTCGACGACTCGCGCTTCTTCTTCGTCCTCGCCGAACGCTCTCGGGGCTCGGGGGTTGGCTCGGGCCGCTCTGCTTTCGGCTCCGCGCGTGCTTGCTCGGCGACATCTCGGGCGTCGCGGAGAACTCGCGACGCGAGGGTATTCGCACTCTCGCCGACGGCATCGGCCAACCCTGCTGCCGTTTCTTTCGCCTGTGCCTCGGCTTCTGGAGCAGTCTCGAGCTCCGAGGTCTCCTCCGCCGGGGCTATCGGCTCTGTGGGCGCTTGCGTGGCCGCATCGACTTGCGAATCGGAGCCGATATACACATACGCGAACGCCCCGCCGAGACCGAGCATCAAGATCGTCGCCACCAGCAAGAGCGCCAGCGGGACGCCCGACGAGCGCTCCGGCTGCGTCTGAATGGCCGACTGTGAGAGGGCGTCGCTCTCCTCGTC
Organism: Myxococcota bacterium; assembly: GCA_051747295.1. Lineage (GTDB taxonomy): Bacteria > Myxococcota_A > Bradymonadia > Bradymonadales > Bradymonadaceae > JBNJFZ01. The sequence continues at coordinate 1,196 of JBNJFZ010000322.1, forward strand.
GATGAACGCATCGCCGGTGAACTCCCACATCGACGGCGCCCGAGCCTCGAGTCCGGATTGGGGTCCACTCATCTGCGAATCGTCCGTGGGCCCACCGAGGCCCTCGGTCGTCGGTCCAGACCGCATCGGATCAGTCTGTGGCCGCTCGGGTGCCACATGGGTCTGGCCGCCAGCCTGAGCGGTATCGGGTCGTTCGTCTTCGAAGGCCGTGTCGAGTTCGATGAGGCGGCTGGTCTGCTTCGCTGACAGCGCGCCGGTCTCGCGCACCCTGGTCAAAAAGCGCTCCGTGTCGAAGTCCTCGATCTCCCCGAGTCCGAGGAGCGTTTGTCCCGAATCCTCACGGTCGCGCTGGTCGAGGCTCTCCGTCTCGACACCCGGCTCATTGGACGTCGACAGCAGCGGCTGCACGAAGGGGATGTCGCCCTGCGGCAGCCGAGGAATCGACGACGGATCGACCGTGCGGAGCGCGTTCGCGAAGGCCTTGCCGTTGGCGAAACGCCGCTCGTGATCCATCGCGAGCGCGGTCACGACGATCCGCCCGAGGGCGGACTCGGCGAGCGCCTGTGGAACCTCCAGCTCCCCGGTAATATGCGTGTAGATGCAGCGCATGGCCGTCTTTCCCGAGACGACCCGTCGGCCGGACAGGAGCTCGAGCAGGATGAGCGCCATCTGGTAGACATCGAGTGCGGGCGTGGCGATCTGGTCGTTGATATACTCGGGGGGCAGGTAGTTGGGCGTCCCGAGGATCTCACCGGTCTGGGTGAGCCGCCCTCGGGCGGCGTTCTCCATGAACGCCACCCCGAAGTCCACGATGCGAAGCGACTCGCTCGCCTCGCCTGGATTGGCCAGGAAGATGTTGCTGGGCTTGAGGTCTCTGTGGACGATGCCCTTCTCGTGCGCCTCGCCTAGTGCCTCGAGCCCACGGATAAAGAGCGGGAGCGCGCGTTCGGGCGCCAGGGGCCCGCGCTCGAATATCTGCTCCTCGAGATCCCAGCCCTCGAGCCGCTCCATCACGATAAATGGATGCTCGGTCTGCTCATCGATCAAGCCGTAGTCGTAGATCCCGACGACCCCGGGATGCTTGATGCGGCCGGCCAGGCTCGCCTCGCGCCGGAAGCGATCGAGCAGCTTGTTTCGCAGCTTTTCGTCGCTCGGCAGCAGCCCGACGTCGAGTACCTTGACCGCAACCTTACGCTCGATATTGCGGTCGAACGCCTCGAATACCGCCGCAAACCCTCCCTCGCCGATGAGCGCCTGGAGCTCATAGCGCCCTCGGATCACCGTCCCCGGGGCTATATCGAGTTCGAATGTGACGCGATTTCGATTCGACATCGGCTCGCTGGCCCGGCTGGTTAGGGCAGATCACGGACGTATGCGCCTGACGCGCACGAAAAATGAGTATGCACGCCATCATCCGGCGCGCACGCCGACAAATCAAGACGCACGCGTCCAACGAGTCATACCCTGCCGCTCCGAAGCTCCCATCGTTGGCTCGCCGCCCCCGGCGAGCAAAAGCTCGAGCGCGCCGGCCAGCCTGGGACTAAGCCGTCCCGAGTATGTGGCGAGCGCACTGGCGGGCGAGGCCGATGATGGAGATCTGGGGGTTGACGCCGATGTTGGAGGGAAAGACGCTCGAGTCAGCGACGTACAGGCGGTCGACGGTGTGGTGTTTGAAGTCGGGGCCGACGACGCTGGCGCCCGGGTCGCTGCCCATCCGACAGGTGCCGAAGAGATGCGAGAGGATCATCTCGTAGGCTTCGGCGTCGACCGGCCCTTCGCGGCGGAACTCGTCGATGCGGTCGGTCGAGGTGATGTGCTGCCAGCCGTGGGGGCCGAGTGAGACCTCCTCGGCACCGGCTTCGAGGTACATCTGGGCGACGAGCGCCGAGCCCTTGCGCAACTTGCGGAAGTCGTTTTCGGTCGGGGTGTACCGAACCTTCGCGCTCCCATTAGCGCGCGCTCGGACGGTGCCCTCGGCCTCCGCGCGGACGGCCGCACCGGCGTTCGCCCACTCGTCGAGGCGCGCGACTTCATCGGCGAGCTCGCGGCCGATGGATTTCATGCGCATGATGGCGAGCGTGGGGCTGTACCCGAGGGTTTCGATCTTGATGCCCTCGGGTTTGAGCGAGATCATCTCGTGGCCCTGCGTCGCCCCGTTCCACATCTGGACCGACTCGTCGAAGCGCCCCATGATCGAGGCGCCGGGGTGGGATTGCAGGTGGTCGCCGACGGGGCCGTGGGTGATGCCGTTTGCCAGCAGCAGCGCCGGGGTTTGAATCGCGCTCGCCGCCACCACCACGGCGTGCTTCGCCCGCACCACGACTTCACCGCCCGCCGGAGTCCAGGCCCGAACGCCGGTCGCGCGTCCGCCCTCCCTGAGGATCTCGCGCACGGTCGCGCAGCTCAGGATCTCGCCGCCGGCCGCACAGAAATCCGGCAGGTAGGTGCGGTCCATGCTCATCTTATTTCCCTGCGGACACCCACGCAGCCCGTGACCGCAGTTGTGGCGCACGTTCAG
>JBNJFZ010000323.1:0-1166 GCA_051747295.1 Myxococcota bacterium
TGCGCGCAGGCCGGCGCATGTCGAGGTCGTAGCAGGACGGCGTCGCATACTTGTCTCCCCCACCATAGTGAGGCGGTTGATCGATCGGATTTTACGTGAGTACGCCGCATTTTTTCACAAGGCTCATCTAGCCACAAGGTGAAATCCATGACTTTGAACTGGGGTTTGACTGTCGGAATTAGGTAGTTGGTTGGAGTTGTCTTCGTGGTGCGTGCGTTGGGGTTGGATGTCGCTTATATTGAGTTATCGGAAGTTAGTAGCATAGATTGAATCTCGACTGATGGGCGAGGGCGACGTGAGCGACGAGATATCTCCGAAGGATGAGGATGGATTCCCGCGGGTCTGGGCGTCCAACACAAAGCGCGCGTACAAGGCCGACTGGAATGATTTCGAGGCCTGGTGTGCCGCCGAGGATTGCGACGCGCTGCCCGCGAAGGCCAACGACGTCGGCGCGTACCTGTTGCACCTGCATCGCGATGGGCTCGAAGCGTCGACGATCCGGCGAAAGTCCGTGGCCATCGGGCGCATGCACGTCGCCTCCGGCTACGACAACCCCACCGAGCACCGCTCTGTCGAGTCGGTGGCGCGCGGCGTCTTTGTCGACCAACATTACGAGCCGAGCCGGAAGGCTCGGGTCGACGAGGACAAGGTGTTCCGCCTGGTCGACGCCATCGACCACGACATTGAGGCGCAGACCAGGCGCGACCGCGCGGTCATCTTATTGGGATGGCGCACGCGCTTTCGGAGGGGTGAGCTGGCGAGCCTGACAGTCGCGGACTTGAGCTGGATGGGGAGCGAGGGGCTGGCGATTCAGCTTCGCCGCGACGTGAACCGCTACCAGCAAAAAGACCCCGACCTCCGCATCCTCTCCCGAGCTCGCGACGCAAAGTGGTGCGCGCTCGCCGCGCTCGAGCGCTGGATGGCGCTGGGTAATATCGACGGCGGCCCGCTGTTTCGGCGCATCGACCGCTGGGGCAATATCTGGCCGGATGGCCTCACGGGCAAGAGCCTGACGAACATCGTCAAGAACGCCGCCGAGCAGGCCGGCCTGGACCCCGCCGACTACAGCTTCCAGAGCTTTCGACCCGTCGAGGATGAGTAGATTCGGCTCGCCCCCTGGAAACCCGGAGCGGTTGGAGACACCAGATCGTTCCCCCGAGCGAAGC
>JBNJFZ010000323.1:1266-3683 GCA_051747295.1 Myxococcota bacterium
GCCGGAGGGGGCCATGGCGACGCAAACCCAAAACTCGCTGATCCCGGCGCGAGCGCCGACCGCGACGGAGATCAGCGCCACCAACACTCCGAATCGTGTGTTCGAGTTCACGGCTTATCTCTTTTGCTCCAACGAGCGGGATTTCATCACACCGAATCAGGCAGGAAAACGCGCAGATCGTAGGACGCCACGAGGATGTCTTCGACCCGTTCGATGGGCAGTTGAGACACGAGAGGACGCGAAAACGGGTCCGCGCCCGGCGTTTCAATGCTTCGTCGAGGCCGGCCAGTCTTTGAATACACGGACTTCGAGACTACCTTTGATTGGTGAAAGGGTCAGCAACCCACCCGAGATAGACCGAAGAGGGAATCGGTGCACAGAGAACGCATCGGTTCGTGACTCGACGACCCATCAATCCATCGAACCAGCGAGTACCTCGCGATGAATATCCGCTTCGACGTCAACGAGACGTCCGACGACTACGACTTACGCGCCGGCGACTTCGACAGCCGCACGGCCTTCGAGAGCGAGGTGCGCGAATTCCTCGGCTTCCTCGACGAGGGCGAGCCGCTCGTGATCTCGCTGTTGCCGCCGTATACGTCCGGATTTGCCGCGAAGGTCGCATTCGACGTGATCGTCGACGTGCTCGAAGAGACCGGCAGCGAACGCGAGGTTCGCCTGACCGTGCACTCCGAGCGGGTCATCGACGCGCTCGAGGATGTCCGAAGCACCGCCGGAGCCTAGTCCCCCAGGACCGCATCCTTTAACAACTGGCCGATGTCCGTGTGGTGGAGCATCGCGTCGACGCGCTCGGTGTAGCGCTCGGGGCCGATCGCCACGACAGGCACGGGCGTGTGCGTGTGAGTGCCATTCGACCACGAGACGTTCTGCCCGCGGCCCATCTTGCGCCCGATCAGGTCGGCGCGCACCTCTTCGCCAAACACGTAGAACGCCTCGAAATCATCGACGGCCGGGAAGGTCTCAGCGCTCAGGGTGTCGTGTCCGTCGACCCGAAAGTGGTTCGGCTCGTCCTCGAGGATCTCGCGCGCCTCGTCGACCGTGATGTCGAACTCGCTGTGCGCGTTGACGACTGCGGCGAGCGCCTCGGGCGTCTGTTCGTCACCGTTGCGAAACTCCCGGAGCATATCGCCGAACGTGGCGGATTGGCCGTAAATCCCGTCCAGTTGCGCGTAGGAGCCGAAGTTCCAATTCGGCTTGTGTGGCTGCTCCTCGAACGCGCCGCCTTCGATCTTCTGGGCCTTCGGCACGTCGTGACGCGTGTAGCCGAAGCTAAACCCGCCGGTTTCGTGGTCGGCGGTAACCACGACCAGCGTATCGTCGCGCTCGGCCGCCCATTCGAGCACGTACTCGACCGTTGCGTCGAATTTGAGCATCTCGTGGAGCAGCCAGCCGGCGTCGTTGGCGTGGCCGGCCCAGTCGATCTGGCCGCCCTCGACCATCAGGAAGAACCCGTCGTCGTCACGCGCCAACACGTCCAGCGCCTTCGCGGTCATCTCCCGCAGCGTCGGCTCGACACGGTCCGCGGCGTCTTTCTGCCGGGTATACTCGATGCCGTCCATCATCCCGGACGACGCGAATAGCCCCAGCAGGCGGTCACCGTCGGCTGCGGCCAGCGCCTCCCCGTCGAACACCACGCCATAGCCCGCTTCACGCGCCTCACCCAGCAAATCACGGTCGTCTTCGCGGCGAGAGGAGGGCGAGAGCGGGTCGCCGATGCGGTTTTTGATGTCGTCGCGGATGGGGCCTGGTTTATTCGCCGACTTCGGAATCCAGTGGCGAATGCCGCCCGACAGCATCACGTCGACGCCTCCTTCGAGCATCTGCACCGCGATGTCGTTCTCCATCGAGCGGTGCGGCACGTGCGCGGCAAACGCAGCCGGCGTGGCGTGGGTGATCCGCGTATCGGAGACCAGGCCGGTCGCCTTGCCCTCGCTCTTCGCCAGCTCGAGGACGGTTTGTACGGGCTTGCCGCGCGTATCGAGCCCGATGCTCTCGGACAGGGCGGGGCGACCGCTGGCGAGTTGCGAGGCCGAGCACGCCGAGTCCACGACCAGGCCATTCGCCGGCCCGTGGCGTGAAATCCCGACTTCACCGGCATCCATCGCGCGAGCGAGAGCCGTCTGGCGGTCACCGTAGGTGGAGCTCGGCGCGTGCTGCGCGTACTCCTCGAGCAGGCCAATTTGCTGCGGGCCCATACCGTCGCCGATCAGCAGGATGACGTTCTTGACCTGCTTCGGTTTGGTCGCCGGCGCCTCGGAGCCGGCCGTTTCGCGTTGCGGCTGGGACTTCTGCGAGGGCGCGCAACTCGCGATGGTAGCGGTGAGTGCAACCAGGAAGGAGAAGACGGTCAGAGCCGAGCGATGTTGGACATGCATGCGGTAAATCCGAATTCGAGT
>JBNJFZ010000324.1:0-3642 GCA_051747295.1 Myxococcota bacterium
CGGCACAACTGGATCGCCGCGGTTCCCACGCCCGAGGCGCCGGCGTGAATCAACACGCGCTCGCCGGGCTTCTGGTCGGCCTCGATCATGATGTTCAGGTACGCCGTGTAGAAGACCTCGGGGATCGCCGCGCCCTCGGCAAAGCTGAGGTCGTCGGGCAACTCCAGCAGCATCGGGGCGGGCGAGGTCACGTATTCGGCGTACCCGCCGCCGGGCAGGAGGGTGCAGACACGGTCGCCTTCCTCCCAGTCGGTCACCCCGGACCCCACGGCCCGGACCACTCCGGCCGCCTCCAGGCCCAGGATGTCGGTGGTGCCCGGCGGTGGGTCGTACGCCCCCATGCGCTGGAGGAGGTCGGCGCGATTGACCGCGGTAGCCTCGACCTCGATGAGCACCTCCCCGAACTCGGGCTCCGGACGGGGCGCTTCACCCCATGCGAGTGAGTTGTCGTCGTCGTCGAGGATACGAATCGCCTTCATAGGTGCACTCCGGTTCGGAACAGCGTGTCGAGTGAGGTATTTTCTGGTTCGTGAGCGAATATCCTTCTCAGAACGCGGATGGCGTCGGCGGTCGAATTTGTTAGGATAACGCGCATCGTGAGCTCGAGAGCAGATTGCATGAAGATATCGCCGGACACCGCATTGGTCGCCATCGTGTTCGTCGTAGCCGTAATGGCCTGCGACGAGTCGAGCGACGTACAGCAAAAAACCGGGGATCATGCGCCGGCGCCGGCCACTGCCTCGCACCCGGCCGCAGACGCCGCGGAGCGGTTTCTGCGCGCGATTCAGTACAGCGACACGCGAACCGCGGCGAAAACGCACGTGGAGAGTACACACGAGGGCTTCTATTGCCAGTCTGACGAGTTCCAGCGGGTATTCTCGGCGGCCGAGCAGCGTGCCGGTCGGGAGTCGTGCGAGGACGCTCGGGCGCTGGGTAACGACGCGCTGGCCCGGCTCGATGACCAGGCGCGACTGGCGGCGCAGATGCTCAAGGTGATCTGCGAAGAGCCGGACGCGACCTGTGCCGACTACAGCCGCCGCGTGCTCGAGGCACAGCGCGATCGCTGGGCGACGTGGACGCAGACCCTGCAGCGCTTCGAGATACAGCGCACGATCGGAGATCCAGACGAGGCGGTGGTATACGTCGACGTCTACGCTGCGCCACGCGGGGAGCCTGATCATCGCACGCTTCGCATGCGCAAAGTCGGCGGTAGCTGGTATGTTTCGAATGCGCTACTCCAACGACCGGACGCTGCCTCGCAGCAGGATAGCCCAGACCCTCCGACAACCGGAACGACACGCACGGATCCTTCTTACGAATCGGACTTCGACTGATGAGACTCTTCGTCACCCACCACAACAGCGACCTGGATGCCCTCGCGAGTTGCGTGGCCGCCAAGCGCCTCTACGGCTCGGGCGTCATCCTGAAGAATCGTGCGGTCAGCCAGGCGGTCAATCGCTACCTGGCGCTCCACAAAGACAACCTCGATCTGCAGCGGGCCGCCGATATCGATCCCTCGGACGTAGACGAGGTCGTGGTGGTCGACGTGCGACGGCCCGGCCGCCTCAAAGAATACGGCGCGTTGCTCGAGGCGGCCAACCGCATTGTCGTCTTCGACCACCATCCCGCATCCGACGACGATATCGCGGCGGACGAGGCGTACGTCGAGCCCGTAGGCGCCTGCGTGACCCTGCTCATCGAGCGACTCCAGTCCGAGGATATCGACGTCTCCAGCACCGAGGCGACACTGATGTTGATGGGCATCTATGCGGACACGGGGAGCCTGTCGTTCGATGGGACGACTCCCCGCGACGTCGACGCGGCGGCCTGGTGCATGCGGCAGGGCGGGAGTCTGTCGGTCGTCAATCGGTATATTCGGTCCAGGTTCACCCCGGAGCAGCGAGAACTGCTGGTCAAGATGCTGGCGAATACCTCCGAGCGCAGCTTTGACGCCGTCGAGGTCGCGGTCAGCCGCGGATCGGCGGAGCGATACGTGCGCGGCGCGTCTCTGGTGGTCAACGATATCATGCGCCTCGGCGGTCACGACGCCATCTTCGGCGTCATCGAGTTCGAGAAAGACCATCGCATCCAGGTCGTTGGCCGCAGCCGCGTAAGCTATGTAGACGTCGGCGAGATTCTGGGCGAGATGGGCGGTGGCGGGCACGCAGGGGCTGCTGCCTGTACGCTCAAAGACACCACCTGCGAGTCTGTCATCGAGCAGATCGTCGGCATCCTCGAGAGCGCCGAGCTTCGCCCGACCCGGGTTCGCGACATCATGTCCTCTCCGATCCAGTTCATCGACCGCGATCAGTCGCTCCGCGAGGCGAAATCGCTGTTGTGCAAGTGGAATTACTCCGGCGCTCCCGTGCTGCGCGGCGGTGAGCTCGAGGGCGTCATCTCGATGCGAGATATCGAACGCGCCGAATCCAACGAGAACCTCGACTTGCCCGTCAGCAGTCATATGAGCCACGGAGCCAAGGTCATCGCGGCCGACGAGCCCCTCGAAGACGCGCTGGAAAAGCTCACCCAGGAGGACGTCGGCCGCCTTCCGGTGTGCGAGGACGGCCGCTCGATCGGGATCGTCACCCGGACTGATCTCATTCGACATCTGTACGGTGACGGGCTCGACCCACAAGAAGACGTCGAGTCACGTACAAATTAACGCTTGATACCGACTGTTTTTGTTCGTTAATTTAACGCACAACAGACAACACCCCACCACCGAGGACTCGAGATGGCGAAGCGACGCCGAAAAGCAAAGGACAACAGGTCGAAAGAGGACGAAGAAAAGAGCAAGCGCTTTATGTGGTCCCTCGTGGCGATCTTCGTGCTCTTCGTCGTGGGCTATATCGTCCTGCAGATCGTTACAGCGTAAGTCGAACTATTCGTCGTCGACGTCGACGTCGAACGGAAGCTCATTCGATGGTGCGAGGTCCCGGGTCAAGAATTCGTGGACCTCGTGCAGAAACCGCTTCTTTCCCTCACCTCGACGGATATCCCAATCCGAAATATCGAGCTTTAGCACGTCGAGCCCGTGCTTGTGCCGCGCGACCTGCGCGAAGCTGTCGTAGTACCCGTTCAAGCCCCGCAGAAAATCCGCTGTGATCCCCGACTCTTCCTCCCTGCCTCGATCGGAGATGCGCCTGAGCAACTCGTTGACGTCCGGAGAGTGCAGCAGGATGATTTTGTCGGGCTGCTGGATACGGTCCTGGAAGCGCTTGAAGTAGTCGAAGTAAAGGTCGAGCTCCACGTCGTTCATATGCCCCAGGCCGTGGAGATACTTCGCGAAGATCTCCGGGTCCTCCAACAGCGTCCGATCTTGCACACACGAGCCGCGGTGGCGGTCGATCTGATTGTGGTGCTCGACGCGCTTGAGGAGAAACTCCATCTGCAAGGTGAAGCTCCAGCGCTCCATATCCTTGTAGTACATCCCCAGAAAGCGGTTCTCGAGGACCGGCTCCTGAAACAACTCGAAGTCGAAATGACGTGAGAGGATACGGGCGGCGGTGCTTTTACCGGCGCCGATATTTCCGGCGAGTGCGACGAAGAGTTTTGGGCGCATGATAGTGGCTGTTGCTGATACATCTACTGCGAACGATGGGCTCTGTTGCAGCATAAAAGCACCGGCTGGGCAAGGCGCGC
>JBNJFZ010000325.1:0-3580 GCA_051747295.1 Myxococcota bacterium
CCCCTGCCGCCTCACGGCGGCTTCCCCACGGCTGCGCCCACTCAATCCGGATCAGAGCCGCAATAGCCGGTGGATTCGCTGAAAGCCGCGTAAAGACTCGGTGCGCGGCGCTCTGCCGCCGCCGGGACCGCTCTGCCGGTCCCGAACGTGTTCGCACGCAAGTCGCGGCGCGGAGGCCGCGAGGCGCGCGCAGAGGCCCGCGCACCGGTCGTTTTCGCCATTTCGACGCCTAATCCGGATTGAGTGGGCTGCGCCGCAGGGAGACGATCCGGTGTTTCCGATCTCTCCGGGTTTCCACGTTCCCGGACCTGGATCACATTTGGAGACACCAGATCGTGCCCCCCGCGACGTCAGTCGTGGGGGCTGTCGGCCCAGCGCCCACTCAATCCGGATCAGGCGCGGGACGCTGTTTTCGATACCACCTGAGGCGGCGTTGATGCTCGGTGCGCGGCGCTCTGTCGCCGCCGGGACCGCTCTGCCGGTCCCGAACGTGTTCGCACGCAAGTCGCGGCACGGAGGCCGCGAGGCGGGCACAGAGGCCCGCGCACCGGTCATTTTCGCCATTCCGACGCCTAATCCGGATCGAGTGGGCAGCGGGCCGACTGGGGGCCATGGCACCGTGGTTCAATTGAAGTTATATGGATTCACCCGCGGCAGCGGCACCTGGTCGTCGTCCAGGAATTGATCGGTGACCTTGAGCGGCACCTGGCCGGTGAAAAAGGGCTCGTTGATGAGGATCTTGAGCACCTGATCGTCCTCGGCACACACATCGACCACGAAGAAGTGACGCTCTGAGTTTCGCTCGATCTGCTCCTCTCCGTCTATCAGAAAGGCGAGGACATTCTCACCGAGCTCCCAGATGGAGCCCTCGATAAAGAGCAGGGCGCGGCCGAAGCGGTTCGTATCCGCTGGACACTCGGGGCGAAACGCCGGTTGGAGGCTCGAGGCGACCAGCTTGTCCGTCTCGGGATCCCAGTTGAATACCCAGTTCGCCAGGTCGACCTCGTCGATCGAGGCATCATCATCCACCACCGAAAAATGCCCCAGCGACATCGCGGTAGTGCCGTTGTCCATCCTCAGCTCCGGCGCCGGCACGCCGATCGTGAACTCGTTTCGCAGCGTGTGCGTATCGGGGTCGTAGTTGTTCGAGGCCGCCGTATCGAGTCGAAACGCCGGCGCGTGTTCGCTCACCGGCGCCAGAAGGGTCTGTCCGCTCTCGCTGGTGGGCTCGACTCCGAGCCAGGACACCACAAATACCGGGTTTTCAATCTCGTAGTTCGCTCGCTCCGGCATCGACTGAAACCCGCCCGTCTCCGGGTCGCGCGGGAACGAAAACTCGACGAAATAGTCCTTGATGGTGTCGCATCGCGGATCGGCCCGTCGATCGACTCGCTCCAACTCGAGCCCATCGATATCCTTGTAGATCTCTGATTTTGCGCTCGAGCTGTTCTCGAACATCGTGACGTTCAGCTTCTTGCCTCCGTCCTCGACCCGACCGAGCAGGCGGCTTCGGGGCAGTTGCGAGGAATCTTCCAGGTAGAGTTGGAAGTCCCAGTCTTCGTCCGGGGTGAACTCCTCGGCGCTCGTCCATGCACAGGTCGTCTCGTTGTCATCGTCGAACTGGCCCCCCGGCGTTCCCTGTGGGTCGTAGAACCGAACGACGGCCGATGCGTTCTCACCGAACCGAAAGAAGTCGACCTGGATGGCCTGGCGGCCGTCACGTGCCCCCGGATTCACCTCGCGATACGTGCCCGTGTACTTGTCCTCGTACGACGGACAGCCCGTAAGTCCGGACAGACACATCACTGCCAGCAAAAAGCCGGCGAGCAGGCGTGTCGAATGTTGGAGCGCTCGGTTCATGGGCGATTCAGTACCTTCGTCGCGATGCGATCGGGGACATTACCACAGTCGAAAGCGCTTTTCACAGGTTGAGGCGGCGATGCGTCGCGCCACATCCCAATCGTGATGCGGGCATCCTTGCGCGCATCCTTTTCCGATCCGGATAAACCTTACTCCGATCGGTGCAACCTTTAGCCAGAGTCGAATCCACGACCTCAGCGAGACGGTCCTGGAGCAGCCCCGCGCGCTGGCAAACGACTTGCACCTAACCACCCCGTCGCGCACGAGCCGACAGGTTGCGCGCCCCCGTCAGTACTGAGAACTCGTCGGCAACATGGCTGGAAGATGTTTGTTTTGTCACAGAGATGCCCCGGCGCGATGCTCGTTGTCTTAGCGGCCTTACTGCTTGCGAGCGGCTGCTCCGTCTCGCTCGACGAAGGCGAACTGCCCGAGTCGAAGACCGAGCAGGCGCGCGAGCACCTCCTGAACCACCGGATCGATGAGGCACAGTCCCTTTACGCAGAGGCGCTGGCGGAAAACCCGACGTACGGCGACGCCGCAGCCGGCAAGGCGCTCACCGACCTCCTCCTGATCGCCCAAGCTGCATCCCTCGAGCCATTCTGGACGCGGTTTCTCGGCGCTGACGCCACGTTCGACGCCGATCGCGTGCTCTACGCACATGGCGGGATATTCTATTGGATGAGCAAGGGCGTACCCTGGGAGGACAGCGGCGATTATGCGGGGATCCGCTCGCTTATCGCCGAGCGCCTTCCGTGGCCTGAAGAGAAGCTGGCTTCACTCTACGCCTTCACCCGTGGCCTCGACCGATCCGCCAAAACCGGCCTCGAGCACACGGTCGCGCTCGCCGACGGCCTCGCTCAGGTCGAGCGCCAGTTGCGCATTGCGCTCGACGACCCCGAACTTCAGACGTTTGTGCTCCCCGGCGAGGTCTTCCACGCCGAGGATGTAGGTATCGCGATGGGGCGTGCCGAGCTCGCTGCTCTCTCCTCGGCCGTATCGTTCGCGCGCGGCCTTATCTACCTCAACGCCGCCTACGCGCACGACTGGACGCCCGAGGGCGCGGTCGTGGACGCCGAGGACGACGACCAGCGCCAGATCGATCACGCCGTGGGCTATCTCGACATGCGTGTCTTTCGCACCATCGATACCCCGCGCCACCTCGATTCGGCGCGCGCTTCGTTCGCCGCGGCGCTGCGTTCGCTTCGCGAGAGCGTCGATGTGGGAAGCGAGTCGACGGCCAAGACCGCCATCGATTGGCGTCGGCTATCGTCGGCCGAACGCGATCAATTGCGTGCACTGCTCACGAGCACCGAAGACGCCCTCGACGGCCCCACTGCAATTCCTTACACCGAGCCCCAGACGTCGATGGACTTGTCGGGCTTCTTCGAAGAAGGCCGCGCACTCCCGGCGCAGGACGACGCCGGCGAGCCGATATATTGGATGGTGCCGCTCGCGCCCGAGGACGACGCCGCGAACGCAGTTATTCCAGGCTGGAAACTCAACGACGACGCCCTCCAGACCGTCTTCGTCGACGGCGTCTTCGAACCCAGCTGGCGCATCGGTGGCTCCAACGCCCCGCAACTCCAGATTTCCGGCAACGTCAAGGACGACCTCGTTCCCACGGTCGCGGGCGAGCTCAACCGCGACGTGCAGAAAACCTACTAGCAGCGGTTAGCGGTTAGCGGTTAGCGGTTAGCGGTTAGCGGTTAGCGGTTAGCGG
>JBNJFZ010000326.1:0-3546 GCA_051747295.1 Myxococcota bacterium
GGGGCCTCGCTCGTGGCCACGTCCAGCCCCTGTTCGGCCAGTTCTTCGTGAACGCGCTTGACCGACTCCGGCTCCACCGGGGCATGGCGGTCGAACCAGGGCAGGGTGTAGCCCTCGGCGAGCAGGTCCGCGCACGCCTTGGCGTAGGCACCTTCGGGTTCGATGTAATGGCTGACGCGCCGGCCAGTCTGCTTGCCCTCCGGCAGGCCGGTGTCGCTGGGCACCAGTCCGATCGCCTCCATCTTCGCTACCCACTCGCGGTTGTGGTGGTTCGAGCGGCTGGGTTGTCCGAAGCATTCCTGCCAGTGATGGACCATCTCGTGGACCAGTGTCGAGAGCGAGACCTCGAGCGGCTGAAGCGTGAAGTGCCCCGGGTGCAGACCGAGCTCGTGGATGATGGTCCCCTCGGCGGAGACGAACCGCTCGGCGTGGTGGTACCCGCGCTGGCGTCGCGAGCTGCGCAACGTGAGCAGGCAGGCGGGCAGCTCGTTGTCGAACAGGTGTTCGTTGAAGTGATCGAAGGCGCGTTGCAGCGCCGAGTACATGGCAAGGGTCGGGGACTGGGTCATGGCCGGGGTCGCTTGAAAACGGGTTGGAGATTTCCCGTCATCCTAACCCACCCCGACCCGATGTGCGATTGTCACAAAACGCGCGTAAACCCTTTGAAAACAGTGCGATGGGTAGATTTCGTCGGGTTTGTGACACCGCAATCGTAATTCCGGTCGAGCGGAGGTCAGTCCCCGGCCGTCATCCGCTCGGTAAGCTTGCGGAACTCCTCGCGCATGGCCTCGTTCTTGAACGCGGCCGTCGCCGGCACCTGCAGGCTCGAGAGGGTCTTGAAGGTGTCGGCCCCTTCGCGGATCAGCGAGGTCACGTTGGAGCTCAACTGCACCGTGCGGTAGGTGTTGGTCGCGACATCCCTTTCCTGGCGGCTGATCTCCAGTGCCTCGGCCACCTTGTCGCGCTGGTCGCGCACGACCCGCTCGTAGAGATCGATGGCCTCCTGCGTCAGGCGATTGGACTCGATGTTCCGCTCCAGGCTCTCGCGGTTGCCGCCTTCGCGAATCAGCCGGCGCGACTCGGCGATGATGTCATCGGCCTCTTCGCGATACGCGTTCAGCTTGGGCAGCACCTCGTTGTCGACCCGGTGGATGAACGTCTCCTGCATCCGGACGATCAGCTTGTGCAGTATGACCACCATGCCGTAATAGCGCTTGGCGAAGGCCAGGTCCTCGCCGCTTTCGGCGGTGAGCTCCTCGAGGCGCAGGGTGACCTGGCGGATGCTTTGGAACACCACGCTCATGGACATCACGTCGTCGCCGATCACCGAGCTCAGCCAGAGCTCGAGCTGGTCGGGGTCCATCTCGATGCCGATCTCGCTCAATCCCTCGGCGAGACGCTCACGTTCTTCTGCCAACGCCGTTTCGAGTGACGCGATGTCCGACTGCTTGGATTCGATCAGCTCGTCGTAGTCCGCCCGGGTCGTGGCGGTCATCTGCTTGAGCGTATCGGTGGGGGTGAATTTGGCGAGCATGCTTGGATCGCCGTTCTTGGCGAATACCCGGGCCTCGCGGAGGGAGGCCAGCTCCACGCGGGTTTCGGCGATTTCCTCCTCCAGCTCCCGGTAGCGCGATCGCATCTCGCGAATGCCGGGCAGGTCGAGCACCTCCAGCGCCTCGTCCATCAGTGCGTCGATGTCCTCGCTGGCATCATCGCGGTCCCGGCTCAGCATCGCGCTCTCGGGCAGGGAGGGCATCTCGTCGAGATGCGTGACGGCCTCGCCCAGCACATCGACGGCCTCGCGTTCATCCAGGGACGGGGCGGCATCTTCGGCGAATGCCACGGGCGCGACGAGGAGAGGTACGGCGAGTGCGATGGCGACAGGGACGTGGCGAATGCGCATGGATAGTGAACCCTTGGTCGAGCAGGGGAAGAAATGCGTGCGCGAGCGGAGGCATGGCGCCTGTCACCCGCTCGCATGTCGTCGCCTATCTTCTCACGAATACATCGCGGCCATTTTGGCGGCTCCTTCCCGGATCCAGGCGCGGATCTCGGTCGGCGAGACCACTTCCACGTCCGGGCCGAATCCCCTCAGCCACCACCGCAACTGGTGCGTGTCCTTGACGTCGGCAGTCAGCTCCAGCCGGCCGTCGTCGACCCTGACCAGCGAGCGCTGACCTTCGAGCGGCGTCTCGGCCAGGTGGTCGCCCACCGCCGGATCGAAACGGGCGACAAGGCGGACGTGGCCGTCGTGTTTGTCGGCGTCGAATCCTCCACGCTCGATCCACTCGTCGAAATCGAAGTCCGGCAGGACGTTCCTTGGCTCGTCCGTGGGCTCGACGGCCAGGAAACGGTGCAGGGCGAACATGACCACGTTGTCGTAGTCCTTTTGCGAAGCGACGAGGTAGATCACCGCGTCGCGAAACGCCAGGCCGTGCGGGCTCAGTAGGTAGTCGCGGGCCTCGCCGCTTCGGGGCTGGTACATCGCCCGCAAGCGACGGTCCTGTAACAGGGCGTCATAGATGTTCCGGGCAATTTCGGAGTCGACGGGCGGGGTGACCAGTGGCTGGGCGCGCGGCAGGACGCGGATCTTGTCCCGCCAGGCCAGCAACCCGTTGCCATTGGTCTCCAACACGCTCCGGGCCTGCTGGAAGTGCGGCTGCATCAGGTCGAGAACCCCGGCGGGGAGCATGTCCTTGAGGTATTGCTCGACCAGGGTAAAGGTCAGGGCCGTGGGCGCGTCCATGCCCGGCAGGGACTCGGCGCGGGAGTCCTTCGACCAGGACCAGCCGAAGGGATGGTTACGCTCGTCGCTGACCAGCGGGAAGACCGTCGACAGTTTCTGCAGGTCCCGCTGGATCGTGCGGATCGTGGTCTTGTAGCCGGCATCGGCAAGACGCTGGCGCAACTCGCTGGTGGAAATCTTCTTCGGCGCGCGCGGCAGCAGCCGCAGCATCTCGATCGTGCGAAAGAGCGTGGTCGACATGAGGCATTCCTTTTCTCGCTCGGGCAATCGTACCGGCTCGACGGGGCAGGGCGCGACCCGTGAAGCCCCGGCGGGGCCGTTCAGAACCCGATCCTTGGCCGCGCCGCCGGCTTGTCGGACGCGATGCGCTCCAGTTCATCCGCCAGGTCCTGGGCATCGACGAAGGGGTGGAATCGATGCCGTCGGCGGGCCGCGGCAAAGTCGCCGGGCGTGAGGTGCTCGATGTCGCCGACCCGGTTCACGGCTCGCCGCACGCCTCGCGTCACATCCAGTTCGCGGCAGGTCTGCCGGAACAGGCGCTTCACCTGGTCGGGACGCATCGTATTGAACTCGATGGTCAGGTCGAACCGGCGCTGGGTGGCGGGATCCAGCCCTTCCCGCCGGTTGGTGGTGGCAACGAACACGCCCTCGAACCGTTCCATCTGGGTGAGCATCTCGTTGACCATGGTTGTCTGCCAATGCTGGTTGCTGTTGTCCCGGTCCGGGAGGAAGCTGTCCACCTCGTCGATCAGGAGCACGGAGGCGGATTTTGCCGCTTCCTCGAAGGCGGCGGCGAGGTT
>JBNJFZ010000327.1:0-3539 GCA_051747295.1 Myxococcota bacterium
TCGCTGCGGTCCGGGCTTCGCGCTCGCGCAGCGGCACTTCGCACACAGCACTCCAAAAAGGATCGCCTTCGGGCGTCAGGACACGGTTTCGGCCGTTAGAAAACATGGGTGTCCGCTGTCGGTCGGGAGGTGATAGCCCCGACCGGCACGGTCGCCTCTTCTTTGAAAACCTGAAACCATGCTTCTTAGTGCTGAGCTTCCAAAGTCCGGCGTCAAACTCCGGTATCAATGTCCGGGCGAATGAGCCCTGCAGACGGTGATTCCCCGAGGGAGGCGCGACGCGAAGGACAATCGTGGAGCGAGCGAATCCTGAAGATACGTGCCGCATACTTTGAATCGTAAATTCGGATGAGACGCACACGTGTATCTGCGAGCGGATCGCACGGGCTTTGAAGGTGAAGGCCTCATGACGAGTCGCGCGGCTCACCGCGACAATGCATCACGCGTGGGGAGCCCCGGCGTTGCACCGAGTGCGGTGCACACATGCGTGCCAGCCTCGGACGCGAAGCTCAACAGCGACTCCCAGTTCTCGGTCGACCAGGTGTTGAGGAAGGCCTCGAAGTTCCTGGCATCGATGGACGGGTCGTCGTCGAGCGCGCGCTCGAAGATCGCGCACCAGAGCCCGGCGACGAAGCCGTCGCCCGCTCCAGTCGTATCGACGATCTTCGCGTCGGGCGCCTCAGCGGTGGCCCGTGTACTCGCGGTGATGACTTCAGCCCCGCGGGCTCCGCGCGTCAGCACCAGCGCAAGCACGCCGCGGGGTCGGAATATATTCTCCCAGGCTTCCTCCAGCGTGCCTCCGTCTGCGTAGAATTCGAGCTCCTCCTCGTTGATCTTGACCAGATGCGCGTAGTCGAGGACCTCGGTCGAGTGTCGCCGTGCTTCATCGGGATGCGGCCAGAGGTGGAGCCGAATATTCGGATCGTAGGAGACAATGCAGTTTTGTCGGCTCGCCTCCTCGAGAGCATACATGGTGGCCCGACGCGGTTTGGCCGCGGGGAGAAGATTACTGCCGAGATGAAAGACGCGGCTCTGCGAGATCAAGTCGACGTCGATGTCTCCTTCGTCGACGGTCATGTCCGCGCTAGGCTCACGGAAGAAAAGAAAGCTGCGGTCGCCATTGTCCTCGAGGCTCACGAAGGTGACGCCGGTCTTGGCTTCGTTGGTCTGCCCGAGCCCGCGGGTTTCGACGCCCTCACGAATCATCGCCTCGCGCAGGAACATCCCGAACTCGTCGAGTCCGACTTTGCCGTGCAGGGCAACGCGGCGTTCGAGCCTGGCGAGCCCGACCGCGAGGTTGGCCGGGGCCCCGCCGACGACTTTCGTGAAGGTTGCCACATCACGGAGGGGGCCGGTCGTATTCGGCAAGAAGTCGACGAGCGCCTCGCCGAAGCTGATAACATCGATCGTTCGATCATGTGCTGGCATCGTTGTTCCTCCTCCGACCTCGAAAAATCATCTCGCCCTCGCTCAGTCCGGGGTTTCCGGGGGAGAACTATTTAGCCGGGCTCTTCGAGTAATATATCCACCATCGGCTTGCTCTTAAGAGGGGCATCGAGCAGCTGGGCGAAACTCGCGTCGATGACACGGCGGGCCTGTTCGCGGACGCTGGGCTCGTGCCAGCCTTCAGGTACGTCTCCGTCGGGCTCCCGCATGTAACGAAGTGCTTCCAGTGTGGCTAAGTGCAGGATGCCGGTCCCTTCTCCGGGACGATAGCACGCTCCGCAGAGCATGCCCTGACCGTTTCTCGCGCAGCGCAACTTATCGAAGCGCTCGACCTTTTTGCCACACCGGAAACATACATCCACGGACGGCGCTGCCCCGTGATAGGAGAGCAGCCGTAGTTCGAAGTGGTGGAGCAGGACTTCGCGGGCACTCAAGCCGCCGCTGATGTCGGGGAGCTGACGATAGAGATCGCGGAGCAGGTCGAACGTCGCCTGGTCCGGTTGGTTATCCTGAACGACGCAGCGGACCAATTCGGTTGCGTAGGATGCCAGAGTGATGCACTCGTAGTCGTTTTCGAGGTGTCGATAGTCTTCCTCGACCTCGATGGAGTTGAGGAAGGCCAAGCCGTCGCTCTTTGCGGGTCTGTAGTCGATGCGCAGGCAGCGCATGGGCTGGAGCCCGCCTCCGAAGCGCCGCTTGCTCCCGCGCGCGGACTTCGCCATGGCCGTGAATTTGCCCGTCTCGCGGCCGAAGACCGTCACGATGATATCGCGTTCGCCGTAGTCGACCTTGCGAAGGACGAAGCCCAGGATGGAAGCGGAGGCGGTCATAGTACCATCTATTCTCGCGGCGCGTGTTCATCGACGAGTCGGCCGACTCCGGGGAGCGCCTGCTTTACGTGCTTTTCAGCCTGTCCGCGCAGCTTGTCGTAAGTCTTTTTGAGGACCTTGTTGTCGGCGCGTTTTGCACGGCTATCAGTGATTCCGAGTAACGCGTCTGTCGCTTCGGTCTTGTGCCTCGAGAGGTACGTCTCGAAGGTCTTGGGGGTGTCTTGCTCGAGGAAGTCTTCGTAGAGCGGGTCGAGGGCTTCGGAGAATTCGTCGAGCAGTCCGTCGACCGCTTCTTCGATCATCCGTCCACCCTTGAGGCGCTTGACGACCTTGTAGCCACCTTTGAGAGCCATGCCGGAGAGGCCGCTCTTGCTCTTCACTTCGTTGTCGATGAGCGTCACCGTGTCATCGATGACGACGTTGCGGTCTACCTGATCGAGTCGACTCTTGAGTTCTCCCATCTTCCCTACCTCACTTCATCTCATGGAGTGTTTCATTGACAACGCGAGTTGTAACGACTGACCGATGTGCTGTCCACCGACCGCGGTCGCGACGCGCAATGGGGAGAGACCATGGGACGGGCTAAGCTTCCTGCTCCCTTCGGCGGGGCGTGACGGACTTGATCCAGGTATCCGTCGGGAGCGCGGTTGCCGCGTGGACGATCCCGGGCGAGACGACGACGTCTTCGCCGGGTTCTGCCTTAGCGAGTGGGATAGGGCGCGGCATGGAAATCTCCGGCAGTTCGACGCGACGGATCGCTCCAAGAGTCGGGAAATCATTGCATCCTCGCCGGGCGATCCTCTCGAACCACGCGTTCAGTGCGGAAGCGACGGGCTCAGGGTCGGCGTCGAGGCGGTGAGCGACCGCGACCCGGAGGTCTGCCAGCTCCCCGTCGTGCTCGTCGCTGAATTCTTCGAGCATGTCAGGGATATCCTTCCAGACGGTCTGAGGTCCTAATAGGTCAGGATCGAAACCGTGCTCGGTCAGTACGAAATAGCGCAGCAACTCATAGGGATCGTCCAGCAAGAAGAGGCTGACGACCGTTTCGAAAGGGCGTCTGCGTGGGTTGGGTTGCCAGTCCAGCGGGTTGCAGGGGGCGTTGGGCCGCTTCCACGGCACGCGAAGCCGGAAGTGCTCGCGTATTGAGACTGTCCATCCTCCGAGCAGACGAGACCCATGCCATGATTCGAGGTCCGCTTTACTGCCATCGGGATCGTGGTGAAAGCGTAACCAGGGCTGTCCGGCAACCTCTTCGAGAAACTC
>JBNJFZ010000328.1:0-3477 GCA_051747295.1 Myxococcota bacterium
GTCGACGATTGCGCGCTCGTACGTCGTGTACTGATACTCCGCTGCTTCTTCCGGCGTGGCGATCGGCGAGAAGTCGCCGCGCTGCAGCCTCAGTCGGTTCAGGTCGAGGCTCCCGGCGAGGAAATCGGCTTCCTCGTCGGTTTCGGCGCAGACAACGGAGACGGCGAGGATGACATGCGGCTTTGGAAATCGATCCGAGGGTTCGAAGTGCTCGCGATACGACTCCAGAGCAGGCTCGGCCGGAGCCGGGCTGAAGTGACTCGCGAACCCGTAGCCAAGCCCGAGTTGGCCCGCCAATTTCGCGCTCGCCCCGCTCGAGCCGAGGATCCAGATGGGTGGAAGCGCCACGTCATCTGGCATCACGCGTACGTTGGCGAATGGGTGTTCCTCGGCAAAGCCGCCGCGCGATAACACCATCAATTCCTGGAGCTGGGACGAGAAGTTCGATGCGTCGAACGACCGAAGGGCTCGCACCGTGGCCGGGTCGGTGCCCGGAGCGCGGCCGATTCCCAGGTCGATGCGGCCGGGATGCAACGCCTCGAGCGTGTGAAAGTTCTCCGCGACCTTCAGGGGCACGTGGTTCGGCAGCATGATGCCGCCGGAGCCCACGCGAATGTGCTCGGTGGCCTGCGCGATATGCCCGATCAGTATTTCCGGCGACGAGCTCGCGACGCTCGGCATGCCGTGGTGCTCGGCAAACCAGTGGCGCACGTAACCTAGGTCTTCGCCCCGGCGGGCCAGCTCGACGCTATTCTTCAGCGCCTCGGTCGCGGTCGAACCCTCGCCGATGATGGCGAGGTCCAGGATGGAGAGCGGTATGGCCATGAAGTCACTCGGGGTGGTGAGGCAAAATTGCTGAGTCGAGCAATGGTCACAATTGCCTTCTTGCGATGCACAGCGGCATCGAATGATTCATGTGGCGCATCACCGCCAGGGCGGGACCTTCCCCTCGAAATCCTCCGCACGTACGATCTCCATGTCGATCTCGACGTTCTTGAAAGGGTCGCCGTCGAACTCGCCTTCGTCCCCGAAATCGCTGTACATGATGGTGGATGTCGCAAAGAACGGCGGCTCGTGACCCTCGATGCCCGCCTCCATCGCACGCGTCATCAGTTGTGCCATACGGGCAGCGGTGACTTCGGTGGCCAGCGGCGCCTTGTAGATGCGGACCTTCATGCCTCGCTCACGAGATATTTTTGCGATGCGCATGGCCTTGGGCCAGCCGGTAAAGAACCCCGAACGGCCGGTCTCCGGGACGTGGAGTTGATAGATGAATTCATGGTCGGTTGCGTCGGTCATGGGCTCCCCCTGTAGGTCGCAATGGTTGGTCGCAATGGCAAAAGCGCCGTCGATGGGAAGCCAGTTTGACGGGCTGGTTTTCCGCCTGTCAACGCCAATTCTGGTTGGATCTGCTCTGCTCGAAGGCCGAAAAGATAGTCATCTTTTCGTGCGCACGAGGATTTATCGCGATCGCTCGAGTTGCGAGGTCGGCTGTGTTTTGGTGAAGCCGCGCCTCGCGAACTTGAGCGGGTCGGCCAAGGTGCGTTAGCTTGGGCGATATCCTGGCAAAGCTCAGCCGACTGAACGCGCATGACCCGTGGAGGGACCGCCTAGATGGATCGAGATACGAATTGGCCGACACTGGAGCGTTACGAGTTCGTCGAGGAGCTCGGCCGGGGCGCTCAGGGGCGCATCTACCGCGCTCGCAGCCGCGAAAGCGGCGATGATGTCGCCATCAAAGAGCTGGATCTGAGTCGGGCCGATGATTGGAAGGCCATCGAGCTCTTCGAGCGCGAGTCCGAGACGCTGCAAGGCCTCGATCACCCCGGCATCCCTTCTTATATCGACGGTTTTCATGTCGATGAAGACGGTGCGACGCGCTTCTTCCTCGTCCAGGAGTTCATCGACGGTCGGCCCCTCGCCGAGCGTGTCGAGCGCGCGGATTTGATGGATGAAAGTGAAGCCCGCGACTTCCTCCGCGCGTTCTTGCCGATCCTCGATTACCTGCATTCGATGAGCCCCCCGGTCGTCCACCGGGATATCAAGCCCTCGAATATCATGGTCCGGCCCGACGGCAGCTACGCGCTCGTCGACTTCGGGGCGGTCCAGACCATCCTCCCGGACACGATGGGCGGGTCGACGGTCGTCGGGACCACCGGATTTATGCCGCCCGAGCAACTCATGGGCCGCGCGGTGCCGGCCAGCGATGTCTACTCGGTCGGGGCGACCGTGGTGCAATTGCTGAGCGGCCACGACCCGGAAGACTTCCCGATGGAGCGCATGCGCATGCAGTTCCACGATTACGTGGATGTGACCGACGCGTTCCTCGCCTATCTCGACCGAACGTTGGACCCGACCGTCGAGCAGCGCATTCAGGATGGCGGGGCAGCCCTCGAGGAGCTCGAAGGCGGGGCTCCGCAGGCTGAGCCCGAGTCGCCCCGGAGCGATGGGGGCGCGACCGTCGCGACACGAAGCGAGAGCGAGGAAGCCCGGCTCGAGCGAGTGCTGGAGGCGATCGACGAGGACGCGAGCTATCGACACAGCTATCAGACCTTCGTGGACGTCACGCCCGAGCGCTTCGAAGCCACGATCGGGCCGATCTCGCCGAAGACCGGCAACTGGATGGTCCCGGGGGGGCTGGTGGGCCTGTCGATCCTGGCCGTGCCCGCGACGTTTGTGTTCCCGGTCAGCCTCTGCATGATTCCCGGCGGCATGATCCTCGCCGCCATCTCGATACCGCTGATGTGGAAATACCTGCATCCGCAGTCCGAGCAACTGACCATCGACCACGAAAAGGCGGTCATCGAGCGACGGGTTCACCCCTGGTTCGGCGATGAGCCGAAGGTCGAGCGCGTCGAAATTCCGGTGTCGCAACTGTACTTGCCGCACGTCCACAAGGTCGATTTCTCCCAGTTCGAAAACACCGGCGTCAGTCGCGGGCGGGGGATGCCGGCCAAACCATCTGCGAGCGGATTCGGGGCAAAGCAAGGCGTCATCCTTACGGATGCCGACGGCAACAAGGAAGCGTTTGGGGAGCTGGTCATCTACGATAACCGCTTCTTCAACACGGCCTCCACCATGACCGATGACGGAGAGCTGGAGTGGCTGGGCAAGAAAATCGAGGCATTTCTGACGTATGTACGCGGCGGATTCGCCGAGGACGGCAACGATGAATCAAACTGAGACGCGAACCGAGGTCGAAGTCGAGGTCGAGCGACGGCTCGAGGAAATCCGCCGGGACCCCGAGAAGCGCAACCGCTACGACTACAACGACGACGGAATCATCGACGAAGACGAGTGGGCCGAGGTCCGCAAGATCGTGCGTGCCGAGGTCGCGACCGAACGCCGCCGGGCCCGGGAGCCGGAGCAGCCCCGACCCGAGTCGGGCGTGTTGGTCGAGCGCTTCGAGCTGCAGAGAGAAATCGGACGGGGAGGGCAGGGCATCACGCACCTCGCGCTCGACCGCCAGAGCGGTTC
>JBNJFZ010000329.1:0-1962 GCA_051747295.1 Myxococcota bacterium
CATGTACTCAACCTATGACCTGCGAGGCCGCAGGCCGAGCAAACCTATGACCTATTCCCCCAGGAAAACCTCAGCGGCCGGCTCACGCAGGTTGTAGCGCGAGCTCATCGCGCGGCCGTACGCGCCGGCGGTGGCGATCAGGAAGACGTCGCCGGTCTGTGACTGGGGGACGCGCCGCGCGTGTCCAAGGATATCGCCGGTCTCACAGATGGGGCCGACGATTTCCGCCGTGATCTCGCGCGGCTCGCCGAGGCGGGTCAGGTTCACGATCTGGTGATACGAGCCGTAGAGCGCCGGCCGAATCAGTGAGTTCATGCCGGTCTCCAGGCCGACGTATTGAATGTCGCCCTTTTGCTTGGTCTGCGTGACGCGCGCCAGGAGCACGCCGGACTCGGCGACCATGAATCGCCCGGGCTCCATCCACAGCTCGAATTGCGGGTGTGCTTCCTTGAACGTCGCGAGTTGTTCGGCCACCTCGTCCATATCGACCGTGCGCCCGCCAGGTCGCTGCGGTACGCCGAGCCCGCCGCCCAGATTCAGCACACGCAGGTCGGGGAAGCGGTCTTCGAGCGACGAGAGGAAAATCGCCGTCTCCGACCAGGTATTCGGGTTCGTAATACCGCTCCCGACGTGGCTGTGGAGCCCGACGACCTTCGCATCGGCGGCCTCGACCAGCTCGACGAGTCGGTCGAGCTCGGACGGCGCCACGCCAAACTTCGACTGCGGACCCGCCGTTCGCACGTATTTGTGATGTCCTCGACCGCGGCCCGGATCCATGCGCACGATCACCTCGCGGCCCTCGAAGATCTCCGGCCACGTCTCCAGCGGATGCAGGTTGTCGAGCGTGACGTGCAGGTCGTGCTCGAAGCCGAACGCATACTCCTCGCCGGGTGCGAAGTTCGGCGTAAATAAGATGCGATCCCGGTCGATATCCGGGAAGAGCTCCAGCACGTGCTCGACCTCACCGGGCGAGACGCACTCGAAGCCGAGGCCGGCCGCCTCGAAGAGTCGCAGCACGGATGCATTCGGGTTGGCCTTCATCGCGTAAAACGTGCGGTCGAGGGCACCTAGCTTGCCGACCGCGTCGATCGATTGCTCCAGTCGCTTCTGGCTGTAGACGTAGCTCGGACCACCTTCAGCGATCTCCAGGAGTCGGTCCCGCTGGTCCTCCCACCAGCTCTTCTCGAACGCGCCGGACTCGTGCTCGTCACCCTGTAGCTCGCGCCATGTCGGGCCGAATAGGCGGTCGGAGAGTCGCTTGCTGAACAGCTGCGAGTGCAGCTTTCGAACCAACCGTCCCGCCTGATCCTCATCGACCACAAACGTCAGGTTCAGGTCACTGGCCGCCTGAGACAACATGTAGATATGCTGCTCGTCGAAGACCTCCAGCGCGGGGCCGAGTTCATCGAGGATCGAGCGGATATTGCGCCCGACCAGACTCACGACCGCGCACGGGCCGATCTCCCGGGCGTCGCAGAATTCATTGAGGTCGCGAAGCAGCGACTTGATCGTCGATGGGTCCAGCGCGTTGGCCATCGGGTCCAGCGAGACGGTGACGTTCGCCTCGGAGGTCGCGACCAGGTCGACCGACAGCCCGTTGTTCTTGAACGTCGCGAACGCGTCGGCCAGAAACCCGACCTGCTGCCACATGCCGAGCGTGTCCATCGAGATGAGCGTGATGTCGTTCTTGGCCGAGATCGCCTTGACCTGCGCGCCGAACTCCGGGGCCTCGCCGGAGATGACCGTCCCGCTCTGGTCGGGGTCGTCTGTATTGCGAATATGCAGCGGAATCTTGAAGCGGCGCACCGGATCGATGCAGCGCGGGTGCAGAACCTTACCGCCCATCGTCGCCAGCTCCTGCGCCTCGTTGTATCCGAGGTGCTTGAGCAGGCGTGCCGATGGGATATCGCGCGGGTTGGCGGTGAACATACCCGGCACATCGGTCCAGATCTCGAGGCGCTG
>JBNJFZ010000329.1:2062-3405 GCA_051747295.1 Myxococcota bacterium
CCACCATACTTGAGGACGACCCACTGCGAGAGTTCAGATGCCACGGTACTGCTCCTTTGAGAATTCAGGACGCTCATCGCGCACAATCGGCGACGTCCTTTTGGCAGAGAACCGCCCTATTTCGCAAGGATTATCTGCCTCTTGAGGGGACTCGCCACCGGCAATCGCCGTCGTGGCGCGGTGCGCTAATCCTCGAGCGACCAACCGCATCGGAACCCGTGATTCGCGCGGCGTTCTCCGGGGACGTAGCGGCCTCGAGCAGCGCACCGCAACGCACGCTGGTCGTGGGCGTACGACCCACCGCGAATCGAGCGCTTCTCCCGCTCGTCCGGCCCCTTCGGGTCCACGTCGCGTGCGACCTTGTAGTAATCGGGATCGAACCAGTCGTTGACCCACTCGAAGACATTGCCCGCCATCTCGTGGACACCGAACGGGCTCTTCCCGAATGGACGGGCCGTGACATTCGCCGGATGGTCCAGGCCGCCGAACCAGGCGTGCTTGTTGGTCGGATCGTGGTTGCCCCACGGATAGCGCCGACCGTCGGTCCCGCGAGCTGCTTTTTCCCACTCCGCCTCGGTCAGCAGTCGCTTGCCTGCCCAGTCCGCGTACTTCTTCGCGTCCTGCCAGTTCACAAAGACGACCGGACGATTGGGGTGCTCCTCGGGGTCGTTGTGTTCGTACCACTTCTCCGGAAGCTCGACGCCCGCCGACACCGCGTAGGAATAATAGACCTGCGCCGTTACCGGCGTGCGGTCGACATAATACGCACTGAGCATGACCTCTCTGGAGGGCTTTTCCTCCGGTCGAGCCAGCTCGTCGTCGTCTGGACTTCCGTAGATAAATGCACCCTTCTCGACGGTTACCATCCCGTCGCGACGCCCCTCGGGCGTCAGTCGCAGCGCCGTGCGCAACGATTCGACCGATTGAAAACGCTCGTCCGGGTCTTTCTCCAGCAATAGCTCGATCACGCGCTTGAATTCATCGCTGACTTCACTTCGGATCAGGCGAATATCAGTGGGGGTCTTTTCCTGGATAATACGACGGGCGACCGCGGCATCGGCGAGCTCGAACTCGAATGGAAGCTGGCCGGTCAGCATCTCGAACAGAATGATGCCCAGCGAGTACATATCCGTTCGCTCGTCACTCTCCCCATCGAGCTCCTCCGGGGCCTGGTATGGAATAGGCGTCGACAGCGCAAGGGAGTCCGACGCACGCATCCCCATCAGCGTCTTGGCCCCGAACTCGAGCTCGTCGAGCGTCTTGACGCGCTCCTTGTGCGCGAACCCCAGATCCATGAGCTGGAGCCGCGGCAGCCCGCTATCGGGAGCAGGTCCGACGACAAC
>JBNJFZ010000330.1:0-3375 GCA_051747295.1 Myxococcota bacterium
AGCCGCTCGAGCGGTAGCTTGCGCAACGTCGTGCAGCAAATCGCCGTGTAGCCGCACTGCGAGTCGCGCAATCCGCGATAGCCGGACACCGAGGCGGTTAGCCTGGCGAGCAGCGCGGTTCCGAAGCGGCGGACGGGCGGCATGCGGTCGACCTCGCGATGGGACAATCGGTCGCCCTTCACGTAGTCGGCGTCGCCACGCACGATGGGTTCGACCACCGTCGGAAGGTCCTGCGGGTCCATCTGGTTGTCGCCGGCCATCACCACCGCAACATCGGAATCGAGGGCGAGCACCTCCTTATAGCCGCGTACGATCGCCGCTCCCACGCCTCGATTATAGCCGAATCGAATGACACGGACGCGACCGTCAGTCGACGCAACCTCGCACGCGACGTCGTGCGTGCGGTCCGGCGAGCCGTCGTCGACGATGATCACGTGGTCGACCCACGCGGGGATGCCCTGGACGGTCTCCTGGAGCAGCGCCTGCTCCTTGTAGGCGGGAACCACGATGGAAATACTGCTGTCGTACATCACTTCTGAATGAACCAGTCTGCCGGATCGATGGGTTTTCCGTCTTTGCGCAGCTCGAAGTACAGCTTCGGCCCTTCGAAGCTCCCCGTCGCCCCGGTCTCCCCGAGCGCCTCGCCGCGCGAGATGCGCTCGCCGACTTCTACGTCGACCTTCGAGAGGTGCGCGTAGAGTGAGTGGTAATCGTTGCCGTGGTCGATGATGACGAGCTTTCCGTAGCCCTCGAAGTGCGACGCGAACGACACGAGTCCACTGGCGGTGGCCCGCACCTCGGCGCCTCGGTCGACCTTCCAGGTCACGCCGGTGTGGCGCACGTAGCTCATCGATCCGCGCTGCTTCCTAGGCCCGTAGCCGTGGGTCTGCGGCTTTACCACCGGCGGCAGCAGCGTGCCCTTGAGCCTGTGAAAGTCCCGCTCGGACTCATTTTTAACCAACATACTCAGCGAGCGGGCCAACGACTTGTCGGATGCCTCGATCTCCTCGTCGACCTGCTCTTCGTTCTCCCTGGCGTCTTCGACGACCGCATCGCGCTCGGCCCGGGTCTTCCCGGCGTCGGCACGGCTCTGGGCGAGCTCGATAGTCGAGCGTGCGCGCCGGCGCACGAGGCTCGAGACTTTGCGCTCTTCGCGATCGATCTCGCCGAGGACCTCGATATCCCGGCGGTACTTGCCGATGGCCCGGGGCTCGGCATAACCGAGCAACGTGCGTGTATCCGCGGCGGCGCCGGGCGGTAGATAGGTCTCGGCCCGGTCGAGCTTGCGGTTTGCACGCTGCCAGGCGACCAGCCGCTCCCCGACGCGCCGCCGCACACGCAGCTTCGCGCGACGCACCGTCTCGAGGCTGGCGGTATCTCCCGACAGGCGTGCATCCAGCAGCTCGAGTCGCTGGCCGGCCGCGCTGGCCTCGCGCTCCTCCTCGTGAATCTGCGTCTCGAGTCGGTGCAGGTCGCCCACGAACGAGCGCGCCTGAGCGGTCGCAGCTACAGCGATAGAGCTGACAGCCAGTGCCGCAAACCACCAGATTTTCTTATTGTCGAACATGTTTAGCCATGTCGCTCGAGAAGATGGGTGATGCCCAGGGCATCTACGCCTGACTCTTCGGTCAGGCGTTTGCGATTCGCGAAGACCCCGGCGGTCCATCCGAGCATCGGCCCGATGATCGCCGGCGCGACAATCACGAACCAGGTGGATACAGATCCGCTCGTCGTCACGCCCACGAGGTCGGCCTGGTACGAACGCCACAGTACGAGCATACCGAGCAGCACACCAAAAGAAACGACGCCGCCCATCGCACCGAGGCTCACGCCCCGGACCATATTGACCCGGCGAAACTCCCGTGGAGAGGCCCCGAAGCTCACCAGCAGCCGCCATTCAGCGTACTGCCGGCGCATCAGGCTCAGGACGTAGGCGCGCAGATGCCCGGTCGCCAGGACCACGCAGCCCGCGATGAGTACGCCCGTGCCCACGAGCATCCAGAAAAAGAAGTCGAGCGCCCGCTTCGCCCTTCCCTCCGGCACATCGACCGAGTCGACCTTGCCGCGCGCCTCGAGCCCGGAGACCCGCGCGATGAGCTCGATACGCCCGAGCACGGGATTCTGCGGCTCGACGACGAGGCTGTATGGAAACATCGACGGCGACAGGCCGAGCTCGGCGACTTCTCTGTCTCCGAGCCGCTCGCGCATCAACTCGTATGCATCCGCTGGCTCACGGCGCTCGACCGAGTCGACTCCAGTCCAATTGTCGATCTCCTGTCGGAGCGCCTCCACATCCTCGACGCTCGCCGAGGCGTCCAGATAGACGACCGGACGATATGCGCTCATCCGCGTCTCGATGACGTCTGCACCGACGTCGACGACGAGTAGCAGGACCGCCGGGATGATCAGGGCGAGGACCAGGATCCCGACGACGCCGGCGGTCTCGGAGAGATGCTCCAGAAAGATGTCTGTTGCGCCCTGAATCATGTGGCTTTTGGTCGGGCTGCGGTTCCCTGGTCGACCGTGATCACCCCGTCGCGCAGTCCGAAGACCACGTCGGCGTGTCGCGATGCAGGGTCGGTGAGCGCGAATACAACGACGGTCGTTCCCTCGTCTCGCACGCGCGCGAGCTCTTTTTCGAGCGGGCCCCGATAGATGCCGGTGCGGCCCAGGATTTCGTCGAGGAGGACGACATCCGGCCGGCCGACGAGCGCCCGGAGGACGCCGGCCGCGGATCGCTCGGTCAGCGATAGGTTCTTCATCTCCACGTTCGCCAATTCGTCCATGCCCACGCGCACCAGCGTCTCCGTAACCTGCTCGTAGGCGCCCTTGTGCTCACCGCGGGCGACGAACGGGAGCAGCAGGTTCTCGATGAGGCTTCGATGCTCGAGGTAGTGCGGCTCTTCAGGGCACGAACCGATGCGTTTTCGGATCTCTGCGAGGCCATCCGATCCGAGGCGGCTGGCATTTCGCCCGGCGACGATGAGCTTGACGTTCTGCGTACGCGAGCGAAGGCTGAGCAGGCTGAAGAGCAAGGTCTTGCCGGACCCAGAGGTACCCTGGATCTCGGCCCACTGGCCCGCCTCGACCTCGAAGCTGGCGCCATCGAATAGCGGCGCCTCGGCGCGAGGATGCGGCACGTTGAGTTGGTAACAGGAAATCATGTGGGCAGAATCGAGGTTTCCGGCCGCGCTACGCGGTACGGGCGCACATCGACGCATGTGGTTGGAGCCGAATTGCCCGCGCTAGACGACGCGAGGGCGGCTACGCCGCGATGAAGGCCTCGACCATCTCGACGATATTCGTGTCGTCCATCGGCTCTTCGCACCCGTTCCACGCATCGAGGCCGGTGTGCTTGGCCAACGCCTCTCCGAT
>JBNJFZ010000331.1:0-3332 GCA_051747295.1 Myxococcota bacterium
CCGTTTACGCACACGCCCGGCGCCGAGGCACCGCCGCTGCTCCAGATCGACGCGGCGATTGTCATGGTGCTCGTGGCGGCGCTCGTAAGCTGGGCGACCAAGCGCCTGTCGGCGATGCCGGGCCTCAAGACGTGGCGGCCGTGGTTCTTCCTGGGCCAGCTGCTTTTGTGGGGCTTCGTCCTGCTCGAGTTGGTCTTCGCGGTGAGCTGGGCGTTCACCGTCTACTGGCTGTTTTTGGCCGTGCTCATCCTCATCATCCTTATCGTCGCCAGCGTCGGGTGGCTGCGAAGCGTGCTCGCCGGCCTTGCGATGGCCTTCGAGCGCCGATTCCAGGTCGGAGATCAGGTCCGCTACAACAACGTAGAGGGCGAATTGATGAGCTTCGGCATGCGCGTGGTCTCGCTCAAGGACAGCGATGGCACCGTCCATGAGATCCCGAACGAGCGCTTTATGACCGAACAGGTCACCAACCTCGAGTCCTCGGGCGACTCGGCCTGCGAGATCACCGTCAGCCTGCCGGAAGGCGTCAGTCCCGAACGGGCCCGCGAGCTCGCTCGACAGGCCGCATTTCTGACGCCGCTGGCCTCTCCGCGCCACGAACCTCAGATCTTCCTGGACATCGACGAGGAGCAAGATAGCGGTCTGAAGTTGTGCATCAAGGGCTTCGCATTCGCCTCGTCTCACCGAGAGCACTTCCGAAGCGACGTGGTCTCACGCATCCATGATATGCTCCGCACCGAATCCGCCAATCGAGGCCGCTGATGATTCTCTACGAGGACCGATATCTCGTGCTCGACGAGTCCGCGCTCACGATCAAGCATTTTTATGCGCCGATGGGCTCCAAGCGCGTAGCCTACGAGGATATCGAGAGCGTCTACGAGGACGAGTTGAACTTCTGGTCGGGCAAGTGGCGCTTCGGCGGACCACGACGGCTCCCGCAGTGGTTCCACGTCGACTGGTACCGCCCCGGCAAGGACACATGCATCGTCGTCGAGACGACCGACTACCTCGACCCGGTCCTGACTCCCGAGAACCACGAAAAAGTACTCGCCATACTCCAGCAACACGTCTCTTGAGCCTCATTGGGTGAGCCTTCCCGGTCCTCAATCCCGGTGCGCCAGGCGATTTGTGCACCTTTTCCACACCGCCAACACCACCACGCCACTCCGGATCCACCATTGCCCAGACGCGCGCCCTCCACTAAAACGACTGGTATCAGAGCCCCTGCTGCCGACCAGTCACGATGAATACCGACCGCGCTTACGCCCTCGAACTCGACGCAAACGACCCGCTCGGCGAGTTCCGCGAGAAGTTCCACCTGCCGCTGCATGACGATGAGCCCGCTGTCTATTTGTGCGGAAACTCGCTCGGGCTGCAGCCCAGGCAGGTGCAGGCGGACATGGAGCAGGAGCTCGAGGACTGGGCCGAGCTCGGCGTCGAGGGCCACTTCGACGGGCGCGACCCCTGGTATTCCTACCACGAGAAGTTCTCGAGTCTGCTCGCACCGATCGTCGGTGCAACGCCCGAAGAAGTCGTGGTCATGAACTCGCTGACCACCAACCTGCACCTGATGATGGTGTCGTTCTATCGGCCCAGCGCCGAGCGCTACAAGATCATCGTCGAGGGTGGCGCGTTCCCAAGCGACAAGTACGCGGTCCGAAGCCAGGCGCATTTCCACGGCTTCGACCCCGACGAGGCCATCGTCGAGCTCGAGCCGCGAGACGGCGAGTACACGCTGCGCGACGAGGATGTGCTGGCGGCCATCGAGGACCACGGGGACGAACTCGCCCTCGTGATGCTCGGCGGCGTCAACTACTACACCGGTCAGGTCTTCGACTTCGCCGGCATCACTGAAAAGGGCCACGAGGTCGGCGCGGTGGTCGGGTTCGACCTGGCGCACGCCGCCGGGAA
Organism: Myxococcota bacterium; assembly: GCA_051747295.1. Lineage (GTDB taxonomy): Bacteria > Myxococcota_A > Bradymonadia > Bradymonadales > Bradymonadaceae > JBNJFZ01. Next base: position 1,912 of record JBNJFZ010000331.1, read on the forward strand.
CTACCCGCTCGAGCTACACGACTGGGGCGTCGATTTCGCCTGCTGGTGCACCTACAAATACCTCAACGCCGGCCCCGGAGCGGCCGCGGGCTGCTTCGTACACGAGCGCCACGCCGACTCGCCCGAGCTGCCGCGATTTGCAGGCTGGTGGGGCAACGATCCCGAGACCCGGTTCGAGATGAGCGACACGTTCGTCCCGCAGAGGGGCGCGGGCGGCTGGCAGCTCAGCAACGCGCCGGTCTTCTCGATGACGCCGCTCAAGGCATCGCTGAGGCTCTTCGAGGACGCCGGCATGGACCAGATGCGAAAAAAATCGCTACGCCTGACCGACTACGCACATCAACTCATCGACGACATTCCGGGGAACGCGTTCGAGCTGATCACCCCGCGCGCCCCAGATCGCCGCGGCTGCCAGCTCTCATTGCTCGCCGCAGGCGACGGCCGCGCGCTCTTCGACAAGCTCCAGTCTGAAGGCGTGATCTGTGACTTCCGCGAGCCCAACGTCATCCGCGTCGCCCCCGTGCCGCTGTACAACACCTTCGAAGACGTCTGGGACTTCTGTGACATCCTCCGACGAAGCGTGACGACATGAACGACCGACCGCGAAACGACGATCCAATCAGCCTCGTCGGCGCTGGCCTCTCCGGCTCGCTCCTGGCCGTCTATCTGGCCAACCGGGGCATGCGCGTCGACGTCTACGAGTATCGCGACGATATGCGCCAGGCCGAGGTCGCCGGAGGTCGATCGATCAACCTCGCCCTCTCCACCCGCGGGCTCAACGCGCTCGCCGGTGTCGGCATGGCCGAGAAGGCCCGCGAGATGTGCATCCCGATGCACGGCCGTCTCATCCACGACCTCGAGGGCAACACCGAGCTGCAGCCCTACGGACTCGAGGGTCAGTATATCAACTCGATCTCGCGCTCCGGCCTCAACGAGATGCTGCTCGAGGAAGCCGACCAGCACGACCACATCGAGCTACACTTCAACCAGAAGTGCCTGGGCGTCGACCTGGAGCGCCCCGCTGTCCACTTCGAGGACCTGGAGCGCGGCGAGGAGTGGGACGCGGCCTCCCAACTGGTCATCGGCGCCGATGGTGCATTCTCCAATATTCGCGGACGCCTTCGGAAGACCGATCGCTTCGACTACCAGCAGTCGTTCCTCGAGCACGGGTACAAGGAACTCGAGATCCCGGCTGCGCCCGACGGCAGCCACCGCATCGAGACCAACGCGCTGCACATCTGGCCGCGCCACGACTTCATGATGATCGCGCTGCCAAACCTGGACGGCAGCTTCACCGTCACCCTCTTTCTGGCGTTTGAAGGCGAGGACAGCTTCGAGCAGCTGACGGACGAGCAAGCGGTGATGGCGTTCTTCGAGACGTACTTCCCAGACGCCATCGAGCACATGCCCAATCTGGTCGA
>JBNJFZ010000332.1:0-3293 GCA_051747295.1 Myxococcota bacterium
CACTTCCTGCCCGGCACGCCGGTGCTTTCGTTCGGCACGGCCGGCTGCAACCTGGCGTGCAAGTTCTGCCAGAACTGGGACATCAGTAAATCCCGCGAGATCCATACGCTCGCCGACCAGGCCAGGCCCGAGACGCTGGCGGCGGCCGCCGAGGCCTATGGTGCGCGATCGGTCGCGTTCACCTACAACGATCCCGTCATCTTCATGGAGTACGCCATCGACGTGGCAAAGGCGTGCCGCGAACGAGGCATCAAAACGGTCGCGGTGACCGCTGGGTTCGTCAACGATCGGCCTCGCGAGGCCTTCTTCGAGCATATCGATGCCGCAAATATCGACCTCAAGGCCTTCACCGAGCAATTCTACAAGAAGATCGCCGTCGGGGAGCTGGCGCCGGTGCTCGAGACCCTGAAGTACCTGAAGCACGAGACCGATATCTGGTTCGAGATCACCAACCTCGTGATCCCGGGCGAGAATGACTCGGAGGCCGAGCTGCGCGAGATGTCCGAGTGGGTCGTGGAGCACCTGGGCGTAGACGTCCCGATGCATTTTTCGGCGTTTCACCCCGATTACCGCATGAAAGACAAGCCGCGCACGCCGGCCTCGACGCTGACGAGAGCGCGGGAAATCGCCGAGGAATCCGGCATCCGCCACGCCTATACCGGCAACGTCCACGATCCGGAGGGCGACAGCACCTACTGCCACGAGTGCGGCGAGCTGCTCATCGGCCGCGACTGGTACGAGCTATCGACGTGGAGCCTGGACGCCGACGGTTGCTGCAGCAGCTGCGGCACCCGCTGCGCGGGGGTCTTCGAGCCCGACAGCCCCGGCGACTGGGGGCGCAAACGCCAGCCGGTTCGACTCGCCGAATTCCGCGCGGCATAGGCTCGATGGGGGTTCATGCCGCCGTTCTCCTTGCATCTCCCCGGGATTAATAAATCTAAACGACCACCCAGGGCGGTCGCAGAGTCGCTGGCGTTGAAACGTGCTGCGCCCATCCCGGGCGCAGCCACCGCGTGCGGCCAAGATGGCCGCACGACGAGTCCCGGCCATGGAGCCCACGCTGACTTTGCGCTCGCCCTGCCGCACCACCTGCGATGGGTTTCTTCACAGGAGTCAACGGTTGTAGATGACGGGGAAGTTCACCGTCAGCGAGGTGTGAGCTTCGGGGAAATGTAGGTCTTCGACGATCTCTAGCACACAGTCGGTATGGGGCGTCGATGGTCCGTCGCCGGTTGACTTGGCCCAGGCGACACGCCCCGCGGGCGTGATCTGGAATTGTACCATCGTCTTTCGCGGCTCGTCGCCGGTATGTAGCGGCCCGCATTCAGTGCGCAACCGCTCCGTGGCGGCCGTCACCGTATGTTTGACCTGCTTGCGCGTGAGCCGCTCCGGCGGACCTTCGGCATCGGAGGAATCTGTCCGAGCCTGCACTTCCTCGGCCGGCTCGTCGTCGGCCGGGAGCGGCTGTGGCTCGGTGACCTTCACCTCCCTGGTCTGGTCCGCATCATGGTCGGGCGTGGTGAAGAAGAGCGTCAATCCGGCGCCGCCCATGATGAAAAATAGTCCGACGACGCTGCTGGCGACGACGATGAGCTTCGCGGGGCTGCCCGACGCCGAACCGGAGGCGCTCGCACTCGTCGTTTGTTTGTCCGGCTCCCGACGCACCTGGTGTGCCCGCCTGGCCACGGCACGGCCGTTCGAGGGGCGCTGACCGGGGTCGCCAGAGAGCATCTCGCGCAGCAGATCCGCCACGGCCGGGGGCAAATCCACGCGCCCCTGCCACGCCAGGGCGTTGTTGGCGTCGAGCAGATCGACCGGCGGCATGCGCGTCAAGAGATGCAGCGCACAGCACGCCAGCCCGTAGACGTCACTTGCCGGCGAGGCGACGCCCCGCAACTGCTCGGGCGCCATGTAGCCGATGGTCCCGGCGATGGTGCTGCCAGCCTGGTCGGGCTCGAGGGCGTCGCGCACCGAGCCAAAGTCGACCAACACCAGCGTGCCGTCGGGCCGACGCATGATATTCGAAGGTTTGATGTCACGGTGGATGACCGGCGGCGACAGGGAGTGCAGATAGCCGGTCACCCGGCCGAGCTCCTCCAAGATAGCCAGCACCTCGTCGTAGCCGAACTGGCGCCCCGCGAGCTCTTCTTCGAGCGTGTGCCCGTCGATAAACTCCATGACCAGGTAAAAGCGCAGCGCCTTGCCCTCACCGGCGGCGAAGCTGTCGAAAAATTGCGGCACGCCCGGGTGATCGAGCCGACACAACACCGCCGCCTCCCGCTCGAATAGCTCGTGCGCCTTGAACGTGTCGACGCGGTGAAAGGCGAGCTCCTTGATCGCCACCTCACGACCCGAATGGGTGTCTCGGCCGCGATACGTCGTCCCCGATGCGCCCTCCCCCAGCACCGCCGAGAGCGCGTACCGCGCCTGCAACAACGGCGGCTCGTCGCACACCGAGCACGACTGCCGATCGGGGGTATCAGCGCCACAATTCGCGCAGATGAGTTGCATGAGGCTCCATCGAAAAAACGTGTGTGGCCAGCAGTATAGCATCTTCGAGGCTCGACGCGAGCACTGAAGCACATTCGCCACTATGGACATGGCACATACGTCGAGCTGAGCACGAACGGCGAGTCGACGACGGTGTCGCTCGAAAACACCTCGTGAAAATACCCGGTCGTCGGCGCCCAATTTATGCATAATTTACGCGTACGGCAGCGCAGGCGGCAAAATTTGCAGAAACATCTCGAAAATAAGCTGGCTAAACCGGCCAGTGTGCACAGTTTGACCGTATGGCCCGCCCCTTGCACTCGAAGACACCAGATTGGAGTACCACAACTCGAAAACGAGGAAGGCAAAATGAATGACCAACGCAAATCACTCGACGAAGAACTGCGTATCGTCCACGCCACAGACCTACATCCAGACGGCGGCATCGCGTTCGCGCACAGCGTGGCGCTCGCCTCGCGCGGAGACGGATCACTGTTCTCGCTGCACGCCAATCCGGCCGATCAGGAGGCGGTGCGTCGGATGCCAGAGGCCTCCGAGCTCATCGAGGAATGGAAGTCGAAGGGTGGCAAAAATGAGCTCGCTCCCGCTGAGTTCCACAAGGTCTCCCACAGCTGCTGCGACGATCCGGTCGACACGCTGCTGGACGCGATGAACGACATCCTTCCGAACCTCCTGATCGTCGGGAAGCACCCGGTCGAGGGGATGTTCAAATTCCTGCACACGAGCGTGTCTGAGTCCCTGGCGCTCAATGCCCACATCCCCGCACTATTTCTGCCGATCGG
>JBNJFZ010000333.1:0-3283 GCA_051747295.1 Myxococcota bacterium
CGCGCTCGCGCGAGATGAAAAGCGGGCGAGTTTCGAGCGGCTCCATCACCGTGAAAGCGGCGAGGGTGAGAAATCGGGGCTTATCTGCGCGGGTCGGCAGACGAATGTGTATCGCGTATTTCGACCGGAGGACGCCGCGGTGCTCGCGGAGGTCGTCGCCCGACTCGAGGACGACCGCGCGGGCTTGCTGACCGTTGGCCCAAACGGCATCGAGCTGGCCGAGGAGTCCGAAATCCGGCGCGACCGCGCGCCCATTCGGCTGGTCGAGGACGCAGTGGGCTGGCGCTACGAAGAGCAGCTGCTGAACTGGAAGCGCGCCGCGATCATCGGCGGCGGCCACTGTGGCACGGCGTTGACGCGCGTGCTCGCCGACCTCGGCTATGCTGTGACGTTGTTCGACACGCGCGCCGACGTCGAGACATTCGTCGAGGACGCCGACGCACGACAGAAAATCGTGGTCGACGACTTCGCCGACGCCGGTGCGCACATCGAGCACAAACACATCACACACGTGATCGTGATGACGATGGGCCAGCCGGGTGATGTGCGCGGCCTGCTGGGCACCGTCGAAGGGCCGTATCCGTACGTCGGCGTGATGGGAAGCCGCGCCAAATTGGCCCGCATCCGCCAGGACTTGCTCGACGAAGGTGTCGAACGCCAGGTGATCGAACAAATCCGCGCGCCGATCGGGCTGGAGATGACGAGCAATACGCCCGAGGAGATCGCGATCAGCGTCGCCGCCGAGCTTCTGCGCCTGCGCGAGGAGTTGTTTCCGCACACCCGGCCGGCCGCCGTGGGTGATGGGTCGTAGGTTCATCTGGCGGATGGCTAAAAAACGGCTCATTTCACCACAGAGGACACGGAGTCCACAGAGTTTTCTTCTACCTTCCTGACCCTGGCAGCTCGTTGAGCTTTTTGTGCAGCTTTCGTGGTGAGGCCCTCGCCACGGGGGCAAGCGGGGCCTCGTGTCCGTTCCGTGCCATTGCTTGTCGCTGATGCAGGGCGGTCGCAAAGTCGCTCGCGTCGAAATGTGCTGCGCCCATCTTGGGCGCAGCGACGGCGTGCGGCCAAGATGGCCGCACGACGGGTCTTGGCAACGGAACCCAGAGTAACTTTGCGATCACCCTGGTCGCTGATGGCGAGTTGCGTGTCTCTCGGAGCGAATTCGGCCACCATTCACAGCGTGGTCTCTGGAGTTTTGATCTATTGAGGGGCGTCGGCTTGTGGCTCGCAGGCTGACAGCCTGCGAACCCCATATTTTAGTTGTGTATTGTGTGGTTGTGTTGCCACCGGCTACCAGGTCCGTTCTCGATCTCGATTGCGTTCTCGATCTCGATTGCGTTCTCGATACCGCTTCCGGTGATCGACACCGACATCGATACGCGAGACGGGAGATACGGGCATCCTGATCCCCCGGTCTCCCTCGGCTGCGCCTCGGTCGGCCGGGGGCAACTGTTAAATCCTGCTCTGGCAGAGCGGTCCCGGCTACGACAGAGCGCTGCGCCTGATCCGGATAGAGTGGGACGCTCGGGTACTACCCCAGTCCATGCACGCCAGGGGCTTCTCACAAAAGTGAAGCGTCAATGGGAGCAAGGCTCCACAGAGGAGAATCGTCAGCGGCTTGCGGGGAAGTGCCCGGAGCGAAGCGAAGGGCGAGCGGGGTGAGTGTCCTGAACCACACCACCCACAAAAAACTCTGTAAGAAACTTCCGCCCCATACGACTACTATCCACAGAGCCCCGGAGAGCGCTTGCGCTACCGGTTCGCAAATGAATGTTATCTTAGTGGATATGAATTACGAGCAGGTAGAAGAGGAGTACGGCGATGCGATTCGCCGGGTGGCGGCGAGTTATGCGCCGCCGGGGGCGGAGCGCGATGATCTGGAGCAGGAGATCGCGCTGGCGATCTACGAGGCGCTCCCGAAGTTTCGCGACGAGTCGAGCATCAAGACCTACATCTATCGCATCGCGCAAAATTGCGGCATCGATCGGATTCGCAAGAAACGAGTCGACCGCGTGGAGCTCGAGCAGGGGCGAACACCCGACCTCGACGGCACATCGCCCGAGGAACACGCGGTTCGCCGCGACCAGTACGAGCGACTCGCCGCCGGAGTTCGCCAATTGCCGCTGAAGCTCCGGCAGCCGCTGGTGCTGCGACTCGAAGAACTTACCTACGACGAGATTGCCGACGTTTTGGGCATCTCCAACAGCAATGTCGGCGTGCGGATTCACCGCGCCAAGGCCGCGCTCAAAGAGATGCTCGAGGAGGCACAATGACCGACGAATTCGACGACATGGAGGAATGGATGACGACCTGGCAAACCGAAAAGAAGAACGTCTCGTGGTCGCGTGAGGACTTCGCGCAGCGCCGCATCTGGCAATATATCAAGGACATCGGCAGCCTTCTCGCGCTCGCCTTCGCCGCCGTAGTGATGGCCTGGAAGCTATTCGACAGCAATGTCGCCATCGTCGTGAATGCCGTGGTGTTCATCGGCTACTTCGCGCTGTCGGCCTGGTCGATCGTCTCGCGCATCCGCCGCCAGCGCGAGGCGCTGCCGCTGTCGGTGCCCGAATACCTCCACAAGATGCGCCACAACCTCGCCCTGCGCGACAAGCAACTGCGCTGGGAACAGTGGAGCCTGCCGCCCATTCTGGTCTTCGCGACCGGCGCTATCGTCTGGATCACCTGGTCCAAATGGGAGATCCTCGCCGCTGAACCCTACCGACTCGCCGTCGTCGCCGCCGCCGTGGCCATCGGCTTCCCCTACGCGCTCTACGTGACCTTCAAGAAGAAGCCCGCCGAGATCCGTAGCGAGCGTGAGCGGCTCGATGACATCGAACGCGACCTCGAAGAATGATCGGGCGTCACACGCCTCTTCGGGCGAGCAGCCTAGCTCGACGACATCTACCCCGAGATGGGCATCGACGAAGTCGTCACGGATGGGTCTGTCGGGTTTCAGATGGCGCGCCCTCGTTGTTTCGGGCAGCGATTTCGACAGTGCGTCGGGCCACAAGCTCAGCCGCCTCGAGATCACCCGTTGTGTATGAGACTGTCGACGCTAAGCGACCACTCCCCCGCAGGGAGAAACGGCGATAACCGGGAGAGCCCAACCCTGTTCGAAGACAAACTGCGGATTACTGCCTGCGACATCGCTTGCCCGCACCCCGCCGCGCGAGTACAAATGGCGCCCAGATTCACCACGCCCACCCCGGACCGAGACCATGACCGACACGTACGAATCCGTCTTTCGCCCCGACCTCTTCGCCGACCAGACCATCATCGT
>JBNJFZ010000334.1:0-3276 GCA_051747295.1 Myxococcota bacterium
ATGGCTTCGAAACATCGACCGCCAGTGGTGAACGGCGTACGCTTCGCTGGTGTCCCAATCGACTTCGAGCATCTCGAGCCCCCGGTGTAGGTCGGACCAGATATCGCCGAGATCGTCCACAATGTCGCCGACCACAGTTTGGGCTGGCTCGTCGAGGTCAGGCCAGCAGGTCCAATACATTTGGAAACTCAGGTCTTCGACGATCAGCGCGCGAATCTGCTTTATGGGAGGCTCTGGCTTTTCGAGTTGGTAAAAGTCGGCCTTGTCGTCCTCGCGCTCCAGATGAGGGAGTTCGGTGGCGGCGTCGATGAGTCGGCAGAGGGCGCGGATGAGCCGGCGAATTGTCTGAGCGCTGGTTGTGTCTGCGCGGTTGCGTAGGACGGCTTCGTACTCGCGAATGCAGTCGAGGAAGTGTTGCGTTTCGTTGCTAAGCATGGCGTGTTTTCCTGGTTGCAGGGGCGGGTGGTGTTCAGGAACCGAGCGCCCCTCGTCCTTGCGTTTCCTCACCATGTTCAGGAAGCGCACGCCCCATCCCCCTCGTTCACACTCGGGCACTTCCCCTGAGGGGAAGGGTCGTTTTGCTCTGCCGCACCGCTTCTGGTTCGCCACGACACGAGGCTCTAAAAGGGCGCGGAATCGACCGTGAACCAGAAGCGGTACGTCATCGCTACCCGTCAATCTTACCTGCCAAAAATAGACCGTCGTACTTCACCAGCCAAAACCCGTGAACCGGAAGCAGCCCGTCGACGGACTGCGAGCTCATGGGCGGACGTTTGTCGAGATCCATTCGGCAAACGTATCTCGGTCCACCTCGCCGCTGCTCAGCGCGATGACCATGTCGGCGGCCTCCATTTCCTCGACCTCCAAAACAAGATCGTTTAGCTCGAGGAAAATATATGCGGAGAGTAGCGATGTGCGCTTGTTGCCGTCGATAAACGGGTGATTGCGGGTGATGCCGAACGCGTAGTCAGCGGCCAACTCGGGAAGCGTCGCTTCGTCCGAATACTCGTAGGTGTTTCTCGGTCGGGAGAGTGCTGAGTCCAACAGCGCCGGGTCGCGAACTCCATCGTCTCCACCGTGCTCGTCGATTTGCTTGGAGTGGATGTAGAGTACGACACGTCGAGTCAGCCAGCGTGGCTCATTCATGGCGAGAGCGATCCCGGTTCGTTATTCTGAGAGCCGTTGGAGCGCGTTGCGATACTTTTCCGCGCCCTTTTTATATGCGGCCAAGATGTCGTCATCGAGCGTGGAGTCAGTTGATAGAAAGAATCCATGCTCGGTCTCGGTGACGGTCAGTTCGTCGCCATCTTCTAAGCCGAGGCGCTCGCTCAACTCTTCGGGAAGGTGAGCCGTGATTGCTCCATCGAGGCGCCGGATTTTCACTTTCTTCGTCATTACTTCCTCTCGTTTGCGGTAGGTAAAGGATACCGTCGAGTAGAAGGCCGTCGCAAGGCGACGTGATCACCCTGATTACCCAAACACATACACCGCCCGCGCATCCTCCAGCCCGGGCGCACCCAGCTCCGTCGTATCATCGCACGCACCGACCAACTCCAGCCCCAGCTCCTCGCCCTTCGCGACAAGCCCCTCGCGCTCGTCCGGCCGGGTCATACAGACGATCTCGCCGTCGTCCGCACGCCACTCGGACGCGGTCTCGAGCCACTCGAGCGGCGGCTGGAAGGCCTTGGCGATGACGTACTGATACGGCCCGCCGGGGGTGTTCTCCAGGCGCTCGTGCACCAGCTCGGCCTGGTCGAATTCGAGGCGAGTCTTGACGATCTTGAGGAAGGTATTGCGCTTGCGGCGCGGCTCGACGAGCGTCAGCGGCAGGTCGGGGTAGCAGCACGCCAGCGGGATGCCGGGCAGGCCAGCGCCGGCACCGACGTCCATGATCGCGCCCGTGGGCGGCGAGACGGCCGCGGCGGTCAGGCTGTCGATGAGGAGTTGGTCGACGACCTCGGCCTCGCTCATCGGGCCGATGAGGTTCATCGTGCCGTTGAAGTGCTGGAGCAACTCCAGATACAGCGCGAGTCGTTCCTCGACGCGCTGATCCCAGGGGAGGTCGTTTTGCTCACAGAACGAGGCGATGCGTTCGACGGCGTCGGTCATATGTCGGAGGTCCTACTCGAGTCGCGATAACGTCCGCGGCTCGCGTGGCAGCGACGGTTGGCTGGTGGCCTCGTCGTCTTCGGCGAACGCCACGGACAGTGATTCCTCCTCGGCATCTACCACAATCGTTCGGCCCTGCACATCCGTGCCTTTGCGCACGATAAGCCGGCTGATCGGCGCGAGGACCGACCGCTCGATCGTGCGCTTGAGCTCGCGGGCGCCAAAGCGTGCGCTGAAGCCGTGCTCCTCGAGCCACAGCTTGGCCGCGTCGGTCAGCTCCACGCTGACCTTGCGGCGGCCGAATCCCCGGCGCTCGATGGCGCGGTTGACCTCGATTTCGACCAGACGCTCCATCGCGGCGGGCGTGAGCGCGTCGAAGACGACGATCTCGTCGAGGCGGTTGAGGAATTCGGGGGCGAAGAACTCGTCGAGCTTATTGCGGATCTGGCCGCTGTAGTCCTTCCCGTCCTCGCCGCTGAATCCGACGGGCACGATGCTGGTCTTGGAGGCGCCGAGGTTGCTGGTCAAAAAGATCAGCGTCTGTCGGAAGTCGGTCGTGCGGCCCCGCGCATCCGTCAGGCGGCCCTCGTCGAGGATCTGCAGGAACAGGTGGTAGATATCCGGGTCGGCTTTCTCGAACTCGTCGAATAGCAGCACCGTGAACGGCTGGTTTCGCACCGCTTCGGTCAGCAGGCCCTCGCGATCTTTGTCGTGGGGCGAGCCGATGAGTTTCTCGACGGCGAAGCGGCCCTGATATTCGGAGAGGTCGAAGCGCACCATCCGGTCGTCGCTGCCGAACAGTCGCTCGGCGACGAGCTTCGTAAAATACGTCTTTCCAACACCGGTCGGACCCACCAGAAAATACACGCCCAGCGGCCGGTCCGGGTCGCCCAACCCTGCTTTGACCATGGCGAGGCGGTCCATGAGGTGCTCGACGGCGTGATCCTGGTCGATCAGACGCTCCTCGAACCACGTTTCGGTCTCGTCGAGGTTCAGCGGGACGCTATCGTCGAGCAGATCGAGGCTCATGCCGGTGACCTCGCTGAGGCACGGCGGGATCTGGTCGACGCGCAGCTCGACGGACCTCGCATCCTTGTCGGCGCGGCGGCCGGCGAAGTCGACGAGCGCGTCCTGAAGGTCGCAGGCGCGTCCCGGCGCCACGCTCCG
>JBNJFZ010000335.1:0-3262 GCA_051747295.1 Myxococcota bacterium
AGGACCGAGTCAGACGGAGATGATTTTTGCGAGGTCGAAGTCGTCCGAAGCAGGCGATGCCGGAGGCATCGTCGATGCAGGACGACGATGAGCTCGTGAAAATCAGCCCGTCTGACGACGTGTCCTAAGCGGATTTTTTCTCATAGACCAGCATCGGCTTCTCTTTCTTCGTCAACACTTCCTCGGTGATGATGCACTCGCGGACGTTGCGCAGGCTCGGCAGCTCGTACATCACGTCGAGCATGATTTCCTCGAGGATCGAGCGCAGCCCGCGGGCGCCGGTCTTGCGCTTGATGGCCTCGACCACGATGGCGCTCATCGCCTCTTCCTGGAAGCGCAGCTTGACGTTCTCCATCTCGAAGAGCTTCTGATACTGCTTGACCAGGCTGTTCTTGGGCTTCCACAGGATCTCGACGAGCATGTCTTCGCTGAGCTCGTCGAAGGTCACGATGACCGGGAAGCGGCCGACGAATTCGGGGATCAGCCCGAACTTGACCAGGTCGTGGGGGCGAACGTACTTGAGGATCTCGCTGACGTCCTCGTCGTCCTTTTTGAGCTCCGAGCCAAAGCCCATCTTCGCCTCGCCGAGTCGACGCGCGATGACGTCGGTCAGCCCGTCGAACGAGCCGGCGCAGATAAACAGGATATTGGAGGTATCGACCTGGATGAATTCCTGCTGCGGGCGGTTGCGGGAGCCCTCCGGGGTGATCATCACGTCGCTGGCCTCGACCATCTTGAGCAGCGCCTGCTGCACGCCCTCACCACCGACATCGCGGGTAGCAGACGGTGACGAGCCACCCTTGGCGATCTTGTCGATCTCGTCGACGCACACGATCCCGCGGCTGGCGCGCTCGACGTCGCGGTCGGCGGCGAGCCACAGGTTCTTGATGACGTTCTCGACGTCTTCACCGACGTATCCCGCCTCGGTCAGGCTGGTCGCGTCCGCGATCGTAAACGGCACGTCGAGCTTCTTGGCCAGCGACTGCGCCATCATCGTCTTGCCGCTGCCGGTCGGGCCGATCATCAGGATATTGCCCTTGGTCAGCTCGACGTCCTGGTCCTCCTCGTCGAACATCTCGGGCATCTCTGCGGCCAACTCATCGGCCATGATGCGCTTGTAGTGGTTGTACACCGCCACCGAGATCACGCGCTTGGCGCGCTGCTGGCCGACCATATGCTCGTCCAGGAACGCCTTGATCTCCTTGGGGCGCATCTCCTCGAGGCCCTTCTCCTCGTGCGGCTCGGCCTCGCGATCCTCTTCGATGATCTCGCGGCACAGTGACACGCATTCGTCACAGATATGCACCTTGGGCCCGGCAATCAGCTTGCGCACGTCGCGCGCTTCTTTGCCGCAGAATGAGCAGCGAACCTTGCTATTTGAATCGGTGGGTTTCATGTGCGGGTAGGTCCAAGTCTTCTGAGTGCGGTTCTCGCTTCGTCGGCTTAACACAGAGTCGACCCGGTTTACTCCGACGAAAGCTCGAGACAGTGTCGGGGCAAACCGGGTCGAAACTCAAGTTCGTTGTGGCATACCCGGTCATTCCATCTGGTCCATCAGGCCCGGACGGATCTTCTCGCGAGCCTCTTCCTTCTCCTGTGCTTCCTTGCAGTCGATGCAGAGAGTGGTGACCGGTCGTGCCCTGAGCCGCTTCTCTTCGATCGGCTCCTCGCACTCCTCGCAATAGCCGTAATCACCGTTATCCATGCGCTCGAGCGCGTGGTTGATCTTCATGAACAGGTTGCGGTCGCGGTCGGCCAGGCGCAGCTGAGTAGAGGTCGTCTGTTCTTCGGTCGACTCGTCGAGCGAGTCGCGACCCCCTGTAGCGTGGTCGGTCTCGCGAATTTCTTTGGCGGCGAGGTTGCTCTTGTTGATCAACTCGGCGCGCCTTCGCTCGAGGTCTTCGCGAATCTCATCGAGGACGTCCTGATCCAGTGCTGTCATATGCGTGCTACTCCGTGAGCAAAATGTAGACGTGTCGCACGGAATACTAGACACAAGGACCTCGGCGACCAAGTCCAAAAGCGTCTTCGCCGGTTGCACCACGTCGCTCGCTGCGCCATGCTCCCGGCGAAACACCTCTCCTCTCAGACCGGCCCACTAGATCATGTCCGACCTCGAAAACCACGCACAACCCTGTCGCCACCGCCCCGCGTGCTCGGGATGCCCGCTCTTCGAGCGCTCCGAGGAAGACCAACTCGAGCGAAAGCGCGAGATCATCGCCCGCGCCTTCGACGCCTTCCCGACCCTCTCCGAGATCGACGTAAGTGCGTTCCACGCTGCGCCGGAATCGCTGTTTTATCGCAACCGCGCTCGGATGGTCGTCACCGACTCACCGGTGCCCTCTGAGAAGCTCGGCTTCTATCAGGCGGGCAGCCGCGAGGTCCTGCCGATCGAGCGTTGTGTCGTCCACCACCCCGACGCCGAGGCGGTCGTCGACGTCATTCGCACCGAGTTGCCCGCCCACGGCGAGCTCGACCGGTTCTCCCGCTTCGTCGATGTGCGCACGACCGCGGGATTCGGCGCCGACGGAGAGGCTGCGATCGTGACGTTCGTCGGCTCGGAGGAGGCCGTGAGCATGGGCCGTGTCGAGGAACAGGCCGCTGAACTCGCCGAGACCATCGCGAGCGCCGTCGACCACGCGGTCCATACACACATCAACGTCAGCGATGCACTCGAAGACGCCGTGCTCGCCGGGCGCCAGAGGCTGGTGCGAGGCGAAGACGCGATCGACTACGAGATCAGCGGACAGCGCTTTCGCGTCCCGCCGACGGCGTTCTTCCAGATGAATTGCGCGCAACTCGAGGCCGCACACGAGCGTATGCAGGGCGAGCTCTCGGGCCAGGAATCCGTCCTCGTCGACCTGTACAGCGGTGTCGGCGTCCACGGTATCGCGCTCGCCGATTCGCGCACCCGCGTCGTCGGCTTCGACTCCTCGGACGAGGCCGTCGGCGTCGCTCGCCTCAACGCCGCGTTCGCGGATCTCGAGCATGAATACCTGGCCGCCTCCGACGAGGGCGTGGCCAAATGGCTGCTCGACCAGGTCGGCGACGACGACGCGGTCGTCGTCACCAACCCCGCACGCGCTGGCATGGGCCACGAAGTCCTGTACGCCCTCGACGATATGAACGCCGACCGCATCCTGTACCTGAGCTGTGAGCCGCAAACTCTGGCGCGCGACGCAGACCGGCTGGGCGCGATCGGCTACGAGTGCGCGACGCTGGAGGCCTACGACTTCTTGCCGAGGACCGAGCAAGTCGAGTT
>JBNJFZ010000336.1:0-816 GCA_051747295.1 Myxococcota bacterium
AGATGTGGACAACGAACACTTGACACCATTCAAAGGTACGCTGCGCTTCGAGTTCGAAGGATGCGTGCAGACCGAATTGGAGATCGAACTCAATACGAAGTAGGTCATAGGTTTGCTCGGCCGGTGGCCTCACGGACTCCAGCTTCACACACGTGGCTTAAAGATTTGTGTGCTGACTCGTCCTCGTCAAAAGTGGTCAGGACACCAACTCGTTGCTCTTAGAATTCCGGGAGGAAGCAAATGGATGTCGACCGCTCGCAGATAGGCTGCGAAGCGGCGGGAGCCAACGTCGCGAGTAATCCTGATACGCGGGCGGTGAGCCGGCGCACGTTCTTGCGGTCCACCTGCATATCACTCGTCTGCGCCGAAGGTCTCCTCCACGCTGTCGCGAATGACGGTCAGCGCGCTGATCATCTCTTCGACGCTCTCCGCGGCGTATGTCGTATTCGAGATCGACTCGTGCGGCTCACTGTCGACCCACTGCTCGGCCCAGAATACCCATTCCTCATCGCCGTCTTTGATAGCCAGGCAGATCTCGGTCTCGCCGTCGGCGAGTTCGATGGTGGCGACTGGCTCGGAGACCCAGACATCTCCGTCGCGCTCGGTGCGCTGCCAGTCGAGGTCCAGCGGGCGTTCGTCTACGGGATCGTACTCGGTCATTGCTGTGTCCGTGGCTACGAGTTGGGGGCGTTCGATTGGCCTCCATAGTTGGATGACTTGGTCAAACTGTTCAAGTAGGGGAACCTGAGGCGCGCGGCCAAGATGGCCGCACCACGAACAGCGAGGGCGAACCATAGGCGTTGCGGCCCCATTGCC
>JBNJFZ010000336.1:826-3229 GCA_051747295.1 Myxococcota bacterium
GTTGTGGGTCGTTCAGTTAGGTTCCATGGTTGGGCGATTTGGTCAAACTGTTCAAGCAGGTCACATCTGAGGCGTGCGGCCAAGATGGCCGCACGACGGGGAGCGGCTCCGAGTATCGAGCCTGCAAACCTTGGACAAGTCCGCCGGATCGTGTAACCCTCCTCGGCATCGAGTTTGATCGAAAAATTGCTTGAACAGTTGTAGCGAGGCAGGACCGTGGAGCAGTGGGCGCCGTTTTTCTATGTGTATGGAATCGGGGGTTTGGTCTTCGCGACGGGGCTGTTTATCGCCTGGCGAAAGGGCGCGCTGACCTCCAGGCGACTCGCCATTCTGCTATTCGGCGGACTCATCGGCTACGCGCTCTTGCACGGACTGCTCCAGTCGCAGGGTTCGGCCGGTTCGTACCCGCCAGCCGGTGATGCCCGTGGCACGACGGGCTTTGTCGGAAGCTGGATCGATATCGCCGTGATCATCGGCTACTTCGCGGTGGTCGTCGGCGTGGGATCCTACTTCGCGCGGTTTACCCGAACGTCGACGGACTTTTTCTTCGGCGGTCGGCGCTTCAAGGGCTGGCTGGTCGCGCTCAGTTGCGTGGCGACCACCATCGGCAGCTACTCGTTCCTGAAATACAGCTCGGTGGGGTACCAATTCGGCTTCGCCAGCACCATGACGTACCTGAACGACTGGTTCTGGATGCCGTTGTGGATGCTCGTGTGGCTGCCGATCATCTACTACGGGCGCATCAAGTCGATCCCGGAGTACTTCGAGCGGCGGTTTGGCCGGGATGCGCGCACGATCGCCACGATGATCCTGCTGATCTATCTGCTCGGCTATATCGGCATCAACTTCTTCACGCTGGGCAAGGCGGTGCACGCTCTCACGGGCTGGCCGATTTTCCTGTCGGCGTGTGGTGCGGCGGCCGCGACCGCGGTCTACGTCGCGGTCGGCGGACAGACCTCCGTCATCATGACCGACCTCGCCCAATCCGTGCTCTTGTTGCTGGTCGGCATCGGCCTGTTCGTCGCCGGCATCCACCATCTGGGTGGCTGGGAGGCGTTCTGGACGGGGTTGCCCGAGACCCACAAGATGGGGCTGGCGCCGCTGCAGGAGCCGGCGGCCTTCCATACGATGGGCGTGTTCTGGCAGGACGCGATGGCGGGCGGTATTGCGTTCTACTTCATCAACCAGGGCATCATGATGCGGTTCATGTCGGCGAAGAACGTCGCCGAGGGCCGTAAAGCGGTCGCGATCGTGGTGCTCATCATCATGCCGCTGGCCGCGGTGTCGGTCTCCGGCGTCGGCTGGGTCGGGAGCGTCATGAGCGGCACCGGTGAGCTCACCTCGACCATCGCGCCGGACAACGTCTTCGTGGTGGTCTCGGAGATCCTGGCGATGCCGGGCGTCTTCGGGCTGATCATGGCCGCGCTCGTCGCGGCACTGATGTCGACGGTCGACACGCTGGTCACCGCGGTCAGCGCCGTCATCGTCAACGACGTCTGGGAGCCGTATTTCGGCGAGGGCAAGGAAGACAGCAACCAGGACCTCAAGATCGCCCGCATGGCTACGCTCGGGGCGAGCGCGACGGGCCTCGCGCTGGTGCCGCTGTTCATGCAGTTCAAGACGATCTTCGCCGCGCACGCGGCTTTCGTCGCCGCAGTCATCCCGCCGATGGCGGTCACGCTGGTGCTCGGAATCACGTGGTCGCGCTTCGGCTCACGCTCGGCCGTCATCACGCTGCTGGGCGGCGTGGGGGCCGTCGCTGCCTCGCTGGCGTTCCCGGAGCTGATCGCCCCGTTCGACCAGGGCGCGGCGACCGCCGGCGAAGGCCTCAAGGCCCACAAGTTCATGCGTGCATTCTACGGGCTCGCCGTCTCGGGCGCGTTGGCCGTGATCTGTGGCTTCTTCGTGCGCGAGGAGCAGGTCGATCACCCGCTGTTGGTCGCGGGCCCCGAGGAGAACGCGAAGGCCGCCTTCAAGGGCGGCAAGCCCAAGAAAGCCGGTGCCGAGATCCGGCTCGATCTGGAGGTCACCGACGACGAAAAAGTTGCCATCGCCGAGCACCGCGACGAGCTCGATGTGCACCTGCATCCCGACGACCGCGAGCGGCTGGGCGCCGAGGCCGGCGATCTGGTCGTCGTCTCGGCCCCCGGTGGCTGGCACGGTGGGCTCAAGTCCGTGCACGGGCGCGTCGCCGAGGTCGATGGGCATGTCTCCGGCGTGCTTCGCTTTCCAGCGGAACTCGAGGCCTATGCCGGGCTGAAGCACTACGACGAGGTCGTCGTGACGCTCGAGGGCTGAGGGGTTCGTGTTGAAATGTGCTGCGCCCATCCCGGGCGCAGCGACCTCGTGCGGCCAAGATGGCCGCACGACAATTCTTGGCAACGCAGCCAGGTGACTTTGCGA
>JBNJFZ010000337.1:0-3222 GCA_051747295.1 Myxococcota bacterium
TCATGACCAGGGGCACGGGATTCCAAAGGACGTCCGCGAGAAGATCTTCGAGCCGTATTTCACCACGAAACCCCGCGAGAAGGGCACCGGCCTCGGCCTCGCCACCAGCTGTGGGATTGTGGCCAGCGTCGGCGGCGGCATCTGGTTCGACACCGAGATCGGTGAAGGGACGACATTTTACGTCGCGCTGCCGACGACCACACGGGAGCCGACCGTCCATCGACCGCGTGAAGGTAGACTGGACGGACGCAGGGCGAAGGTCCTCGTCGTCGAAGACGACACCAAGATACGCGACCTGGTCGCACGGCTGCTCCGCTCGCGAGACATCAATACGATCACCGCGGAGGGCGCCGCCGGCGCGCGACGGCTCTGGTCGTCCGAAGGTGGCTTCGACCTGATCATCGCCGACATCATCCTGCCCGAAACCAACGGTATCGAGCTCGTCAACGAGCTCCTCGACCCCTCCGACAACGACGTGCCCGTCCTCTTTCTGTCCGGCTATACGGGCGAAGTCCTCGACGAATCCAAAGTCGTCCCCAACCAGGTACGCTTCTTCAAGAAGCCCTTCACCCCCGACATACTGCGTCAGGCAGTCCTGGAGATGCTCGGCCTGGACAATCAAGCCGACGAGTCGGAGTGACTTGACTTGCCGCTCGCCGCTCGCCCGCTGTAGGCTGGCGCGCGATGCGACGCTCAATCGAAAGCAAAGTCGCCACCATCTTTGCCGCGACGATCTTCGTCAGCGCGACGCTGCTCTTTCTGGTCCAGCCGCTGGTCGCTCGCCTGCTGCTGCCGCGCCTGGGTGGCTCGTCGATGGTCTGGAACACCTGCCAGGTCTTCTTCCAGGCCTGCCTGCTGGGCGGCTACGCCTACGCTCACGTGCTCAGCAACCACGTCAAACCGCGCGGCCAGACCCTGGTGCATATCGCCGTGATCGCCGCCGGGTTCCTGTTCTTGCCGCTCGCCTTCTCCGGCCAGCAACCGCCCGCCGATCCGTCGCCGCTGTGGGTGCTCGGAGAGCTCGCCGCCCACGTCGGCATTCCGTTCTTCGTGCTCGCCGCGAGCACGCCGCTCTTTCACCGCTGGTTCACCCACGCTGACGCGGGCGACTCGGACGGCTTCGAGCTCTATGCTGCGAGCAACCTGGGCAGCCTGGTGGCGCTGCTGACGTACCCGATCGTCATCGAGCCGACCTCCGGCCTCGACGCCCAAACCATCGGCTGGTCCGTGGGATTTGTCCTGCTCGCCGTCCTCGTGGGGGCGTGCGCGTGGCTGGTGGCCAACTCCCAGGCGGCCGCAGCCGACCACGCCGAGGCACTGCCGGAGGCTGCGGAGCCTGCCGGTTGGCGATTGTGCGCGAAGTGGGTCATCTGGGCGTTCATCCCGTCGAGCCTGTTCTTGAGCGTCACGACCCACCTGACGACCGACCTGGTGTCGATGCCGTTCTTGTGGATTCCACCGCTCGCGCTGTACCTGCTGACGTTCATCGTGGTCTTCAGCAACCGGACCTGGATCCGCCGCGAGACGATGATGGCCATGCTCCCGGCGTGGCTGCTGGCCAGCTTCTTCGTCTTGCTGCTCGACCTCGAGGACCATGTCGTCTTCGCGATCCCGATGCACCTGGCGCTGGTCTTCGTGGTCGGGATGGTCTTCCACGGGCAACTCCACGAAACTCGAAAGGGTGGCGGCGAGACGACGCGCTTTTACCTCTGTATGTCGTTCGGCGGGCTGCTGGGCGGGGTGTTCGTCGCGCTGCTCGCGCCGCTCCTCTTCGACGACATTCGCGAATACGAGACGACGCTCATCCTCGCCACCTTGCTGTTGCCCACGCTCGAGAACCTGGACCGCGACCGCCTGATCGTCGGGGGCGTCTTCACGGTCGCCGCCGCCGGCCTGGTGGGGGCGCACCTATTCGCGTCGCCGAAATTCGCGGCGACGCCGCCCAGCGCAGATATTTTGTTGGTGCTGTTCATCGCGGCATTGCTGGGGCTTGCGCTTCGCAGGACCCGCTCGTTCGCCTGGACGGCCTCCGCGCTGATGCTCCTGGGCGTCGGGCTCGACATCGCCGCCGGGGATGGCGCGATCTTCAAGGAACGCAGCTACTTCGGGCGCGTCATCGTCCAGGCCAAGGTCGAAAATGGCCTGCCCAAGCACATCATGGTCCACGGCGACACCGTCCACGGCGAGCAGGTGCTCGACGACAAGCTGGGGCGGGTGCCGCTGAGCTATTACGGGCCCGAAAGCGGCATCGCGCGCACCATCGAGCAGCTCAACCGGCGCCGCGCCGCCGACGACGTCATGATCGTGGGCCTGGGCGCCGGCGCGATGGCGGCCTTCGCCCGCGAGGGCCAGTCCTGGACCTTTCTCGAGATCGACCCGCTGATCGCCCGGGTGGCGCAGAACCCGGACTACTTCACGTTTCTGGAGAACTGCGGCAAGGCGTGCGACGTGGTGGTCGGCGACGGGCGGATGGTGCTGGACGAGATGGACGACCGCGCGTTCGACCTGCTGGTCCTCGACGCCTACAGCTCCGACTCGATCCCCGTACACCTGATCACCCGCGAGGCCGCCGAGCTCTACCGCGACCGCCTCAAACTCAACGGCGTGCTCGCCTTCCAGATCTCGAACCGGTACGTGTCGCTGCGCGAACCCCTGGCCAACATCGCCGCCGCCATCGGCCTCGACGCTTTCTTTGTCCGCTACATCCCCTCGGCCGAACACGAGAAACTGGGCGTCAAACCCTCGGACTGGGTCTTCATGACCGCCCCCGACACCCCGATGCGCGACTGGTTCGCCGCCCAACACGACTTCGTCCCGCTCTCTCCAACCGACGCCCCGGTCTGGACCGACGACTACGCAAACGTCCTCGGCGCCATCCTGAAAACGCTATGACCTGCGCTGGCCCGCAGGCTGCCAGCCTGCCCTCCTCGCATCCGTGAACCGCTCAACCTCGCGAGCGCCACCGGCGCGAGCGAAACCACTCAACCCCTGCGAGCGCCAACGGCGCGAGCCTATTGAATCCGCGCCCATCTTGCCCTATAAGCTGTCCTCCGAGACACGGAGCGTAGCGCAGCCTGGTAGCGCACCTGCTTTGGGTGCAGGGGGTCCTCAGTTCGAATCTGGGCGCTCCGACTCGAGAAACCCGTCAGTCCAACCAACTGGACTGACGGGTTTTGTTTTGGCGGGATACCTCCGCCCGACAAGAAACCGACTATGGTCCAC
>JBNJFZ010000338.1:0-3220 GCA_051747295.1 Myxococcota bacterium
ATGGTGCCGCGCACGCGCTGCCCAGAATGCGGATGGAGCAAGCGCAACTAACCGGCTCGAGCGACCAGGTCGCTGACATCACTTCGCGTTGGCGATCTCGCCATCGCCGTCCAAATCTCTGGCCTCGAAGTCCATGGCCGCCGAGTTGATGCAATAACGCAGGCCGGTCGGCTCGGGTCCATCCTGGAAGACGTGGCCGAGGTGCCCACCGCAGTTTTCGCAATAGACCTCGACGCGCTCCATCCCGAGGCTGGCGTCAATCACCTCTCCCACGGTGTTGTCCTCGGGGACGGTGTAGTAGCTCGGCCAACCGGTACCAGACTTGAATTTGTGCTCGGACGAAAATAGCGGTTCGCCGCACCCGGCACATACATAGATGCCTTCGGTCTCATTCTCGAGCAACTCGCCCGTGTAGGCTCGCTCGGTTCCGCTTTCACGCAGGATGTGGAACTCCTCTTCCGTCAGCCGCTCTTTCCATTCGGCTTCCGAGAGCTTCAATTCGGGTTCTTTTTTCTCTTCGGGCACCTCGGACATGTCGAGCCGTGCTTTCGACGCCTCACTGCCCGAGCCTGGCTTCATCGGATCGGGTCCACCCTCGCCCGCCCGTTCCTCGGGAGCTTCGGCCGTGGATTCTTCATCAACCGCTTGCTGGTCCGCACTCGATCGATTGCACGACCACGCCACCAGCGCCATGGACAAAAAGAGAATCGCAAATTTGGACATTTTCATGACTCGGTCCTCCGCGTACCGGGAGATACAACCACGTGGTGAGCTGCCACTCGCTTCGTCGCCGGTTCAACAAACCTGTTCTGGCGTCTATTGCATTGTGATCGAGACGAACGGTTGAGGGAAGCCTCCTTTTGCGGGTACGACTTTTGCGGCCCCGCCTCGTCGTACGCGATCAGTGCCGTGGCGCACAAAGTAGCACACACAAAAAGCCCCGCAGACCAATCGCCTGCGGGGCTTCTTCTACCTGAGTCGTCGGTAACCTTAGTTACCCGTGACGACCGTGCAGGTGGAGCTGTACAGACCGAGGATGGTCGAGAACGAGTAGTTCACGGTACCAACCTTGCCCATGCCGCCAGCCTTTGCAGCAGCAGCGATGCTCGCATCGCCGGTCGAAAACGCGCCGAGAATATTCGTCTGGCAAGCTTCGCCTTTCTTGTTACCGACTTCGTTCTGCGTCGCCTGCATCGGAGCGGTGTGGCTCGTGTAGATCGAACCAGTCTGGTACGGCATGATCGCACAGCCGCTGAGAGCGAGCATGGAAACGAGAGCCAAAAGCATCGTAATTTTGCGCATCTGAAAAACCCCTTGTAGTAAGTCAACACTAACTTCTAAATACAACGAGCCGCATACTTAAATGGCGTCAATTGACGTTTGCGTGTGATGCGGCTGAAGCCAACCTATAGTGGTTCGTCAGCATCCTGTCTAGAGAAGTTCTTATGATGTTACCGAATTGGTCAATGAGCCGCGCTTCATTTTGTGGGCCACAGCTCAGAGTGTGCCTTTGCGTTCCATGATAAGCCACGTCAGGTGCGCCCTGAGCGTTGCGTACGTCCACTCTTCCCCTAAAGAACGCTTGAGCGGACCGACCTTGTCTCCGGGCTTCCAATCGTCGGCGATCGACCGCAGTTGCTCGAGCTTGGTCTCTTCGATTTGATCATCGATATGGATGCGCTCCCCACGCTCGGCGAGCAGCGCAAAGTGCCGGGCGATCGTTCCGGGTTTGAGCCCGCGCTCCTCTGCGATCTCCGCGACACCCTTCCCCTCCTGATGGATCGCCAGCGTCTCATCGTAGGTCTGCCCTACGCCGGTGCGCTTGCGAGACGAACGCCCCGACGACCCCGATCGGCTTCTGCCCTTTTTCTGGGTGAGCGAGCGCTCCAGCGACCCGGCGAGCGCCTCCGGCATGTCGGACGCCGAGGTCATGACCTCCGAGCCGAGCTGCGTCAGCAATACGCAACCGTGTTGATTCCGGCGCACCAGCCCGTGGCGAGCGAATAGCTCGATCAAATACGAGGCGTCCTTCTTTCGTATCTGCGACAGAATCCCGTAGGTGCTCAGCCGGTCGAAGCCGGCCTCCTTGACCGCCTTCGCGCTCGAGCCGACCAACATGCCGGCGACCGCAGACGCCCCGCGCTTTCCGTCGGCTCGCGCGATGCCGGCCAGCACCTTTTTGGCGAGCGTATCCGCGTCGTCGGAGCAGCGAATGGTCTGGCTGAGCGCCTCGGCGTGCTCCCTGGCGTACTCGGGGATGCCGCAGCAGTCGCTGCAGTGGTCGCAGGTGTCGTCGATGTCCCAGTCTTCGTCGAAATAGTGGAGCAAGCGCGCCTGCTTGCATCCCGCCTGTGTTGCGTATTTGACCAGGTTCGCGACTTGTTCTTTGGCGATCAGCCGGCGCTCTTTGAGCGTGTCGTAGTCGATCTCGACCTCCGAGACCCCGATATCGTCGATGACCTCGACGGTCTTCCCGCTGACCTGCAGGTGCCCGGCCGCCTGGAGCATCCGCAGCGAAGCCTCGACCGCCATCGAATGGATCTTGGTGCCGCCCGTCGAGACGGCGTTCGAGATCGTGTAGGAGCCCAACTCGTGCTCACCCACGCCAAAGCCGTGGACGTACTGCCAGACCCGCATCACCTCGGTCATCAGCGGAAACGAGTTCTCGGCAAACCAATCGTGGATGCCCTTGTCGGCGTAATTGAACAACAGAAGGCAGTGCGCCGGCTCTCCATCTCGGCCCGCGCGCCCGGCCTCCTGATAGTACGCCTCCACGCTTCCCGGCATATTGTAGTGGATGACCGCGCGCACGTCGGGCTTGTCCACCCCCATGCCGAACGCGTTGGTCGCCACGAGCACCTGCGTCTCGCCGCGCATCCAGGCGTCCTGGGTCTCGCTGCGAGCGCGGTCGCCCATGCCGCCGTGGTAGGTGCCGGCGGAAATGCCCGCCCGGTTCAAGGCCTTGCCGACGCTCGTGACCTGCTTGCGGGTCGCGCAGTACACGATGATCGAACCCGCGTCGTCGTAGTACTCCGACAGCGCCTCGATTCGTGCGAGCTTGTCTTTTTTCCCGCGCGCCTGGAAGACCTCGAAGAATAGATTCGGCCGCTCGAACCCCGCGACGAGGATCTCTGCGTCCGGGACACCGAGCTGCTCGACGATGTCCTGCTGGACGAAGCTGGTGGCCGTCGCCGTCAGCGCCACGGTCTGCGGACCGCCG
>JBNJFZ010000339.1:0-3193 GCA_051747295.1 Myxococcota bacterium
TGCAAACGGCCTCGGGCTCCTGCGGGAACTCGCAGGCTGGCAGCCTGCGCGCCTCCGGCGCTCAATAGATCAAAGCTCCAGAGGCATCGTCGATGCAGGCCGACGCAGAGCTGGTCGGAATCAGCCGGCCACGCGACGGGAGCCGGACAGATCCCGAAACCCTAATCTTGCGGCCACGGATTCGGCGGCGCACCGACTTCCTCTTCAGCGCCGGTCTCCTCGATATTCTCGATGAGCAGCAACATCAGCTCGTAGTCGGCCTGGATGTCTTCATCGGGATTCTCTTCGAGCCAGCCCTCGACGTTCTCCGCCAGGGGCTGGAGTACGTTGAGTGCCGCGCCGGCCGAGCCGCCTGCCGCACGCTCGGTCGCCATCTTGAAGCCGGCGTAGATATTGAGCGTGACGAACGCCTTCTCCACGGTCGGGTTCTCGAACTCGCCTTCGTCCGGCGTCTGGCCGGGAGCGAGCGGGTTGTCGATCGTGATGGTTTGCTCGACGAACTCCTCGGTGCCGGGGATGCGGTAGGAGAAGTTGATGTCGCCGACCTTCGAGCCCGGAGGCGTGTTGTCGAGGAGCGTCTGGTCGGTCGTGGGGACGAGCTCGAGCAGGATGATGCCACCGCCGCCGCGACGTCCACCGCCGGGGCCGATGTCGTCGATCGACTGACGGCTGGCGAGGAAGAGCGACGGGATATAGATGCTGGCGCGCTGCGGCTCGCCCTCCCAGATGCGCGTGCCGTAGGCCGCGCGGAATTGGTAGGCGTCCGAGCCGTCGTAGTTGATGCTGATGTCTTCGGCCAGCGGGACCAGGAAGGTCTTGACCTCTTCGGTGAAGATCTCCTCGACGGCGTTGAGGTCTTCGACGAAGTAGAAGTTGCCGGAGCCGTTCTCGCTGAGCTGGCTCATCAGGCTGAGGTCGAAGTCATCGCCCACGCCGATGGTTGTGATGCCGATGCTCTCTTCAGCGTAGGAGAGCCCAAGGTTCACGATGCGGTCGCGGTTGGTGATGCCCTCGGTGGCGACGCCGTCGGAGAGCAGGATCATGCGGTTTTGCGTGCCGTCGCCAGCGTTGTCGAGGATCTTCTGACCCGCGAGCTTGAGGCCGTCGTAGATATTGGTCGACCCAGACGCGTCGAGGTTGCGAATCGCCTGCTTGAGCTGCTCGCGGTTCGGATCGTTATTCGGCGTGGAGCGGAGCACCTCCTGGGCTTCACCCGAGTAGGTGATGAGCGAGATCTCGTCCTTTTCGTCGAGCTCGTCGGCCATGAGCAGCAGGCCGTTGCGCACGGAGTTGATGGGCGCCCCGTCCATCGAACCGCTTGTGTCGATAGCGATCGACATATTGAGTGGTGGTCGGTCGAAGTCGTCGGGCGCCAGCTCGGTATTGAACCCGACCGCGAGGGTCGTGCAGTTCGAGCCGTTGATCATATTGCCCTGGACGCCGAACGCGCCGTGGACGCAGACGTTGTCTCCGCAGGTCGGCTCGGGGAGCTCGAATTTGTGCTCGTTGAAGAACCCAACCGCGTCGAGCGTGGTCGGAGCCGGAATCTCACCGGCCTCGACCAGCGAGCGGAAGCGCCCGAAGTCCTGCGCGCCGGACTGTCCGACACCGCTGCCGCCGCCGTTATTGGCACCGCCAGTTTCGAGCGCGTTGCCCGTGTCATCAGCGGCACAGCCTGCCCCCCAGGCCATCGCGCCGAGCACGAAGACCACCAACAGCGTGAGTATGCGATTAAAAACCTTCTTTCGATTTATATTCTTCATCTTCGCTCTCCTAGTAACTCACGTTCAGGCAATGTCTCGATCCACTTGCAACCAACTACCAACTACCAACTACCAACTACCAACTACCAACTACCAACTACCAACTACCCCCCACTCCCCGAAAACTCGACCACCGTCGTGGCTTCGTAGTACTCCCCCGGCTCCTGATTGAGTGCCGTACCAATACGCGAGTCCGTGCCGTCCTCGCACCGTGCCTGGAGCATGGGGACGTTGGCGGCCCGCATCAGGTGGAATTTTCGTCGACCATTCTCGAACACCGCCACTTCGCCCGGCTGGACGGCGAGCGACTCGCCGGACCCGCGCGAGATCGTGACGTCGACCGGGATCTCCCGGTGGCATCCCGCGTCCACGGGGCCGCAACCGTTTCGGATCTCGGATCGGAGGTCGAGCCCCAGGAAGCTCGGCAGCCGGGTGCCGCGCGTCATATAGACGCTGGCCTCACCGGTGACGCCCTGTCCGGGGACGAATCGCTGCAGCACGAGCTGCAGGCCGACGTACCCGTTGCCCGTCGCTTCGTTGAGCTGCATCTCCAGGCGTGACTGTTCGTCGCTCGTCGTGCCGAGCGTCGTGAGGGCTTCGTACGGCGCGCAGACAATCCATTCTCGGGTCGGCTCGTCATTGCTGAGGCTCGACAGCGACATGGTGTGGCAGCCGTCGATGCCCTCGCGAATCTCGTAGATCTTCCAGTTGCCACCGGGCCGCTGACCCCACTCGAGCCCCATCCCCGGGCCAGGCATCTGGCAGAATTCGGGGACGCTCGTCGGTTCGTCGAAGGGGCGCCAGTTCACGTCGTGATGCAGCGTTTCGTCGCTGACGGACTTCCACTCGTACCGCGCCCCGCTCGGAATGCGCGCCGCTTCCTGGGTGCCCTCGTCGTTGCAGAGGTCCTCGTCTTCGCACGGGCGGAATCGGTATGGATGCATCTCGGAGTCGGGCGTATTCGAGTAGTCGCCCTCGAGCACGACGGTATTCGGATCGGCGTCGATCTCTTTGGGGATCTCGGGGTCGAAGTCGAAGGTCTTGACCTGGAGATCATCCGTCCAGAAGATCAGGATATTGTTGACCGTGTCGCTCTGGATCAGCGCGGCGGTGCAATCGCGCCCGCCAAAGATCGCCTGCTGGTCGTACCAGCCGTCCTCAGTACCGATGCCGATCTCCTGGCCGGACATCAACTCCCATCGCGTGGGCGTGCCGAAGTCATCTTCTTTGAAGTACTCGGCCGGGGCCTCGTCGATGGTGTCACAGTCGAATCGCGCGGAGCGGTCGAGCATGCGAATGCGCAGCACGTGCAGCTCGTGGCTCTTGTTGAGCACCGAGACCTGGGCGCGAATCTGTGGTGTGATTGGGCCAGGCGGGCTGGTCGCCACGCAGGCCGTTGCGCCGACGATGGCGGCGACGTATGCGAGTCG
>JBNJFZ010000340.1:0-3176 GCA_051747295.1 Myxococcota bacterium
GCAGGCTACGTCGATGCAAGACGACGCAGAGCTCGTGAAAATCAGCCGCCATTCGCGACCGGAGCGGGTGTCCGGATGAGAACTATCTACCCGGGAGACGACGTTTGATTTCGTGGCACGACATACGCGGGCAAGAACGCCCTCTGGACATCCTTCAGCGCGCACTCGATACGGGCCGCGTCCACCACGCCTACCTGTTTACCGGGCTCGAGGGCGTGGGCAAATTCCAGACAGCGCACACATTTGCGGCGGTCGTCAACTGCCTGGAGCGCCCGGAGGGCGAGTTTCGCGATGCCTGCGGGACGTGCTCGAGTTGCCGTAAGATCGCCCAGATTCAGCACCCGGACCTCATGGTGATCGAGCCGGACGGCACGCGCATCAAGATCGACCAGATCCGCGAGGTGCAGAAGGCCTCGAGCAAGGCGCCTTACGAAGCACGCTACCGCATGGTGCTCATCGACCAGGCGCACACGATGACCGAGCAGGCGGCCAACGCCCTGTTGAAGACCCTGGAGGAGCCGGCGACGCGCATGCGGCTCATCCTCGTCACCGATCAGCCCCACATGCTGCTCGACACGATTATCTCGCGGTGTCAGATCCTCAGGTTCGGCGCGCTCGACACCGACGACGTCGTCGACTTGCTGGGTACGCTGACCGCCGAGAGCGACGCCTTCGAAGAGCCCGTCGAGCCGCACCTCCTGGAAGTCGCCGCGGGCTACGGCGAGGGGAGCGTAGGCCGCTCGTTTGCGGTGCTCGAGTCCGGCATGCTCGGGGCGCGTAAAGCGGTGATCGAGAGCGTCACGTCGCTGCCCAACCGCCGCCCCGTGCCCTTGCTCGACCTCGCCGAAGAACTCAACAGCTCGCGCGATGAATTCTTGCGCAAGCTCGACGTCCTCAAGCTGTTCTTCCGAGACGTGATGATGTTCCAGGCGACGGGCTCGACCGAGCGACTGGTCAATCGCGACCTGCAGCAACACGTCGAGACCTTCGCCTCGGATGTCTCCAGGCGGGCCGTACTGGGCCTGCTCGACGAGATTCGGACCGCTCAACATAAGCTCGACCGAAACGTCAATGGACAGCTGATCGCCGAGAACCTCCTCGAGCGCTTTCGCAACGCACGTCAGGCGAGGTAGATAGAGGTGCCAGCCACGACCGCCAACCCCCGCTCCGAGCCGCCCTTCAGCGGTGAACGCCGCCTCTACAACGTCGTCGAGGCGCAATTTCGCACGAATTTCCTCAAGCATGACTTCGACGCTCGGGAGCTCCAACTGCGCCTGGGCGACCAGGTGATCGTCGAGACAGATCGCGGCCCGGCTATCGCAGAGGTGACCAGTCATGTGCACCGCGCGGTGCGGGACGTCGACTCGCTCGACCGCGTCCTACGCAAGGCCAACGCCTCGGACATCCGACGCACCGCAAAGAACGAGCAACTCGAGCGTAACGCCTATAAATTCTGCCTGGAGCGCATCCGCGCCCGAAATTTGAAGATGAAGCTCGTGCGTGTGCAATACATGCACGACGGATCGAAGATCGTCTTCTTCTTCAGCGCCGACGGCCGCATCGATTTTCGAGACCTCGTCAAGGACCTCGCCCACCGGTACCGAACGCGTATCGAGATGCACCAGATCGGCGTGCGCGACGGGACCCGCATGCTCGGTGGCATTGGCCCCTGCGGCCGGGAGTTGTGCTGCTCGACCTTCCTCGAGAACTTCTCGCCGGTCTCGATTCGCATGGCAAAAAAACAGGGGCTCACCCTGAACCCGGCGAAGGTGTCGGGCATGTGCGGGCGACTGATGTGCTGCCTGGTCTACGAACAAAAGCTGTACAAGCAGATGCGTCGATCGCTGCCACGTGCGGGGCAGAAGGCGCGCACCGAGCGCGGCACCGGCGAAATCGTCGACCTGGACGTCATCAACCGACGCGTGAACGTGCGATTCCCGGACGAAACTACCGAAAACTTCGACGTCGACGAGATCGAGGTCGTGGGAAAGCGTCGCGTCCGGGAAACGGTCGACTCCGAGCGGCGACAGAGCGACACGTACCTGTGGACTGACGACGACCCCGCCCGGGTCGCGTTCGTGCGAATCACCGAGAGACGGTTCTCCCGGAGAATTCGGTCGTCGCTGCGCGCCGACTCCGAGGAGTCGGACTCTTGACGTCGCGCGCGTGACATCCGTACGCTGCACCCACGCCTCACAAGTCACTGCTCGATGGAAGGCACATGAAGCGCCTGCTCTGCCTCTTACTATTCGCCCTCCTCCTCCCGCTATCGGGATGTTTTTCGTACTCTACGCTCCACACGGCCACGCCCGTGGAAAAGGGTAAGGTCGAAGTCAACCTCGCGCCGGGGGTCTTTGGCATAGGGGACAGCGCGAGCGGGAGCTCGGTGACGCTTCCGACGACCGAGATCGCCGGTCGATACGGCGTGACCGACGACTTCGACTTCGGCATCAAGCTGTTCTTTCTGGGCACGGCCTTCGACTTCAACTACGCCATCGTCAACGAAGAAAAGGTGGCGTTCTCGGTCGACCCCTACATCAGTATCAGTCAACTCAGCGGGACGTTGGCCAACGATACCACCACGAACCTCATTTACGGCGTGACCTCCCTGAATCTTCTCCTGGACCTGAAGCCATCCGACATGGTGACGTTTACCATCGGAGCCAAGCCCGGCTGGCTCTATGCGCTCGGTAATGTCAACGGCGACGTCGACCTCGGCACTGGTTTCGCGGCAGGCGGAATGGCCGGCATCGAGCTTCGGGTCAACGAGAACTTCGCGATCATGCCCAGCGCGGACGTGCTCGTGCCGATCATGGACGAGTCCAGCGGCCTGCTCTACAGCGGCAGCGTGGGCTTCAAGTTCGGCTTCTAAATGTCGGGGGATCGCCCTCTCGCGCCATCTGCGGGTGGGTGGGGCCCGCAGATCACCGTCAGACCCGGTTAGATCAAGGCGACTCCGGTCTGCACTAGAACCAGCCGCAGCTCCCAGTTTGCATCGCGCCCCGAATTCGGGGATAGAGACAAGAGGCACACCGCTATCGCTGGCGGCCGAAACTGGTCTTTGCGTGTCTCAACCATTGATTCGTGTGTAAGAAGTCGGACCGAGCCTCGGCGAGATGATTTTTTCGGTATCGAAGCCGGCAAACGCAGGCGATGCCAACGGCATCGTCGAGTAT
>JBNJFZ010000341.1:0-3156 GCA_051747295.1 Myxococcota bacterium
TCAGCACTGGTGTCAGAGCTCGTGTCAGCACTGGTGTCAGAGCTCGTGTCAAAACCAGTGTCAGAACTGGTGTCAGCTCCGCCATTGTTGTCAGACCCGTCTCCGGCGGGTGGGTCGTCGGAACAAGCGGCCGATGCGACCGCCAAGCAGACTAATAGGATCATCAAATGCTTCCATCTGGACATACACATACCCCAGGCATCAGGTAATGACTCACTCACACTCCCCTACTTAGATTTCGGTTAAGTGCTTGCTGATAATTCTTCGGGGTTCGAGAACAGATACAGCCCGTCGCATCCCATAAACTGGTAATGCATGGGCGTCACTCGACCCCAAAAAAATAAAAATGTGTGCCTTAATCGTAACAAAGCGTGATGGCTTTGTCTAGACACCCAGAGTGCCAGCATTAGAAGGTCTGGCCCGCAACGACTAGAACCTGACCCCGATACCCGCGCCCAGTGCGTACTGCAACTCCGGTGAAAACGTGACTTCTCCGCTTCTTGTGTCGAGATCGCGGCTCTCGATGTCGTTGCTAAATGAGTCACCGGGCGGTGCCCATGGGACCGTGCCGCGCTGCTCGCGCCTGGTCTTCTGTCGTGGCAGGAACTGAGCCCCGCCCTGCAGGAATCCGAAAAACGGCCCACCCATCGTGAATTCGTATCCGACGAGCGCCGCGAATCGCTCGAGATCGTACTCGTAGCGCGCGGTGCTCCCATATGCTTCGGAGAATATATCGTCGACGGTCCAGTCGACGCTGCCCTCGAGGTGTGACCTTGTGTAGACCACGTCGACCGTCGCCCGGTGGTCGTCCGTCCCGTAACTCGCCCGCAACCCACCGCCGTAGGAGACACCCTGGAGCTTCTCTCGAGTCTCCAGGTCGTTCGCGATTCCACCGCGGCGTGCGCTCGTGGCGTTGAAGCCGACCAGTCCGGTCACACCGAAGGCCCAGAGATCATGCGTCGCGATCTCACCTGTCGCCGAAACGCCGTAGGTCATACCAGCCTGGCGAAGGCTCGAGAACGGCTTCCGATTTTCGGAGTCGACCATGCCCTCCCGAGCGTAGCTGAGTTGTCCGGTCTGGAAACCAGGGCCGTAGAGACTGCCCGCGCCGGTGCGCAGCAGGAGGCTGAAGGCATCGCGCTTGGGGGAGTAATCTGTCTCGGTCGCCATGCTGCGAGCCTGTGCACTCGCCGGCCCGGTCGAGAGCACCAACAATACAGCGGCGAACGTCGCGCCAAGTCCGATAATTCGAGCAATTTTCGATGCGGTCCACATAGTCGGTATCCATCTCGTGTATCCTTCCATTCTCGGGTGATACGACGGTGGTCCGGCCCCCAATATTCAATCATGTGCGTGTGCGTGCGACAGGCTGGCTCAGAGTAGCTTCCCATCGTCGGGAATCCCGACCGAGAGCCAGCCCTCCTCTTGTCGGACTTCGTAGCGCTTGAGGCAATACGCGGGCTTGGTCAGGCAGTCGCCGCTCGTCACGTCGAAGCCCCAGGCGTGCCGAGGACATCGGACGACTCCCTTCTTGCTCGAGAAGTGACCATGGCCCAGCGAACCGCCCGCATGCGGACAGACGTTCTGGACGGCGTAGACCTGCCCTTCGTGGCGAAAGAGCGCGATCTTTTTGAGCCCGGCCTGGACGACCTGGCTGTCGCCCTCCTCGAGATCATCGGCGGCGAGGACCTTAACGAATGTGTCGGCTGGCTCGGTCGTAGACATCAAAGACTCAGGTCAGATATGTACGTTGCCGTGACTTTAAGCCGATCGAGCAACGAATAACAGACAGAATTTCCGTCGGGCCTGTTCTGCCCGAGATACCTGGAGCACGCCATGGAAGACAGCCGCAGCGAGATGTCCATCCGAGAGATCCAAGAGCACGTCGACGCGTGGATTTCCCAGTGGGACGACGGCTATTGGGCACCGCATGCCAACCTCGCCCGCCTGACCGAAGAGGTCGGCGAGCTCGCCCGAGAGATCAATGACGTCCACGGCCCGAAGAAGAAAAAGGAGGACGAAGCCGAAGGCCGGATTGCCGACGAACTCGCCGACATCCTCTTCGTCGTGGTGACGCTCGCCAACTCGCTCGACATCGATCTGCAGGTCGCCTTCGAGCAGGTGATGGACAAGTACGATGCCCGGGATGCAGATCGTTGGTCTCGAGACGACGGATGAATTCGTCGAGCTTCAGGTTGCAGGCATTCAATCGCTATGTAAAAACTAGTTTACGGGTAAAATGACCGGCGCTTAGCCCAAAAACGCATCACTCACAGGGGCACTTTGCGGCAGGAAGTTCGAACTTCACTGCAAAGGAGTCGCGCCTCATGATGGCAACTTATGGATTTCAGGAGCATGATAATGAACGTCAAAATGACGAAGCCAATGACCTTTCTTGTCGCGGCACTGTGTGTCGCAGCCTTCACGCTCGTTCCGGACACAGCCGACGCGCGTCCATCGTTCGACATTCCCGGCCTCGAGGTTCCAGAGCTGGAGAGCAACCTCGCCGTGGCGAGCGACTCGCACTTCGAGCAGTCGAGCCAGAACGGAGACTCAGAAATCACGGGGGTCGGAGCGAATCGGCAGAAAATGCTGATTCGACTGGGACTGGGCTTGAGCGGCCAGACCGGGTTGGGCTCGGGCGCGGGACGACTCGACATCCACATCAACGGTGTATTTGAGATGGACAACCTTCGCTTCTTCGGAAAAGGCGGCTTCCTCTCTGGACGTGAGGCGCGGCTCCCCCCGACGGATAGCTTCGATCTTCAGTCGACCGGTTGGTTCGTCGGCGCCGGCGCGGGATACAAGGTGACGCTCGTCGGTCCGGATCTCGCCGGCGTCTACGGCCAGGCTAGCGCCGCCTTCCAGTCCATCTTTCGCTGCGACAGGCCCGTTAGCGACAGCAACAACACCTGCACGGGCCTCGAAGACAATAAGTCCCCCGGTGTCGCCGTAGGCGGCGAGCTCGGCGGATTCGTCCACAACGGCAACTCTCAGGTACACCTGGGTGCCGCCACCAGCTTCTCGACCATCCTCGGATACACGATTGGAGCCACGGTTCGCTGGGAATACCGTCTGTTTGGCTTCGCGAAGTAAGCCCCACTGAACCCCGACGAAGAGAGCCCGGCTGTGCATCTTGCGCAGCCGGGCTCTTTT
>JBNJFZ010000342.1:0-3134 GCA_051747295.1 Myxococcota bacterium
TAACCGCTAACCGCTAACCGCTAACCGCTAACCGCTAACCGCTAACCGCTAACCGCTAACCGCTAACCGCTAACCGCTAACCGCTAACCGCTAACCGCTAACCGCTAACCGCTAACCGCTGATAGCTGACCGGCTTCGCAAGCTCCGCGATCCCCATCCGTTCGCAATGCGCCATGGCGGCGAAGACGCTCGCCTCGTCCCAGGCGTCGCCCATGAACTGCAGTCCCACGGGGAGTCCGTCCTTCATGCCGACCGGGACGCTGCCGGCTGGCAGGCCCGTGATATTGCCGAGGAAGGCGAAGCGACACAGTTGCGTGGTCGCGTGTTCGTCATAGATCGACTGGCCGTCCTCGGCGAGCGAGTAGGTCGGGGCGGTCATGTTGACCGTGGGCATGGCGATGAGATCGACCGTGCGGATGGCGTTTGCCAGGGAACGGCGCAGGCCGGCGCGGGTGCGGCGGGCGATCATGTAGTCGCGCGCGTCGATCGTCGACAGCGCCGCCATGATCAGGCGTAGGTCCTCGCTAGATTCCTCTCCGAAGTAGTGGACGGCGTCGTGGAGCAGGCCGACGGCCTCCACGCCGATTGCCAGGACGCCCAACGACTGGTGGTATTCGCTGAACGGGATGTCGAGGTCGACCAACTCGGCGCCGTCGCGCTCGAGCTCGGCGAGCGCTTCGCGACAAATCGCGGCGATCTCCGGGTCCGCCTGCTCCCAGGCCCACGACCACAGGCCGATGCGCGCGCCCTCGATGCCGCGGCCGAGCGCCGCCCGCCACTGGTCGGCGAGGTCGGAGACCTGCGGCGCGTATTGGGTGGCGTAGTCGTCGGGGTCGGGCTGAGCGCCCGTCGCGGCCAGAAACTCCACCAGATCGGCGACCGATTGGCCGATCGGTCCGTTGTGCGACACGGTGCTCGTACTCCACGCGTCGCCGGTGCGCCCGATACGCAGAAAGCTCGGCTTGATGCCGAAGAGCCCGTTGAGCGCGCTGGGGATGCGGATCGAGCCACCGCCGTCCGAGCCGAGCCCGACCGGCGAGAATCCCAGCGCCACCGCGGTCGCGGTGCCGGTTGAGGAGCCGCCGGCGGCGTGCTCCGAGCTATACACGTTGCGCGGCATCTTGAAGTTCGGGTTGAAGCCGGTCGGCTGCATCCCCCATTCGGTCACGTGTGTCTTTCCGTAGACGACCGCGCCGGCCGCCTCGAGGCGCTGGACGGCGATGCTGTCCACCTCGGGGCGTTCGTTCATAAAGGCGGTGCCGCTTCGTGTCGGCAGTCCACGCATGTGGTGGTGGTCCTTGATCGGCACCGGGACGCCATCGAGTGGGCCGAGCGGCTCGCCGCTTCGCCAACGCTCGCGGCTGGCCTCGGCTGCTGCCCGCGCCCGCTGCTCGCCGACGCTCACGAACGGGCTGTAGACCGAGTCGCCGAAATCGCTGTTGTTTTCGCGGGCGAGGATCCGCTCGAGCACTTCGACGGGGTCGGTATCGCCGTCTCGGAAGGCGCGCGCCAGGTCGCTTGCCGTCTCGCGATGCCCGGACGGACGCGGCACGCCGTAGTCCGCGTCGCCCCAGTCACGCGGCTCAGCACCCACCACCGGCTCGGGATGCTCGTCGAAGAACTCGCGCGCCTCGACCGGAAGCGCCATCAACTCGTCGACCTGGTAGTCGCGCCGGGTCTTGGCCTTCGCGATCGTACGAAAGGGCTCAGTTTCGATAAGCCGACGCAGTTGCCGAAGCGGCGCGCCCTTGAGGCGCGGCATGCGGGACAACGTCAGTGTGGCGGTGAGCTTGGACAGCATATTGGGACTCCGCTGGGGGCGCTTCGCGAGGGGTTAAGAGGTTTCGCTCGCGCCTTGCGGCGCTCGCTAGTGATTTAGTGATTCAGGGATTCAGTGATTGCGCGTTCTATAGCGGTCCTCGCAATCACTGAATCACTCAATCACTTAACCACGCAACAGAAAAGGCCGCTGCCCGTCAGGACAGCGGCCTTTTCTGTTGCTTCGCAGCCATCAGGCAGGTTCGAGGGTGGCAGTGATCTGCCAGCCCTGGCTCGCCGGTTGCGACACGATCTTGATGTCCCGATCCATCGACTCGTCGAGATCGTCGATGATCTCACCGAGCAGCTCGGTCCAGCGTTGCGTGTACTTTCGCTCGCGTCCACGCATCTGCATGACCAGGCGGACCTGGTTGCCGTCGTCGAGAAAACGACCGGCACGGTCCATCTTGGTCTTGAGATCGTGGTCGCCGGTCTTCGGGCGCATGCGCACCGTCTTGAGCGACACGTTGTCCGACTTGTTGGCCTGCTCTTTCTTGGACTGTTCGTACTTGTACTTGCCGTAGTCCATGATCTTGCAGACCGGCGGATTTGCCTTGGGGGCGACTTCGACGAGGTCGAGATCGAACTCGTCTGCCTTTTCACGTCCCTCGTCGGGACTCATGACGCCCACTTGTTCTCCGTCGGGGTCGATGACTCGTACTTCATCCGCTCGGATGTGGTGATTGACACGAGTCTGGTCTCCTCGACGTCTTCCTCTGCCTCTGCTTCCGCTTCTTCCGATGATGGCTCCTTACGTTGTTAGTCAATGACTTAGGCGATCATTCGCCCGAGTTCCGTGCACCGATGGTGCACACATCGCACCGAGTGTCCAGCGGGCGAGGTCCCCATCGGGGTTCGCACGCCGACGCACGGTGTCCGCGCACATTTGTATGTTCGATCGCGCGCGTCAAGCTAAGAAGGATTGAACGCGCGTCACAATTTCATCTGGGTGTTCGAGGTGGGCGTGGTGGCTCCCCTCGATCTCCTCGACGCGGATGTCGTCGATCCAGCCGATGCGCCGCTTCATGGCATCGGGGTCGACCGGCCAGCCATCCGACGGGCGGATGAGCATCACCGGCGCGGTCACTCGCCGGAAGAAGTGCTCGATCTGGGCCTCGGTGAATCGAAGCATCGAGGCGGCACGCAGCCCGAGGTCGTACGTGAAGGCGTAGCCACCGTCGACCGGACGGGTCCCCCGGTCGAGGAGCGGCTGCACTTGCTCGGCCGTGATGCCGTACAACTTCGAGAGGGTCTGGGCGACTTCGTCTTGCGATGCGAAGACGCGATTGGTCTTTTCGTTGATGGCGCGTCGTTCT
>JBNJFZ010000343.1:0-3129 GCA_051747295.1 Myxococcota bacterium
AAGCGCGAGAACGCGTAGGCCGCCGTGGTGGCAAGGCCCACGCCCACTAGCGTCGTGACGACAGCGACGACGACGCTATTGGCGAGCTGGTGGAAGAACAGCCAGTGGCCCTCCATATCCTGCATGAAGAGCAGATCTTTGAAGTTGCTCAGCGAGAACTCCGTGGGCAGCGGGTTCACGCTCATCGAGAACGCCTGGGACGGCGTCAGGGCCATCTTCACGACCCACAGGACCGGGTAGAGCGTCACGAACACAAAGATCGTGAGGCTCGCGTAGACCACGAATTGTTTGAGCAACGACGGCTTGTTCATACCTGCATTACTTGCTCTCGGCGGTGATAGCCGCCGGAGCCGAGTTGGTGTCCAACAGGACTGAGTAGGCTGAGTTGTCTCCCTGCAGACTACCACGGAAGAAGGCGACGAGCATGCCGCCCGTCAGCGTTCGCATCTTGGCGAGGTCGGTTCCGGCGGGGCAGGCGTTGCAGGTAAAGCCACAGCCCGAGTTTGCGTCGATCATGTCCATGTGACCGTACTCGGTGGCGACGACATGCCAGGCGGGGCTCTGGCTGGCGCCGTAGAACTGGACGTGGTTATCGCCGTCGGGGGCGCACGCCTGGCCAAATTGTGTCTCGGGCCCCAGTCCGGTCCCCAGAATGAACGTCGGCGGGGCGAACGAGAACGTCCCATCGATCACGCGTTCCTCGCCGCCAAGTGGGCCTCCGGTGCCGTCGACCGGGTCGACGCCGGCGAGCGCATCGCCGTAGCTGGCGTCTTCGGTCATGACGATCCAGACGACCTTCGCGCCGCGGGAGTGGCCGCTCAGGCCGACGTGGTCGAAGCTGGGGGTCGCGTCCAACTCCCCGTCGAGGTTCGTCTCCAGCCAGTCCAGCGTGTCCTGGACTTTCACGGCATCTTCAGCCGCCGTCGGGCCACCGGTGAGGCCGCCCGCCAGCTGCGGTGCCACCACGATAAATCCGTGGCTTGCGAGCTGCGACAAGATCGTCGAATAGTAGCCATTTTCGAGCTGGAAGCCGTGTTGGAACAGCACCACTGCGTAGGTACCCTGGTCGCTCGGTGCCCAGATCTCGAGGGGGAGCGGCGAGCCGTTGCCGCTGGCCGCAACGCTCACGCTCGTAACGTCGAGTGCACCGGCGGCGTAGGGATCGCCGGTCCCAACGTAGAGTCCGCTATTGTTGACGGTGTCGTCTTCGGAGGCATCTTCGACGGTACCGGTATCTGCTGTCCCGGTATCTTCTGTCCCGGTGTCGGTGGTCGTCGTGTCGGCGCCCGACGTATCCGTGCTCGATGTGTCCTGGCTCGCAGAGGTGTCATCGGCCGCGTCGTCGGTGCCGGTGGCGTCTTCTTCGGAGGAGTCATGGTCCGACGAGTCGACGATGGCATCTTGTTCGTCGCCGTTGTTGGCCCCCGAACCCGGGCTGTCTTCGGTGCAGGCACCGAGGGCAACGAGACATAGAAGCGCGAAAAGTAGGTGGCGAAATCGCATCCCATCCTCCTGATAAGTTGTCCCAACACGCCACGTAGAGCACCATAAAATGCGAGACGATGCAACGCGTCGCCGAGTCCATGAGATCGCGCGCCTATCTCGCCCGCATCACATATCGTCGTCGCCCTGGGTGATCTGCTTGGTGAACGCCGAGTAGCCCACCAGCGCGAAGAAAATCAGCGTCGCGTACGCCGCCGCGTAGCCGTACTGCTCCTGGCGAGAAAACGCCCACTTATACGCTTCTGAGATGAGAATTTCGGTGGACCCGTCCGGCTCACCGCCGCTGACGAGGTACACGATGTTGAACATATTGAAGGTCCAGACGCTGCCCAGCACGACCGCGGGCACCAGCGCGGGCTTGATGAGCGGCAGGATCACGCGGTGAAAGCGGGTCCACGCGCCCGCGCCGTCCATCATCGCGGCTTCCTCGAGGTCCTTTGGGATCGCCTGCAGTGCACCGAGGCATACGACCATCATAAACGGGAAGCCCAGCCAGGTATTCGTCGTCACGTTGGCGGCGAACGCCGTCCAGAAGCCCGAAAACCAGGGTATCGGCTCGAGCCCGACCGTCGTGAGCAGCCCGTTGATCGCGCCGAATTGGCTGTGGAACATCCCCTTCCAGATCAGCGCGGTAATGTAGCTCGGCACCGCCCACGGGACGATGAGCAACACCCGGTAGGTGCCCTTGAGTTTGAGCCACGGGTACCGAAGCAGCATCGCCAGCGCGAGGCCGATGCTCACGTGCAGCGCCACGTTGAGCGCGGTCCACATCACGGTGACGCCGAGCGTGAAGTAAAACGACAGCGGGTCGGTGACCGGATAATCCCGACTGGTGATGATGCTCTCGAAGTTCGCCAGGCCCACGAATTGAAACTCGCCCGCGTCGTGCGAGAAGAACGCGACCGCGGTTCCGACCGCGAACGGGATGAAGATCAGGGCGATGAGCGCGATGGCGCCGGGCGCGAGATAGGCATAGGCCGTCTTGGACTTGGCCATCGCCGAGAGTCCGCCGCGGCGCCGAATCGACCATGCCAGCCAGCCCAGAAGGGCGATCGCGATGATGACCAGGCTGATGACGTAGAAGGTCGGGTCGCGCGGCTCGGGCGGTGGGCGCGTGACGACATCCATTCGGCGCTGCGCCTTCTCGAGCGACGCTTTGGGGCCCAGGTCGCCGCGCAGGACACTGCGCAGCGCCAGCGCGGCCGGCTCCCAGACTGCCCGCATCATCGGCTGGTTGGGCATCGGCCGCGCCTGGTCGGCCTGCTCCCGAAATTGCTGCAGCGTCGGGTCGAGCTCGGCGCCAGCCTCGTCGTAGACCTGGCGGTCGGCGACAAGCTGCTTGCCGGTCTGCAGTCGTGTGGTTGCGCCGCTACCGACTGCCAAAAAGCGCGCGAACTCGAGCGCGGCCTCCGGCTGGCCGGAGTTCTGGGGCAAGAACGCGGCCTCGACCGTCAGAAACGGCGTCGCCGTGCGCCCCGTCGCCGACACGGTCGGAAGCGGCGACACGCCGTAGTTTACGTGATCTTCGATCTCCCCCAGAAACCAGGGGCCGTTGATGACCATCGCCGCGCGCCCCTCGTTGAAGAGCTGGGCGACCAGCGCGCCGGTCTGCTCTTTGGGCATCAC
>JBNJFZ010000344.1:0-3044 GCA_051747295.1 Myxococcota bacterium
ATAAGGTGCTGAAAATACACGCGATCCGCGAGCCCCTTCGGCAGGGCCCCGAGGGATCGCGCTAAACTAGAAATTCCCCCCTCGTGTGTCAATCCGGACGAGTCCATCGGCTCATCGTCACCGATATTCTGGCGGTGCTGGGCGCGCTCGTTTGTCTGTCACGCTCTGTAAGCTTCCACG
The DNA here is from genome assembly GCA_051747295.1 of Myxococcota bacterium. Taxonomy (GTDB): domain Bacteria; phylum Myxococcota_A; class Bradymonadia; order Bradymonadales; family Bradymonadaceae; genus JBNJFZ01. Next base: position 181 of record JBNJFZ010000344.1, read on the forward strand.
AGGATTCCTCCCGTGGTGAGGCCGGCGGGAGTCGGAGCGACTTGAAGATCGAAGAGCAGGTTTTTGCCGTCCTGCCGCCGAGCGGTGATGGCCTTCAACTGACGAGTCGTGTCTCGCTCGAGCTCGGTGGGCTCGGGGAGTTCGGCGTCGGGAAAGATGGCATCGAACTCGCGGTCGAGGAGGGCTCCCTTCGAATCGTAGTCGAGCGCGTCAGCCAGCGCCGTATTGCACCAGGCGAGGCGGCCGGAGACGACGAGACATATCGGTAGGCTCAGCATCTCCAGGGGCATAAGTACTCGCGAATCCGCAGCACGTTCGCCCGTGGCGCGCCGGTTCTTCCGAATAGAGGCGATCGTCACCGGGTTACCATTCGCCTGGACCGGAGCGAGGCTAATGTCGACCGGGACTCTCGAGCCGTCCTTGTGCACGCCTTCGAGCGGGAGGCCCGAGCCCATCGGTCGATTGGTCGGGTTTTGACTGTACGACTCTCGATGGGCGATGTGCGCAGCGTGGTGCGCTTCGGGGACGAGCATCTCTACCTTCTGGCCGACGAGCTCGTCGGCCTCGTATCCAAAGAGCACGGAGGTATGTTCGTTCGCATAGATGATAGTCCCAGACGCGTCTACGGCGACTACCGCATCGGGAGACATCTGGGTGAAGAGGCTCTCTCGTTTTCGCTGCTCGCGCATCTCGATTGCGCGTGCAACGCGTTCCGCGAGCTCCGGGTTCGGCTCGGGTAAACTGTTGAGCAGGATCTCCGCGGCCGTGGCCTCGCCGAGGCGCAACTCCCAGTCGATCATGGCCTCGAGTGCGCGCTGTAGGCCCGCTCGGGCGCGCTCGTTGTCGGGTCGGATCTCGAGCGCGTGTTGGAAGCCGAAGCGGCACGCTCCGAACATCGGATAGAGCCGATTTCTCTCGGCCGCGCCGTCAGCATCGAGCTTTTCTTCGAGCCGCGTGAGCTTGGAGTGTGCGACTTCGGCGAGGCGCCACGATGTCTGGAATTTGAGGAAGTCTCGTAGGTCACTGCGAAACTCGACGGCGGTCCTGTAGCGATCGGCCGGATCTCTCGACAGCGCTCGCGTCGCGATTTCAGCCAACTCCTCGGGCACGTCCCATCCGTACTCGGGCGGCTTCCGCTCGAACGCGCTCTGCAGCACATCGAAGTAGCTCTCGCCGTCGTTGATCGCGTCGCCGGTCAGGATTTCGTGCAGGCACGCCCCGAGCAAAAAGATATCGGTTCGCCGAGAGATGTTCGCGAACGACGGCGACGCCATCTCCGGAGCCATATAAGCAGGCGTGCCTTCTGCGCCGGTGCTGGAGCCGTCCTCCTTGTTGCGGCTCAGCCCCGGGCCCACCGGCGTCGCAATCCCCCAGTCCAAAAGATACACCTCGCCATACTGGCCCACCATGATATTCGCCGGCTTGATATCACGGTGAATGATCCCCTGGTCGTGGGTGTAGGAGATGGCGTTGCAGACCTGAATCAAGATCTCGAGGTGCGACTCGAGCTGGCTCTCCGCGGCGAATGCCTCCGGTAGCTTGTCGAAGTCGTCGAGGATTTCGGCGAGCGACACGCCCTCGATGAGCTTCATGACGATCGCGGGCTGGTCGTCGTCGTCTCGGCCGAGCGTATACACCGGGATGATATTCGGGTGCTGCAGGCGCCCGGTGATCCATCCCTCCTCGAGCATGGCGATCCGATGGCGCTCGGTGCGCTTTGCCTCGCGCAGTCGCTTGACCGCGACCTGACGACCGAGTGGCTTCTGTCTGGCGACGTGGATCTCTCCCATACCACCGGTCTTGAGCACGTGGAGAAAGTCGATGGTCTGCGACCGCTCACCCCTTATGCGCGGGTTCAACGGAGGCAGCGTGTCCATGCTCGAGATACCCACACGAGGTAAGGTCTCGGGGATGTCGCGGCGCACCGATTCTCTCTTGTCGAATGGCTCCTCGACCATATCGACCAGCGTGTCCCAGTACTGTTCGAGCTCCTCGCTGTCTCTTCGTTTCATTGCGCGACTCTTACGTGCGTGGATTTGGTGCGTGCGAGGAGCATAGCCGAATAAAAACGCTGTTTTAAGTTAAAAGAAAGGCTCATTCGGAGTCCTCGGGGTCGGACTCCAACCGCTGAATGCCCTTGCCGGTAGGTTTCGTGGCTTCCTTCGACGTGGTGTCGTCTGCGGCGACCTCCGGCACCTCGACGCGGAGATTGCCGACGTTGAGTACGTTGATCTTGTCGGCGGGCATCGCGACGGTGATCGTGGCTTTCTCGGAGCTCCCCGCTGGAACTGTCAGCGAATCGGGGGCGTTCCTTGCGGCGAGCCAGTCGGCGGAGTCTGACGCCAGTAGGTAGTCGCTCTTTGTGATCTGGACCGGTTCCTCAGTCGTATTTTCGATCAACAACTCGAGGTTGGCATCCTCGCCGGCCGGCTCGATCGCATGGACCACCACCGACAACTTGCCCTCGAAGTCGGTTCTGGCGCTGGCCTCATCCATGGCGCCTGTCGATGACGGCTCTCCCGGGGTCTCGGGCCTCTCACATCCGATCGAGACAAAGGCGAGACTCACGGCGAACGTGGCGATGGTACGAAGATAAAACGGCATAGACGCGATCCTTGTCAGGGTTATTGTCTCGGAAGAAATTTATCCACAAGTCTATCCGCTTTGAGTCAATGACCGCAAAAGGCCGCTTTGCATGGAGGCAAAGCGGCCCATTTATGGACCTTGTCGAGGTCGACTTGAGGCGGCTTCCAGGGGGAAATGAGAGTCGCTTTAATCTGCTGAACCCCCAGAAGGGTAGAGGATGGTCGAGTACAGCGAGAAAAAGGCCCTCTGGGCGTCGGCGTGCTTCTCGAAGGCCTCGC
>JBNJFZ010000345.1:0-3028 GCA_051747295.1 Myxococcota bacterium
CGTGAAGCAGAAGCCGTGCGTCGACGCTAAGCGACTGCTCCCCCTTGGGGGAGCTCCGCGCGAAGCGCGGTGAGGGGCGTGCGGTTCCTGAAGACCGTGAGGAAACGCGACGGGGATGAGCCGTGCGGCACCTGAACTCCGCTCGCCCCCCGCTCGATTCCCACTCCAAATAATGCTACACATTTAACCGATCGTTTACCTCAACATTGTGGATCGAGGACCAAGTATGTGTGACGGAAATTACTGGAGAAAGAAGTGGGCGCAAATCGCCGCGCTCCTACTCGTCGCCGGCCTACTCGCCGCGACGGGCTGCAAGGACGACGACGACAACAACGGCAACAACGGGACGGCCGACGCCGTAGACAGCACCGACGGCATGACCGATGCCGACGATGACGCCGACACGACCCAGCCGCAGGGGATTCGCATCCCCGGACTCAGCGCCCAGGTGAAGGTGCAGTACGACGAGGCGGGCGTGGTCCACTTCGACTGCCAGACCGACATGGACTGCTACGCGGCGCAGGGCTACTTCCACGCGCAGAACCGCTTCTTCGAGATGGACCTCATTCGCCGACAGACCCTCGGCGAGCTCCACGAGGTCGTCGTCGCGCCGTCGGCGGTCATCGACACGGACGTGACCTTCCGCCGCATGATGACCACGCCACAGGGCGAGGAGATCGAAGACCTCTATTACGACGAAGCCAACGACGAGACCAAGGCGATCCTGGATGCCTACGCGCAGGGTGTGAACACCTGGCTTGGGGACATGCGTGCCGAGCGCAACGGCGCGACGCTGACGGCCGAGTACGAGCATCCGTTCGTGCGCTCGGACAATATTCGTGACTGGGAGCCGGAGGACACCATCGCGCTGTACCTGCAGCTGGCCTACCAGCTCAGCGAGACCTCCGACGACGACCTCTTTCGCGGCGAGATGGCTGCGGCGCTGGATCCGGCAGTCGCGTCCGACCTGTTTACGACCAAGCCGGGTATCGAGAGCAACACGCTCCAGGCCTCGGGCGTCGACCCCAACGTCATGATGCTCGGCTACGACAACCCCGGCGAGCTCGAGCAGATGCGCGTCGCCCACGAGCGTCTCTTCCCCGCTCGCCGCGCTATGCGCGAGGCGCGCGAGCAGATTCGGAACAACCCCTCCTGGATCTTTGGCGGCCAGACGGGCGAAGACGGCTCGAATAACTGGGCCGTCTCCGGCGACAAGACCGAGAGTGGACAACCGCTGCTCGCCGACGACCCGCACCTGTCGCTGAATAATCCGGCGATCTGGCACTACGTCGAGCTCGACTCCAAGACCAACGGCGAGGGCAACTTGCACGTGGCGGGCGCCTCGATTCCAGCCGTGCCGGGCATCGTGGTCGGCCACAACGAAGACGTGGCCTGGGGCGTCACCACCGCGCGCCTCGATCTGGCCGACGCCTATATCGAGGAGCTCAACGCCGACGGAACCGCCGTGATCTACAACGGCCAGGAAGTCGACATCATCACCAAGGAATTCACGTTCGCCGACGAGACGCGCACCTTCGAGTACGTGCCGCACCACGGGCCGATCATCTCGAAGGACGTCGAAAACCAGCGTGCTGTCTCGGTGCGTTGGGTCGCCCAGGAGCCCGGAGCAGACCTCAACTTCATCACCGGCATGCTCACGGCGACGAATGTCGACGAGTTCATGGACAACCTGGAGAACCTGCGCACGATCAACCAGAACTGGGTCGTGATGGACCGAGACGGCTCGATCGGCTGGTACCCGCACGGCGCGGTGCCCAAGCGTCCGTGGGCCTCCGAGCACCCGAACTGGCTGCCGCTCCCCGGCGACGGAAGCGCCGAATGGGACGGCACGCTGGCGAGCTCCGAGCTGCCGAAGATGAAGGATCCGCCCGCCGGCTTCATCGCCACGGCGAATAACGACATGGACGGCAGCTACAGCGACGGCGACGCGACCAACGACGGGCACACCCCCTGGCAGTCGCCGCCGGCGTGGGGCCACCGCCACAAGCGCATCGTGGACCTGCTCGAGGCTAGCGACACACACACGACCGACTCGATGCACGACATCCAGGCCGACGTGTACTCGCTGCACGGCGAGGTACTGGTGCCGCACGTAATCGACATCGCGCAGGCGAATTCCGGCGAGTTGTCAGCGGATGCCCAGAATGTGGTCGACGCGCTCGACGCGTGGCAGTACGAGTGCCCGACCGGCATGGACGGGACCGACCCGGATACCGCGACGCCGGTCTCCGACGAGACAGAAGCCACTGAGTCCATCGGTTGCGCGGCTTTCCACGTGATGATGACTCAGATGACCGACGCGGTGTTCTCCGACGAGTTGAACGGCATCGAGGATGTGGGCGGGTACACGGACTGGTACAAGCTGCAGTCGGCCCTGATTTACGTCTTCGACGACCCGTCGCAGCTCAACAACGGCGCAGACTACTTCGACGACGTCACCACTGACGAGACCGTCGAGACCGAGGCCGACACCGTGATCGCCGCGCTGGAAGAAACGGCGAACCAGATGGAGATTCTATTTGGTAGCACCACGCCAGACGACTGGCGATGGGGCAAGATCCACCAGGTCGAGCTTGCGAGCTTCTTCGCCGCGGCGGGCCTGACCGAGTTCAACGAAGGGCCGTTCATCAACGACGGCGGCTTCTTCACGGTCGACGTGGCCAACCCAACCGGACGCGGCGGAGAGTTCGCCGGGAACTACAACCACCCGAACGGGGCGTCGCTTCGCATCGTCTTCGAGACGACCGACACCGCGATTCAGGGCTACTTCCAACTGCCCGGCGGCCAGGACCACCACCGCGACTCGCAGTTCTACCTCAGCCTGATGGACGAGTGGCTCAGCAACACGTCCACGCCGCTGCTCTTCGACCGAGATGAGGTCGAGGCGAATGCTGTCGAGACGATCGAGGTGCAGCCGGCCGAATAGGTCGCTGTATCGCTTCGCTCGCTGTATCGCCGGCTGCGCCGGCTCGCTGTATCGGTCGCTTCGCGACCTCGCTGTATCGCC
>JBNJFZ010000346.1:0-3017 GCA_051747295.1 Myxococcota bacterium
GAAGACGATATCCCCGAGAGCGTGCCGCGCGACATCGTCATCGACCGCGCCCGTCTACCCGAGTTCGCGGCATGCGCCGACCGCATCTTCGACTACTACACGACGAGAAACGCCAAACCCGTCTCGGAGTGGGGCCCTCGCCTCATCGAAGACCTGACGGACTCGCCGAATTTCATGGGCAGCTTTCTGGACGAGGACCACCTCATCGAAGGCCACGAGCGCTCGGGCCGCGAATTCGACGGCCTGGTGCGCCGCGCAGCCGACCGGCTAGGTCCGAGACGTGCGACCGCGTAGCATTGGGCGAAGGGTCGCCTTGGAGTGTGCAACCTGAGCGACCCTCTCCCCCAATCTCCCACATCTCCCATTCCCCCAAACCTCCCACATCTCCCAAATCTCCTACTCCCCCTGACTCTCCCCCTCGTCCTGCAGCTTATCCTGCGTCCGCTCCTCGAAATCGCTGGCGTCGTGGCGCTCGTGGAGCTGCTCGGATTCGTCACCCCACGCGCGATTGACGATCCGGCCGCGCTGCACCGCCGGGCGATCGCCGACGATCTCGGCCCACTGAATCACGTTCTCGTACTCGTGCACCGACAGGAACTTCGCCGCGTCGTCGTACAGCCGCCCGAGCACCAGCGCCCCGTACCACGGCCAGATCGCCATATCGGCGATCGAATACTCCTCGCCCGCCATATAGTCGTGATCGGCGAGGCGCCGGTCGAGCACGTCGAGCTGGCGCTTAGCCTCCATCGAGAAGCGGTCGATCGGGTACTCCAGCGGCTCGGGCGCATAGGCGTAGAAGTGCCCGAAGCCGCCGCCCAGATACGGCCCTGCACCCATCTGCCAGAACAACCAGCTCAGCGCCTCCGTACGCGCCCCATGGTCCTCCGGCAAGAACTCCCCGAACGCCTCGGCGAGGTACAGCAGGATCGAGCCCGACTCGAAGACGCGCTGTGGCGGGTCCTGACGGTGGTCCATCAGCGCCGGAATCTTCGAGTTCGGGTTCACGTCCACGAACCCGCTGCCGAATTGGTCACCCTCGCTGATGTCGATGAGCCACGCGTCGTATTCAGCCTCCTCGTGCCCGAGCTCGAGCAGCTCCTCGAACATCACCGTGACCTTCACCCCGTTGGGCGTCGCCAGCGAGTACAGCTGGAAGTCGTGCTCTCCAACCGGCAACTCCTGCTCTTCCCGGGGTCCGGCCGTCGGCCGATTGATATTGGCGAACTCACCTCCGCTATCCTTGTCCCACTCCCAAACGTCCGGCGGCGTGTATCCATCAGGTTCTGACATCTGTGCGTCCCTTTTTAGCGTTATAAAAACTGAATGCGTCGCCGATAGGATGGGCGCAAGGCGCGTATAGTTTCAAGACGCGTCTGCAGTATGCCCGATGCGCATCGTTTCCCGGGAGCCTCGCGGTTCGTTATTCGGTTATGACGCTCATGAATCCATCCGCGATGGCGGCATGCCCCGCCTCGTTCGGGTGGATGCAATCCGAGCTCATCCACAGCTCGCCGCGGTTTTCGTAGCAGGGGCCGGCTTCATCGTCGCGGTTCCAGCCGTGCCCGCAGAACATCTCCTCCAGAAACAGCATGTCGAAGCCGCGCTCGACGGCGAGCCGCATATACTCCGACTCGAGGTAACCGTAGATCTCGAGGCCTTCGTCCCACTGGCCGCTCAGGCCGGCGACGGCCGCCAGGCGACACGAGTCCAGGTTGCCCGTCGCATCGGTGTACTCGTAGACGTTAGCGTAAACGACCGAGACGCCGCCGGGGAAGTTCTCTTCGTTGGCGAAGTAGTCCAGCGCCGCTTTGAGGTCGACCACCAGCTCGTCGACGGCCGCTTTCCCGGTCTCGACGTCGGGCGTGTCGACCGCCGTGCGCACGATATCATTGCCGCCGCTGGTGATGATGACCAGCGTGTTGGACTGCGCGGGCTCCGGAAAGCACTCGGGGATCTGTCGATCGAGCAGGTCCGCGTTGACGGCGCCGCCGGTCGAGCAGTTGTCGATCTGGATATCCGAACCGAACTGCGCTTCGAGCTCGCCACCGAGCAGCGCCCGATAATTGGTCGTCGAGCTCGCCCCGCTCCCCGCCGTGATGGAGTCGCCCAAAAAGACGACCCGCTCCACGCCCGAGATGTCCTGCTGGTCGGTGCCCTGGCAGTGCGACCCAATCGTCGCGCCCTGGTCCGAGTAGTTCAGCCCGAGCGCCCCTACCAACTCGGGATAACACTGCTCGTAGGTCTTCGGCTCGCCGTCGCCGGTATCCTCGGGGTCCTCCGTCGCGTCGGCGGCGTCTGATCCCGCGTCGGCCGTGGCGTCCATCTCGACCACGTCACCGTTGCCCGCATCGATGCCAAACTCGCCGCCATTGTTGCTGCCGGCGTCCTCACCGCAGCCGATCAGCGCGATCGCCAGGACAAACGAAAAATATTGAAGGAGTCTCGCATTCATGTCACACCCTTTTCCCTGATCAATTTCCCTGACCACCTGGAACGAATGTCCCGCCATTCGATCCTGAAAACCACATTTCATGACTGAGTGCGACACTGTAGGCACTCTACGGCCTTTTGTCAGCTATCTGCAGCCAACGAGCCGTCCAGTCCAGCATCCTACACCTGAACGGCCTCATTCAGATCGCGCCCCGCCCTTCTCGAAGTCGACGTCCATCACCTTCTCGCACGGATCGGGCAACGCGATCGGGTCGGATGGCTCCACGATATCGCAGGTCAGCCTCAGGTGTTGCCCATCTCGCTCCGCGTCCAGGAACACGACCGCCTGATCGGGATGGGATGCGGCGCTCAGCTCCATTACTGCGCACTCGCGGGCTTTGCCGGCCAGCGTGCACGACACCGATTGGACCTCGGCGTCGACACCTCGGTCGCGCATCTTCTCGGCCACCACCTTCGGTGACGGCACCTGGGTGGCCGACTCCCCATCGAACTGGGTCCACTCGAGCACCGCCTCGCCGCAGCGCACGCTTCCCTCACGCACGGCACAATCCTCGCCGAACTCGACC
>JBNJFZ010000347.1:0-2938 GCA_051747295.1 Myxococcota bacterium
CAGTTTTGGCAGTCAGACGCAATTCGGGGTCGGCCCCCAGGGCCCTTCCATCCCGACGGATGCAACTGCGGATGACGAACCGACGGACGAGGACCTCGAAGCGATCGGGAACGACAGCGACACCCCGCTCGCGCAGGTTACTCCGCCGCGCGAGGACCCGCCCGAGGGCAAAGAGGAGACATCCAACGACGCTGATGACCAGGCCGAGGAGAGCACGAAGAGCCGATTATCGGGGCTCCTCAGCAAAGTCCGCAAAAAGACACGCAAGACCAAGACATCGAAGAAAGCGCGCACCGAGAATGAAGCGGCCGACTCACCCGACGAGGAGCGTCAGTCAGCCGAGACGGCCGAGAATCCCGTCGCCTCAGCAGCGACATCTGCAGAACCGGACGACGAGAGTCGAGAGACACGACCGAATCGTGCAGTCACCGAGATGCGCGCCCAGGCCATGCAGGAGGAGGCCGGGTTGGCAACGGTCTTCGCAAACGCGGTCGCAGCGAGCGAGGAGCTCGGTGAGGACGAGGTCGCCGCACTCTCGGAGTTGTCGTCCGAAGAGCTCATCTACGTCGCGTTGCTCGCGCTCTTCGAGAAGGACATCCTGAGCCCACGAGACATCCTCGACCAGTTCAACTCCGACGACTCAGCCTGATTTCCGGTCGGATCAATCGTCATCCTCGAACGGCGAGCGAATCTCGAGCGTCTCCCCGAACTCGTAGACGACGCGCTCGTTCATCCGGCGGATTTGCTGAGCAGCATTTCGCAAGAGATTCCACAGCAACTTGCGGCCGAGCTCGGCATTCTGTTCGACGAGTCGCTCGAATTCGTCCGACGGTATCGACAAGAGCAACGCGTCGGTCACGCAGCGCGCGGTCGCTGACCGATCTTGTCGACCAAACAACGCCAGTTCCCCGAAATGTTGGCCCGCCTCGAGCTGGGTGAGCTCTTGTCCCTGAATTTCCAACGAGATCGCGCCCTCGGCGATCATGTACAGCGAATTCCCCTTGTCGCCCAATTCGATCACTGTCTCACCCTTCTCGTACGAGCGCTCGTAGACCACCCTCAGAATCTTGACCAATTCCAGCGGGCGAAGGCCCTCGAATAAGTCGATCTTCTCGAGGAAGCCCACCTTGCGAATGGTGTCCATCGAGCGGGCCGGGACTTCCGCGGTCGCACCGTCATCGAGAACCTCGACGGCGACCACGCTGATATTATCCTTTCCACCGCGCTTCTTGGCCGTGTCGACGAGGCTGTCGACGAGCTGCTCACCGTCGTTGTCTACGACGTGCTGGAGGATTTCACTCCCGGTCAAATAGTCGGTCAGACCATCGCTACACAGCAGGAATTTATCGCCGATCAGCACGTCCAAAAACAGCGTATCGACGTCGATGTGCGGCGACGAGCCGACACTTCGCGTCAGCACGTGCGAAAACCGCTCGTTCGAATCGGCGAGTTCCCGGGCCGAATGGTCACCGTGGCGCCGCATATACTCCGCATATGTGTGATCCTCGGTGATGCGAAAGATACGGCCGCCCCGGATCATATAAATACGGCTGTCACCGACGTGACCGACGTAGGCCGATCCCCGGGAGAGGAGGAGCACCTCGGCGGTCGCCGCCATATTCGACGTGCTCGACGCGGCCTGAGACTGCTCGAAGACCCGCTTGTTGGCATTCGACAGATGTTCGCGAACGCCATCCAGGACGCGCTCGCGGTGGGTGGGATCGTCGAGCGGGTCGGATTCGCTCGCGAGCTGCGCGAGGTCGGCTGCCGACTCTCTGAGGCTATTGGTCACGATCCGGCTGGCGACGTCGCCGCGCTCGCGGCCTCCGACGCCGTCGGAGACAGCGAAGACACCCTGTCGGGGATCGACGAAGATGCTGTCTTCATTGTCCTCCCGCACGTTTCCCACGTCGCTCTTCGCCCACGCCCGCAACTCCATAAGTCTCCTCCGACATCGACGCCGTTCACCGCGTCATTCTCGCCTCAAATACAGGAACGCTCCCAATCCGGGTGGTCGGCGTGCCCTCGACCTTCTGCCTGGGAATGACAATCCTAAGACATTTGTTGACCTAACGCAGCCGGGGAGCTGATTTTTCCAGCTCACGGCACGAACAAATAGCATTCGGGCGCGATCCGCCGACGACGTTTGGTTGACGTGTGAAGAGCCCGCTTCTAATTTACAGGTCGAAGCAGAACTCACCCGCGCGGCGGGAACATATATAAGTGACGCGCCCATCAGGGCGTGGCAAATGGAGGTAGAACGATGCTCTCGATTACCGAAGACGCGGCACGACAGGCCGTTCAGATGATGAAGGACAACGACATCGATCCCACGAGCGGATCGGGGCTGCGCGTCGGCATTAAGTCCGGCGGCTGCTCGGGTCTCAACTACGTGCTCGATATCGTGGAGGGTCCCGAGGACAACGATCGGGTCTTCAATCAACACGGGGTCAAGCTCTACTGCGACCCCAAGAGCTACCTCTACCTCAACGGTACGCAGATCGACTACGAAAACTCGATGATGGAGAGCGGCTTCCGCTTCACCAACCCGAACGCCAAGCGTTCCTGTGGTTGCGGCACGAGCTTCGCGGTCTGACATCGATTCGCGGATATGAAAAGGCCGGCCCGGGGACTCCGGGCCGGCCTTTTCGGTTTCTTGAACCGCGCTGCGAATCTACTGACTACTGTGAAGAAACCCGGACCGAGTCAGGCCGAGATGATTTTTACGAGATCGAAGTCGGCTAAAGCAGGCGTAGCCGCTGGAGCTTCTACTCAACAACCACGTCAGCTGTGAACGTTTGCCCCCGACCGGAGCGCCAAAGGCGCGCAGATCGGGGGATCTTTGCGCCCCACCCTTCTGTTTTCCAGTTTCCGTACCTCCTTGCTCCATGGCTCCACCGAGCCTCGGATCCGCGGAGGCATCGAAGAGAGAGTGGAG
>JBNJFZ010000348.1:0-2918 GCA_051747295.1 Myxococcota bacterium
ACCGCCATCCCGCCAGCGATGCAGCAACACGCCGCAGTTCTACAATGACCTACTCCCCCACATCCCCCACATCCCCCACATCCCCCACACCCCCCACATCCCCCACATCTCCTGCTCCCCCACCCAGCGGCGACGCGGGCTGCCGAGCCAACGCATCCGGCACCGGCTCGCCATCGAGCGTCTCGAGAAATGCGACGACGTCGCTGATTTCCTGTGGCGAGAGCCCGAGCGGCTCGAGCATCTCCTCGCGGTGGCCGACCCGCGCCTTTGCGGGCAGGGTCGAGTAGAAGGCGACGACTTCCTCGAGCGTCTCGAATTGACCGCCGTGCATGTAGGGCGGGGTTTGCGAGACGTTGCGGAGCGTCGGCGTCTTGAACTGGCCGACGTCTTCGGGCGTCGTCGTCAGATACGCCAGCCAGCGCGAGCGGCGACCTTCGGTGTCGTCGCTGAACTCACCGCTGGCGTTGAATGGGGTGCGCTTGACGATCTCGACACCGGACAGGCGGCCCTTGTCCGCCGGGGCGTCGGGGTCGGCGGCCGGCAGCCCCAGGTTGTGGAACGTGCCGTCGCTGAAGTTCGCGCCGTTGTGGCACGCGACGCAATTGCCCTTGCCCACGAATATCTTCAGCCCGCGCCTGGCGGCCGGCGAGATGGCGTCGATATCGGCGGGATCCTCGTCGCCGAGCCGCGCGACGTAGTCGTCGAACGGCGAGTCCTGTGAGACCAATTGCATCTGATAGGCGGCGATGCTCTTGACGAGGTTGGTCAGCGCCAGGTTCACGGCCTCTCGGTCGGCGGGCTCCATGGCGGTCCACCGCTGATGCTGCGGATTCTCGGGCCCATCCGCGACGGGCCGTGCGTCGGGCGGAAACCGTTCGTCGTCCGAGAAATCGGGCATCTCGCCGTAGATCTTCTCGTAGGCGGCGCGCAACTGCTCGTCGCCGTGGATGTATTTTACGATATCGGTTCGAGTGGTGGCCTGCTCGGCGGGGCTCTCCAGCGGACGCATCGCCTGCGACCAGAGAGAGTCGGCCTTGCCGTCCCAGTCATACCAGTGGTGGTAGGCGATATTGAGCAGCGACGGTGGGTGCCGCGGGGTCTGGCCGAGGCCCTGGCCGAACTTCTCTGGCGTGCTGAAGCCGTGCTCGGGCCGGTGACAGGACGCGCAGCTGACTTCACCGTTTCCGGACAGATTCTCATCGAAGAATAGGAACTGTCCGAGGCGCTGGGCTCGCGGGTCGGCCGCGTACTGGTTGGTCTCGTCCTCCGGTACCTCCGGGAGAGGCGAGAGCTTGCGAATCTCGCGCAGCTCGGCCTCGGTGAAGGACAACTCGGCCTGTTCGGCCGTCGCCGATGCGGCGCTCGCGGGTGTGTCGTCTGCTCGCTCGCACCCCACGCCGACGAGTGTCATCGCAAGAACCATCGACACCGGCCAGATTTTACGCGCAACTCGAAGCATCATTCCGCACAGCACTGGACGTCGTAGCTGACTTTCTCGACCGTCTCGCCATCATTGAGGACGGCTTCGATGACCCATCGGCCGTGTTCCCCCGGGCCCTGCATGTGGAACTTCATACCGTCGACCAGGAACGTACCATCATCCTGCTTTTGGGCCTCGGGTTTGACCTTCATGCCGTGCTTGTGAGCCGGCATCGTGGCGCGAACCTGATCGATGGAGACGCCCTCGACCGGCGTCTTTTTATCCGACGGATCCAGCACGCGGATCTCGAGCGTGAAGAGCTCCTGGAACGGGATGGGGTTCGGCTCGGGGGTGATCTCGACGTAGAAGTTTTCGTTTTCACTGAGACCCGCGAAGCTCTGATCGCTCCTGGGTTCGGCAGCTTCGTCCTCGTCAGCTTTCTCTGCGGACGGTTCCTGCTCCTCGTCGGACGACTCGTTCTGCTCTTGGGCTGCTGCTGTTGCTTTGTCTGTAGACGATTCTTTCTCAGCGGTCTTTTTCGAATCGCATCCAGCGAGCGGGATGAGGGCAGCGACGAGCAAGGCGGCGAGTGTTTTTTTCATCATCGAAGGTACTCCTGAGAGTAGTCGGCGCACACCGGGGCTGCACGTGTAACAGCCATGTGTGCCTGGCATTTCATGCAGCATTCTGCGCGGCAAAATCTCTGCGTCGACGAACGACGATGCGACGGTCGCGCATTGGATTTGGGATTTCAAGTCGCGGCGTACGCTGGACATTCCGACGCGCACGGGAATCATTTAGTACAGGGTTCAGCGACTGTCACACGTGGTACGCCATGCTTCGATTTTCCACCGCCGTTCTCGCATGTATTCTGATGCTCTGTCTCGGGTGTGAAACACCAGAAAAAGCGCCCGGGCCGCCGCCCACTGGCACGGCCGAGCAAGCGCAAACAGATAAGAAGGACCGGGAAGAGGAGACCGAGACGCCCGCGGCCGACCAGGAGGAGCCGGAGGAATTCCCGGTCGCAGACGATACCACGGTGGGCGGCGAGGGCTCCGAGGCGTCCGACACCGAGCCGAGCGCCGAGAGTGACGCGTGCCCGGACGCGCGCGAGCCGAGCGGAATGTGCGCCCAGGTCATCACCTGGGCCAAAAACCCGGACACCGGCACCTGCTGCGAATACCCTACGCCCTGCCACGCCCCAAAAGACTGGAAGACGTTTTCGAGCCGCGAAGCGTGCGAGGAGTAGTGCTCGCTATGCTCGCAGCGGCTGAGCGGTTCAGCGGTTACGATGTCGCGTCTCGTTAGAAACTCGAACCGCTTAACCTCTAGCGCAGCGCCGCAGGCGCAAGCGAAACCTCTTAACCACTGCGAGCGAAAGCGAGCAAAGACCGCCTGTCTCCACCATCCGAGACTCACCCCAAGTTCCGATATCGGAACAATTGAGATTCTCTTCCCCGTCGCCTCGGACAGTGGAAGCAGGCGGCCTCCGCGTCCT
>JBNJFZ010000349.1:0-2825 GCA_051747295.1 Myxococcota bacterium
CGGCGGCAAAGACCAGATTTGCCAGCAGGGTATGCCCGTGTTTTCCAGAATCAGAGTACTCGCGCTCGTCCTGTTTATCGCGCTCCTGACCGCCTGCGCGCAGGGCGAGATCGGCCCGAATAACGAGGCCGAAAATGACACGGGCGGCGAGCAGACCGACACGATCGGTGGCGGTGGCGACGCAGGCGTCGACGGGGCCGACACCACCGACGACTCCGGCACGACCGACAGCGGCTCGGATACATCGTCCCCGGACACGTCCGATACAACTCAGGGTGACACGGGCGCAGACACCGACGACCCCGATTCAGATACCGGCACCGACGACGACACGGCCGACCCGGACAGCGGCGGCCCCTGCGATCAGGTCAACTGCTCGAGCGGCGTGTGCGACCCGAATACCGGCTCGTGCGTGGACTGCCTCGCCGACAGCGACTGCAGCGCGGGCGTCTGCGATACCACGAACAACACCTGCATCGGCTGCGCGAGCGATGGCGACTGCGGCGCTGACGAGTACTGCCACGACACCGCGGCCGTCTGCATCGCGCCGTGTTGCGAGGAAACCGTCGAGGACAGCTTCACCGCGGTCAGCTACAGCCACAACTACTTCGACATCGCGGTGACACCGGGCGGCGACCCCTCGATCATCTTCGGTGACCGGGACGCTGACGTCCTGAAATTCGCCCAGCCGGTCAACGGCCAGTGGCTCTCGCAGACCATCCCCAATACCGAGACGAGCAATAGCGGCGTCGACGTCCGGCTGGCCCTCGACTCGAGCGGCAACCCGCACGTCATCGCCAGTCGCTACGGTTCGCTCAAGCACCTGTGGCGCGACAACCAGGGCTGGAACTCGCATGATTTGCTGACGCTCTCCGGCGACTCCGGCTACGTCGACATCGTGATCGACAGTAACGACACCGTCCATATGGTCGCGCTGGTCGACTACGGCGATCAGATTCGCTACGCCACCTACGACGCGCAGGGCCAGCGCACCGGCGAAGACATCACGCTGCCGGGCACCGACCCGAACCCGCCGGTGTGGACGAATATCGGCGTGACTTCGTCGGGTACGCCGGTTGTCTCGTTCCAGATCGGCCTCGATAAGACCCTTATCATCGCGGAGAAGCCCGGTTCCTCCTGGCAGTTCGACACCGCCGCCCAGGACGTCGCGCAGGTCCACGGGCTCGCCGTCGACCACAACGACGAGCCGGTCGTGTCGTATCGCAAGAACTCGACCAACGATGGGCTGCGTCTGCTGCGCCGAAGCGGCGGCACGTGGAGCGACACGCTCGTCGTCGACGACCCCGACCACGGCTATTCATCCGACGTCGCCGTCGGCCCGCTCGGCGACCCACACGTCATCTACATGGCCAGCGGCTCGGCGCAGTACGACAACCCGATGTACTACGCCCGCTGGAACGGCGCGGCCTGGGAGTCCATCCAGGTCGCCGGCGTCGACCGCGCCTTCTACCCCCGCATCGCCGTGGACGACACCCGCACCCCCCACGTCGTCGTCTACGACCCACCCCGCGACTCCATCGAGTACGTGCGACTGGATACGTTGTAGTCGAACCAACCACGCCACATCATGGTGAGAGAGAGTTCCCCAGAGAGCGCGGAGCGCGACTGGGGAAAGCCCGAGCGAAGCGAGGGAAGGGGCGGACGACGTGGGCTTCCTGAACGACGGTGGATAACACCGGGGAAAGCCACCGTTATTACCGAAAGCCCACGCCGACGGACCCCTCCGCGTCGCCGGCGCTCCCCCGGACAAGCCGGGGGAGTAAAAGTCGAGTAGGCGGGACGCTTCTGGTTTGCGTGGGGGGCTCTGCGGAGTGCGCGGTGGGAAATCCAATGCCGACGCGATATGTTTGTTGGTGTAGGAATCACGCACGATGCTCGGAGCGCCCATGCCCAAAGCACCTGACGACCTGACAGCCGCAGCCCTCGCCCTTCCGCCCGAGGATCGCGCTGAGCTGGCGAAACATCTCATCGCGAGTCTCGACGAAGGCGACGAGATCGATGAAGCCTGGCGCTCGGAAGTGCGCCGTCGCCTCGACGCCTTTCGCTCGGGCGATTTGGATAGCGTGGCGTCCGAGGACGTCTTCGAACAGGCGCGAAAACAAGCGCATTCATGAAGGTACGCTTTCTCGAGCCCGCGCGGGACGAGTTCCTGCGTTCCGTGGACTTCTACGAAGACAAGGCCCCCGGACTTGGTGCTGCCCTCACTGAAGAAGTCGAACGGGTCGTCGCAAATCTCTCACAGACGCCTGCCCTCGGAGTTCCCTACGTCGAGTCTACTCGTCGATTTCCGCTGAGTCGCTTCCCCTACAGTATCGTTTACTCCATAGAGGAGAACTCCATTCTCGTCATCGCGTTGGCCCACCAGCGACGTCGACCGGGATATTGGACTGGCCGTCTCGAGACCGATGACTAACCCGGATTATGTATGGCTCCTTTACTGTGGCTTATCAGCCCCGCGAAGCCTTCACTTCACGCCTCGACGATGCGCTGCACCCGTGGAGGAACCCTTCCCACCATGGCAGCACGGCTTCTGGTCGATGTCGTCGGAACACTGGGTTGATTCGGCACGGGTCGAAACGCACATCATCTGGATACTCGAGCAACTCGAACCGAAGTCCGATGGCGTTAAGCGCCTTGCAGCCGGCGTCGATCAGACCCGTATTTTCTGCTATTCGCTCGGCAGCACCGACCAGCCACCGACCTATCCCGATGAGTTGGACGAGCGCGCCAGAGCATTGGGCCTCCATATCGACATCGATCACTACGACTCGCGGCAATAGACGAAAACACAAAACTCGGGAGTC
>JBNJFZ010000350.1:0-2807 GCA_051747295.1 Myxococcota bacterium
CTACAACGCGGCGTTCGACGCGCGGTCCGACTCCAACTCGCGGGCCATCGTGGGGTTCGACAACGACGTGCCCGCCGGGGTGATGTTCGAGGTGCTGCGGCTTTTGCAAACCCGATTGGACGGCGCCCCGTTCGACGACGCCGAATCATTCGCGAGGGCGCGAGGCGACGAGGACTCTCACGGCACATTGTTCGAAAGGGTCGAGCGCGCACCCTATTCAGTCGTCTACGCCGATCGCTTCCCCGAGGAAGTCCCCGCCAAGCTGAACCGCTCGATGGTCGCCGGCACGATTCGCGGCGCAGACGCCGAGATCTACGACTGCGCGGCCAACAGCAACCCGGACAACCTCGGCGGCAGGGTGATGGTGCGGTTTCACGTCGAGATGTCCGGCCGCGTGTCGTCGGCCGAGGTGATAACCGACGAGTTTCGCGGGACGCCAGTGGGAGAGTGCATCCGCGGTGTGTTTCTCGACATGGAGTTTCCCAGGACGCGCTCGGACCTGCAGGTCAATTATCCGGTGGTTATCGAGTGAGCGGGGGGCGGCGAGCAGCCACAGGAGGCGTGTGCCGGTGAGGCATGGCCCTCGGTTCCCGCTCGATGACGTTGCTCTACTTCGCTCGGCTCGGTGCTTCGAGCAGCACCGTTTCGTCAAATAGCTCTCGCAATGGGTGGCTCTCACCGTCGACGGCGCATGGCACCGCCGCGCGCAGGGCGTCGGTGTCTTTGAAGCTCTCTGCGCAGGCGTCGGGCTCGGCGTTCGGGGCGCGCAGTTTGTAGCGGCTCGTTCGCATCACCTGGGCGACGACCGCCACGATGGTCTCCGGGGCGGCGACTTCGATGGCGATGACGGTTTCGTCCGGGTACTGCTCTTTGAGGGTGGTGAGCGTGTCGTACAGTCGAGGCCAGTCGTAGGTGGCCAGGATGGTTTCGACTCTTTGTTGGCTGGCGCCGAGCTCGCCGGCCTTTTGGAGGCGTCGAGCCTCTGCGACGAGCTCATCGGCGTCCAATGTCGTGTCGCGGCGGCAAATCGTCGGGCCGTCGTCGGGGCAGCCGTCGAGCGGGGGCAACTCCTCTCCGGCCGCGTCGATGGCGAAGCCGTCGGACTGGATGCTCACCGTCAAGTCGAGCCCGCGATCCTGCGGGCGCTGCTTCGGGCGAGCCTCTCGAGGCAGGAAGGTGAAGTTTGACTCGACGACCTCGCCACGGCCGGGTTCGAATTGCTCGTCTGTGCCGGACACATTGCGGCCGATCAGGGCGAAGACCGAGGTTTCGGCGTCATGGGTGTTCTGAACGAGTTGTAGCAACTCTCGGGCAGGCAGGGAGCGGTCGATGGCGATATGGAGCTTCGGTTCGAAGTCCCGACGGAGCGTCTCGGCCTGCGTGCGCCTCTTTGCCACGGGCGCTTCGAAGTCCTCGAGCCACCTGGCGTTCTCGCCGGTAAGCTCGGCGCGTGGTAACATTGGGGCGTCACTGCGGTTCATGGGTGCATCCGGCGGGAGCGCTGGATAGACCGGCCGGTCTCCGATCTGAAACGACTTCAGACCGACTCTGGCGTAGATGTCGCCGAGGTGGTCGTCGGGAGACAAAGAGCTGTCCAGCCTCGGTAACACCAGCTCGGGGGTGGCCGGCGGAGGACCTGCCTGCTCGATGAGCCAAGCCATGGCGTGTGTCTCGTCTTCAGCGTAGACCCGCACGAATCCGACGGTGTCGTAGTCGTCGAACCCGCCGTCCGGCGACTCTCGGTCGATGCTCGGGTAGATATCGATCCCGCGGATGGCACCGGCATCGGCGGGATCGAGGACGAGATACCGCAAGTGGGCTTGAAGGGTCTTCGCGTCATTCGGCCGCAATTGGTGCTCGAAGGGCAGCCTGGGCAGTCCCCAGTCGTCGAGTAATTCGCGGGAGACGTTCGTCTTCGAGTGCGGTTCGAGACGCACGATGATGGGTCGCTCGTTCAGATACGTGATCGCACGGACTCTGTACTCCTCGTGGTGCTGCCTGGCGTTGTCGGCGACCGAGCAACGCGTCCAGGTGTTTGTCCCGGGCCAGTCCCCGCGTCGCCCGCGTATCCAGTACGGCGAGGTCTCCTGGCACTGCTCGAACTCGCCGAGGGTGTTCTGCGCATCTTCACGGCTGCTGGAGAGCGCATCTCTCCACGTAAATACGTCCTGCTGTCCACCAGCTGCGGGAGTCTTGCATCCCCCGGCCAAAGTGGCGGCTAAGGCCAAGGTGGTGGCGATGAGGTAAAGCCGGAAGCGTGCAATTATCGTCGAGAGTCGGCGGCGAAAGGCATCATCGTCGGATGGACCGTCGCAATCGGGATGCTCGGCCGGCGTGAGTTTCCCGAGGTTGTTCATGGTCACTGCTCCTTCCAGGAGTCCAGCCAGGTTCGGGTGGCTTCCAGTCGCTCGTCCAGCAGCCAGGCGATGCGCAGTGCGAGATCCCAATCTTCACCGTCCACGACGGGCGCGTCTTGCGCACGCCGGAGGAGGAAGTAGGCTCGTCCGCTCTGCAACTTACCCTTCACACGTTCTGACTCCTCGTCCTCATCGACCGACGTCTTTTCCCATCGTGCGTGCTCGAGTTGGAGGAGGTTCACTGGCCTTATTAACAGTCATTGGGGTCTGTGAGAAGGCGTGGTCAGGCGATTCGCCGCGGAGCGACGCATCACGCCGGATGGCGCCCGAATGTGTGGAGCTATACGCGCTGAGATGATATTCCGTGTGCGGCAGAACGAGTGGCAGTTCAATGAGCGGATATGGAGCGATGAGATGGTTCGACTCGAGGACATAAATCCGAAGTTGGCG
>JBNJFZ010000351.1:0-2792 GCA_051747295.1 Myxococcota bacterium
ACGAGGTGAATCGGATGCATCGCGAGGCAGGAGACGTTTAGAGGGTCAGACCTTCAGACGGCCAGACGTCTGGAGGGTCAGCGGGTTGGAAGTTCGACGGCGAACGGTGTACAGGTCCGGTGCCTCCATTCCGCGAGGGACCGACGATGAACGTGATACAGGGACCGGTGCCCCCTCACCGCGCCCAGGCGCGGAGCTCCCCCACGGGGGAGCGGTCGCTTAGCGTGGACGCACAGTGTCTGCTTTGCGTGTGGGGTCATCGCGGGTTGTAGAGCGGCGTATCGACGTGAAACAGAAGCGGTGCGGCAGAGCAAAGCGACCCTTCCTCGATTCGGGGAAGTGACCGAGCGAGAGCGAGGTCGAAGGGGCGTGCGGTTTCTGAACACCGTGCGCCACATGCCCCGACGGGGCCCGCTGTTCCCGAACTACGCGCGCACCGTCCGGATGTGCTACGCTGCGCGCGGATAGCGACCCCACTGATCTGACACATGTATGAAGCACGCATCCAGACTACTCCTGCTACTCGCACTCCTCACGCTCGCCACAGCCTGCGGCGAGGGCGGGGCGCTCGGCGGCAACAACGGCGACGATGGCACCGGCGGCGGCAAGGCCGACGACTGGTCGACCGTCGAATCGATGACGTTCGAGGAGTTCCGCGAGCACGTCTACTGCGAACCGGACACCGACGTGTGCATCGTCGAAGGGGACATCCCGATTGAGGGCGGCGAGGAGGCGCTGCGCGACTACTACGAGGAGCGCATCGAGGGCGCGGCGACGTCGCTGAGCGTCGCGCAGCAAGAGGGCGTCGACCTTCGGTGGCCGCGCGCCCAGCGCTTCGACCTGACCTACTGTGTCTCGGACGGCTTCGGCGACCGCCAGACCGAGGTCGTCAGTGCCATGGGCCAGGCGACCGCGACATGGGAGCAATACGCCTACGTCAAGTTTCGCTACGTGCCGCAAGCCGACTCGGACTGCGACACCAATAACCCCGATATCCTGTTTCCGATCACCGTGGCGCCGGAGTTCGCGACCTATTTCGCACGCGCGTTCTTCCCGGATGCAGAGGGCGACACCCGTCAGGTTCGCGTGAATATGCCGGCGTTCGACCGCAGCAGCCAACGCGACAGCGAAATCGGGCGCAACCTCACACTCGCCGGCATCATGCGCCACGAGTTGGGGCACGTTCTGGGCTTTCGCCACGAGCACACCCGGCCAGAAGCCGGGTCGCGGTGGTGCTACGAGGACGAAAACTACCGCCCGGTGACCGAGTACGACGCGAACTCGGTCATGCACTATCCGCAGTGCAACGGGGAGGGCGATTGGTCGCTGGAGCTGACCGACCGCGACCACGAGGGCGCCAAATTCTTCTATCCCGACTACGAGCGCTACCCGATGGGGCGCTGTGAGGAGGAGCTCGACGCCGAGGGTCTCGTGCGCGAGGACTGCGCGCCGGTGGAGCATCAGCTCGTCGAGCTCGCGAACACTGCATCGTATGAGATTCTCGATGACTGGGTCGGGCTCGACGTGCGCGCCGTCGACCAGATCGTGGAGCGACGCGAGTCGGACCCGTTCCAGTCGCTGCCCGAGCTGCGCGAAGTCACCTATCTGGAGCGCTTCGGCGTCCGAAAGCTCTACGACTACCTGTACGTGAGCGGTCGCTGCCCGGACGAAGTCGACGAAGAGGGGAGGCCGCTGGCGAGTTGCCTGCCGGTCGCGCACCGAATTCTGGAGCTGGCGAATACCGCGTCGCTCGAGGAGCTGGACGATGCGGTGAGCCTGGACAGCCGCGCCGCCGAGAATATCGTCGCCGCCCGCCAAGACCACGTCTTCGAGACGCTCGCCGGGCTCTGGCTCATCGATTATGTGAAGACCCGCGCGCTGGGCAAGATGTACGACTACCTGTATCCAGAGTGACGCCACCCGCCTCTGGTCGCCGTGGGGAGGCAGCCGCGAGGATCTCGGGGCGCATTTGACCGCTCGGTTATAATTTTCCGTAACTGTGTTGAAACCATGGGTGGTAGCGGCGTATGCTACCGAGACGCTTTGATCGTTTGAAAAATCGCCGCACTCTTCCCCACTGAATCCAACCCTGTCTTGAAACCTAAGTACGCTTTTCACTGGTTAGCCCACCGGGCGGGATGGGTGCTCTGCTGGTTCGGGGCCAAATTTCTCTGGCAACTCGAATACGAGTACGAAGAACCGTTCCCACAGGACGGTCCGGTGCTCCTGTTGTGTAACCATACGTCCACGCTCGACCCGATCTGGGTGGCGTGGGGCGGGTGGCGACCCATGCACTACATGGCCAGCCAGCAACTCTTTCGCTTCAAGGCCCTCGGTGCGCTCATCCGCTCGCTGGGGGCGTTCCCGAAGATCAAGCACACCCACGATCCGAAGTCGAATGCGACGCTCGAGGGGCTGTATCACGATGGGCGGTCCATCGTGTTGTTTCCGGAGGGTACGCGGACCTGGGACGGGCGCCTGGCCGACTTGCGGCCGGGTCTGGGGCGATTGGTCAAGCGACTCGACGCGCGCGTCGTCATCGGACGCGTGACGACCGGGCACCTTCGCCGTCCGCGGTGGGCACCCCATGCCCGTCGGGTCCCGGTGCACGTCCGCTACTCGGCGCCGCGAACCTTTCCGGACGACATGAGCGCAGACGAGATCACCGCCGAGATCACCGAAGCGATGCGCATCGACCCCGGCAACGTCTTCGCGCCCGAGGGGAGCTGGGGTCGGCGCCTGGCCGAGGGCTTGCCGCAGTTTTTGTGGGCGTGTCCGGCGTGTTTCGAGCT
>JBNJFZ010000352.1:0-2730 GCA_051747295.1 Myxococcota bacterium
CTGTGTGGTCGCATTTTCCGCGACGACGGCGCTCGCTCAGGCGGGCGGCGCCGACCCCTCGCCCGACGACCAACAGGTCGAAGAGCAGGAAGGCGCCGAGGCCGCTGACGAGCCCGTGGCGGTTGCTGAAACCGCGCCAGCGGAGTCGAAGGCCAGTCAGGAGCGCACGATCCCCGGCGGGACGCTGGCCGTGATGTCCTATATCTTGCTGTGGTTGATGACGCTGGGCTTTGTCGGGTTTACCGCGAAGCGTCAGTCGGCGCTGGCGGAAGAACTCGAGACGTTGGAGCGCCGGATGGACAGCGTGCTCGGCGAGATCGACGACGAGGTTTGAACGCGATGGAGATCTCCACCGCACATATCTTCTATATCGTCATGATCCTGGCGGTCGGTGCCCTCGCGGGCTATTTTGTCGGGCGGCGCTCTGCGGAGGCGGACATGCAGCGCCAGCGAAAGCGAAAGCGGCGTCGCAAGGCCCTGCGTGACAAGGCGCGCCAGGCGAGCGAGACCGCGGAGCGCGACGAAGAACGCGACGAGGCGTCCTGACGTCGCGTCAGGACTTCTCCCACCACTCGCGGTCGTCGGTGGAGTCTTTCTGGAGCGCCTCGGCCACCGCGCCCTTGAACTCCTCGATATTCTCTCCAGTTGCTGCCGAGATCGCCAGAAAGCGCAGCCCCTCTTCCTCTTCGAAATACGTACGGAGTCGATCGACCTCGGACGCCACGTACGGCAGGTCGATCTTGTTGAGCACGACCATCTGCGGGCGGTCGAGCAGGGACGCCTCGAATGCCCGGAGTTCTTCGCGCAGGACCTCGAAGTCCTTGATGGGGGAGCGACCGGTGGCCTCGGCCTCTTCGTCGGTGAGCACCTCGAGCACGTGAATCAGCAGGTTGGTCCGCTCGACGTGGCGCAGAAACTGGTGTCCGAGGCCCTGTCCGTCGCTCGCTCCTTCGATCAGCCCGGGGATGTCGGCGATGACATAGTCGGACTCGCCGTGGGAGCCGTACTCGACGACGCCGAGGTTCGGGGTGATCGTGGTGAAGGGGTAAGCCGCGACCTTGGGGCGGGCGTTGGAGACCGTGGAGATCAAGGTCGATTTGCCGACTGATGGATAGCCCACGAGTCCCGCGTCGGCGATGAGCTTGAGCTCGAGCCGCAGCATTCGGCTCTCGCCGGGCTTGCCGGGCGTCGACTTTCGAGGGGCGCGATTGGTCGAGCTCTTGAAGTGGGTGTTGCCGAGCCCGCCGCGGCCGCCTTCGGCGACGACCACGCGCTGGCCTTCCTCGACCATGTCGGCGATGAGCTGGCCGGCGTCTTCGTCGTAGACGAGCGTGCCGACGGGGACCTCGATGATCTCGTCCTCACCGTCGGCGCCGGTCTTGTCCTGGGACTGGCCGGGTTTCCCGCTCTCCGCCTTCACGCGCTTCTGGTGGCGGTATTTGGTCAGGGTATTTTGATTGGTCGTGGCGAGGAAGATGACATCGCCGCCGTCGCCGCCGTTGCCGCCGTTGGGTCCGCCGCGCGGGATGTACTTCTCCCGTCGAAACGACGTCATTCCATCGCCGCCGCGACCGGCGATGACCTCGATTTTTGCTTCGTCGACGAACATGATGTGGCTCGTGTGGGTGGGCGGCGAAAAGTCGCCGGGCTCAAACGACGAAACCCCTGGATCCTCGTCGAGCGAGGGGCAGGGGTGACGTCTGATCTAGATGTCGGCGAGCCGACCTTATTCGGCGGCTTCTTGCTCGATGCGCTCTTCGACGGGCACGATCGAGATCATCTTGCGGCCGCCAGCGACGTTGCGGAACTCGACGAAGCCATCTTCTTTGGCGAAGATCGTGTAATCCTTGCCCAGGCCGACGTTGCGGCCGGGGTGGAACTTGGTGCCGAGCTGGCGCACGATGATCGAGCCGGCGCGCACGAACTCTCCGCCGTAGGCTTTGACGCCGCGGTACTGCGGGTTCGAGTCGCGGCCGTTACGAGTACTACCTTGTCCTTTTTTATGTGCCATTTCTGGATTTTCTCCCTCGGCGGGCGACGGCCCTTGCGGCTGATGCCGCTGGAACAGTCGCCGTTTTTCCGAATATCGTGTGGCGAAGAGGCGCTGCATCGGAGTCAGCGATGCGCAGGGTTCAACCCGCGTCGACCTCGGTGATGCGAACGCGTGTGAAAGGCTGACGATGTCCGCGCTTGCGGCGATAGCCCTTGCGACGCTTCTTTTTGAAGATGATTTTTTTGCGGCCTTTGCCTTCAGCGACGAGCACTTTTGCCGTGACCGACGCGCCGTCGACAAACGGCTTTCCGATCTGGAGCTCTTCGCCTTCTCCAACAGCGAGTACGCGGTCGAATGTGACCTCGCCGCCCTGTTCGAGGTCGGCGAGCTTTTCGATATTGAACTCGTCACCCGGCTGGACTCGGTACTGCTTGCCGCCAGTCTTAATCACTGCGTGCATTGTCTTGCTCCTGCAAACGAATCAGCATTCAACCGCACGACGGGCGTGCGGTCCTTCAATTCTTTTCACCAGTCTTTTCACCAGCGCTCACCGAACGGCGACGTATGCGACGCACGGGGGCCCGTGAAGGACGCCAGACCCTATAGGAGGGGATTGGTGTCGTCAAGTCGAGTTGCTATCCATAATCCGGCACCTGCACTGGCACGGGGCTTGCGGTCGCCGGTGTGGCGACCACAAAGCGGCTGATTTGTTTTGACCGAGGCTGCGCTGGCGCCTT
>JBNJFZ010000353.1:0-2727 GCA_051747295.1 Myxococcota bacterium
AGCGCGGCCTCGACCGACTCGAATTGCCGAATGCCCATCGCGGCCACCGCGGCCATCTCGGGCGCACCGACCAGACAGATATCGCAGTGTTGGAGCGCCCGCGCGAGTACGAATGCCCGCTGCTGGCCGCCGGTCGATGCTCCTGGGACGTCACCATGGAGCTCGGCCATCAACTCGTCGACACCACGCTCCATCGCGGCGGCACACGCACGCTCGCCGGTGCCGCGCCCGACGCCCTCGGAACACTCGGCCTCCAGGACGAGCAGCCCGCCCTCTCGAATCGCTGGCTCATGCACCAGTGCAGCATACGTCGCCGCACGCGATGCCTGGTAGAAATTGACCGACTTCGCACCGGTGACCGGCAGGTGCAGCCAATCCTGGGGCTCTCGATAGAGCCGAAAGAAGACCTGCTCCGCGATGTCTCGGCAGGTGGCAAAACAGACCGACGCCCGCCCAAAATACACGTCGTGCCAGGGCGCGAAATCCGATGGCACGAACATCAGTGCGTCGGCCGGTGGGAGTGCAGCCGCCAGCTTCCAGAGCGCGGCCTGGAATGAGTTGTCCTGCACGCGGCCCACGGTCGTGCCCTTCATTCGCAGAAACTCCAGCCCGTGCATGGCGTCGATCGTCTCCTTGCCCGCACAGCCGATGGACACGGTCTTGATGCCACCGGAGAACCCGGCGTATTGGTGGGGCTCCACGCTACCCACGCAGATGAGCCGGTCGGCCTCGGCGAGGCTCGCCGGATAACAGGCGGGTAGGCGCGGCCAGCCCTCGAGCTCCTCGGAGACGTCGTCCGAGAGCGTCAAGATATCGTCTGCGCTGGGATCGTGCTGTCGTATCGGCACGTCGTATCGGTCGCAAACCGCCGCGAGCGGCCGAAGTTCTTCCTCGGACATCGGTCGATGCAGACCGAGCGCAACCCATACCCGAACCTCTGCGCCAACCCGCTGGAGTTGCTCGAAAAGAGGCGGGAGGATCAGCCCAAAGTCGACGTCTCGGGTCGCGTCTGGGACCGCGACGACAACAGAGGCGTCCGCGTAGTGACTCGTCTCGAATGTGGCCAGGATTGCTTCTTCGACTTGAGCACGACTTTCAGTCATCGATGAGCTGTCGTTCGAGGGAACGCATGATATCGACGGGCACACTCTCGTCGCCCTTCATCACCGACACGCCCGCGTCGGTGAGCACCAGAGACGACTGCCGCTCGGCCACCAACTCGGCGCCGATGCAGCGATCGACCAGTTCTTTGAGGTCTTGCTGGTTAAAGTAATCAAGGATCCCGTGGGTGGAAAGTGAATCGAGCCGACCACGCGTGATATCGGTCGCGGTCGAGCCGCGTAGCATCGCGGCGAGGGTGAGCGCATCGGCCCGACCCTTCGCGCGCGCGACTCCGCTCAAGACCTTCCTGACCACTGTTTCTGCCGAGTCGTCCGTCTCGAGGCTCACGATCGTCCGCCCCGCATGTGCGGCGTAGTCGGGCTGCCCGACGCAATTGTCGCAGTGGCCGCAGCCATCATCGTAGCTGGGTGAGCTGTTGAAATAATTGAGCAGATACGTCTGTCGACACCCCTGACCCGTCGCGTAGGTCTCGACGTCCGAGAGCTGGCGCAGCCCCAGGTCGCGCTGTTCCTTGAGTCGGTCCCAGTTGACCCGGAGATCGCGTAGTCGAGCGCGATCGAGCACGGCGACCCACGGGTAACCGTCGCGCACGCCGAAATCGATGTGGCCGCCCTCCTTCAGGAGCCTGAGCGACGTCTCCACCGCCCAGTTGTGCACGTTCCCGCCGCGGCCGCTGCGACTGATCTTGTCGGCGATCTCCTCGGCCCCGAGTTGGTGCGTATCCACGCCCTTTTTGTAGAGGAACATCCAGACCCGCTCGACGACCTCCTTCTCGGGAAACGAGTTCTCGATGAAGAAGTCGTGGATCCCTCGGTCGCGCCGGTTGTACAGCACGATGCAGTCAGCGGGCTCGCCGTCGCGGCCGGCGCGGCCCGCCTCCTGATAGTACGCCTCGAGGCTGCCCGGGATGTTGTAGTGGACGATGGCCCGTACGTCGGGCTTGTCGACGCCCATGCCGAACGCGTTCGTCGCCACGAGCACCGGTACGTCCCCGTGCATGAACGCCTCCTGCACTCGGGCGCGCTGCCGATCGGACAGGCCACCGTGGTAGGTGCTGACGACCACGCCGCCGCGCTGGAGCCCGCTCGTGACCTCGTCGACCTGCCGACGCGTCGCGCAGTAGACCACCACCGACTCTCCGCGCCAGTGCTCGACGACCTTCTCGACGCGCGAGAGCTTGTCCTCGTCGCCGCCCGCCACATAGACCTCGTAATACAAATTCGGCCGCTCGAAGCCCGAGACCACGACCTCCGCGCCAGGCAGGCCAAGGTTCTCGAGGATATCTCGCTGCACGAGGTTCGTCGCCGTCGCCGTCAACGCGATCGTCGGGGGCTCGCCGAGCATCTCGCGCACGTCGCCCAACTTCAGATAATCCGGCCGAAAATCGTGTCCCCACTGGCTGATACAATGCGCCTCGTCGACGGCGAGCAGGTCGACGTCGGTGTCGCGGACGGCGTTGAGGAAGTTGTCGTTCTTGAAGCGTTCGGGCGCCACGTACACGATGCGATACTGACCCTGCGCCATCTCGAGCATGCGCGCCTGCTGCTCCTGAAACCCGATCGACGAGTTGATCAGAGTCGCCGCGACCCCGAAGTCGCGAAGCGC
>JBNJFZ010000354.1:0-2720 GCA_051747295.1 Myxococcota bacterium
ACGCAGGCGATGCCAACGGCATCGTCGAGTATTGACGGCGAAGATAGCGGGAAAATCAGCCGACGATGGCGACGGGAGACTTTTTACACACGAATCAACCATTGATGCTTCATGCCCGTGGGGGACCAACTTGTTGACTCCTGGGAAGAAACCCTCTTTGTCGTCAGCGCAGCTGGTTTTCACGACTTTTGCATCGACGTAGCCTGTGGAGTTTTGACTAAATCACCGCAGCAGCTGTGAACGTTTGCCCCCGGCCGGAGCACGCGAAGCGGACGCAGACCGGGGGGTCCGTCTGACACCATGCCCCCGACCGAAGCGCCTCCGGCGTTCAACAGATCAAAACTCCAGCGGCTACGCCTGCTTCAGACGACTTCGATCTCGCAAACATCATCTCGGCCTGACTCGGTCCGGGTTTCTTCACAGGAGTCACTTGTTTAGATACGCCTTGATCGCGATCGCGCTAATGCTGACCTCCGGTTGCTATTCGCTCTCGACCCTGCACACCGCGACCCCCGTGGAAAAAGGTGAGGTCGCGGTGACCGTGGCGCCTACGGTCGTCGGTGCGACCGACCAAAACGACGAACCGGCGATCGGGCTCGACGTCGAACTCATGGCCCGCTACGGGATCGTCGATGACGTCGACTTTGGAATCAAATCGGGCGTCCAGCGGCCCTCCTTTGCGTTCGATATCAACATGGCGCTCGTCAACAACGATCGTTTCGCCTTTTCTGTCGACCCGTACTTCAGCATCGGCAGCCGCCCAATCGGCAACTCCGGTATCAGCCTCGGGGCCGAGGAAGAGTCCTCTGGTGGAGTCGTGGGCCTCGCGCTGCTCAATCTGTTGTTCGACACAAAATCGGCGGATTGGGCGACGTTTACCGTCGGCGCCAAGTCGGGTTTCCTCGCGGGATCTTCGGACGCGCCCGCCGAGGACATCACCGGATTTGCGCTCGGTTGCGTCGCGCTGATCGAGCTATACGTCACCGACACATTTTCCATCGTCCCAACGGCCGACATTTTGCTCCCGATGACCACGCCCAAGCCGAGACCCATCTGGCAGACCTCCATCGGCGTGCAATTTGGCTCTTGAGGTCCAATCCCAAGATCATCGCAACGTGAGTTGCTCCAGGTCGCACGCGGGCTACGGCTGGAGAGCCGCGGGGCGAGCTAGAAGGCTCGCGCACGAGAATCCACGCGCAACATCTCGGCTTCGGGCGCGACGTTTCCACGTCGCCGGGGCGCCCTTGTCGCCCCGCAAACAAAGCGAGCCGTGCCCAGGGCAGCGCGACCCAAAAACTGTGCGACTGCCCTGAGCCCCGGTCGCGACCGTCCTTGCCAAATCGCCGCCCATTTGTTTGTTTGTCGGCTCGCGATAGCCTCTCGAATTTGGCCGACTCCAACGGCCCGAGGCGCAGGCAACATATTGAGGACTGCTCATGTCGAACTTCTACATCACGACGCCGATCTACTACGTCAACGGCGCCCCCCACATCGGGCACGCCTACACGACCATCGTCGCGGACGCGTTCGCCCGCCACTATCGCCAGCGCGGCGACGACGTCTTCTTCCTGACCGGAACGGACGAACACGGGCTCAAGATTCAACGCGCCGCTGAGGAGGCCGGCATGTCGCCGAAGGAGCTGTGCGACATGAACTCGGCGAAGTTCCGCGACCTGTTCGACAAGCTCGAGCTCACCCACGACCGCTTCATCCGCACGACCGACGAGGACCACAAGGAGACGGTCCTCGCGATGATCGAGAAGATGAAGGCGTCTGGCGACATCTATAAGGACAAGTACGAGGGCTGGTACGCTGCCAGCGACGAAGCCTACTACGACGAATCCGAGATCGAAGACGGCAAGGCCATCGCGACCGGCGCCGAGGTCGAGTGGGTCGAGGAACCCAGCTACTTTTTTCGGCTGAGTAACTACCAGGACGCGCTGCTCGAATGGTATGCCAGCGAGCCGACGCCAGTCGAGCCAAAGGCGCGCCGAAACGAGGTTCGGAGCTTCGTCGACGGCGGCCTCGAAGACCTGTCCATCAGCCGCACGACCTTCGACTGGGGCATCCCGATGCCCGACGACCCCGAGCACGTGCTCTATGTATGGGTCGACGCCCTGACCAACTATATCTCGGGCGTCGGCGGCTTCGACGAGGCCGGCAATACCGGGCCGTACTGGCCCGCCGACATCCACCTCATCGGCAAGGACATCCTGCGCTTCCACGCGGTCTACTGGCCGGCATTTCTGATGAGCGCCGGCGTCGAGCCCCCCAGGGAAGTCTTCGCGCACGGCTGGTGGATGGTCGAGGGCGAGAAGATGAGCAAGTCCAAGGGCAACTGGCTGGACGCGTTCGACCTGGCCGACCAATTCGACCTGGACCTGCTTCGCTACTTCATGATGCGCGAGATCCCGCTCGGCTCGGACGGCAACTTCGACCGCAAGCGGCTCGTCGAGCGCAACAACAGCGAGCTCGCCGACAATATCGGCAACCTGGTCAACCGCGTCACAAAGATGGCGCAGGGCTTCATCGACGGGACCTCGCCGCAGTACGAGGAGACCAACAACGAGCACGACATTGCGCTGCGCGCGGCTGCCGAGCTGGCCGTCGACCGCACTCGCGAGGCGATGGACAAACGCGAGACGCACACCGCGCTCGAGGTCATCACCGGCCTCGCCAAAGAGCTGAACAACTACGTTCAGACCACTCAGCCGTGGAAG
>JBNJFZ010000355.1:0-2685 GCA_051747295.1 Myxococcota bacterium
GTGCCGATCAGGCTGAGGAATTCACGCTGGGGCTTGAATCCGCGCAGCCGCTGTCCATGGAGCTTTCGGCGAAGGTTCTTGGCCAGTGGCGGCCCCGCACGCACCGCGAATACGCCCGACTTGGGCCGCGGATGGTCTAAGATGGTGGCGACGTCACCGGCCGCGAAGACATCTTCGTGAGACGTCGACTGCAGGCGGTCGTTGACCGCGAGCCAGCCGTCGTCGGTCGTGTCCAGGCCTATCTCGGAGATCCAGTCGGGTGCGGTCGGCGTGGTGACCCAGATGAGCTCGTCGAATCCGATCTGCTGGTCGCCCTCACAGTGCAGCGTTCCGTCGGTCACCCGCTCGACACGCGTGCCGAAGTGCGTCTCGACGCCGCGCTCGGCGAGGATGCGCTCGAATTTGTGACTGGTCCTCGAGTTGAAGGACTCCAGCGGCTCGTCGCTGGCCGAGACCAGGCAGAACTCGACACGGTCGGGGTCCAGCGAGCGCTCTGCGAGCATCTTGCGCACCCGGTGGCGCACCGACAACAGCAGCTCGATGCCTCCGGCGCCACCGCCGACGACCGCGACGCGAAGTGACTCCGAGTCCGGGTGCACGACCCGCTGGACCACGCGCTCCCACTGCTCCAAAAAACGAAAGACCGGCTTCACCGGCATGGCGTGCTCGAGCGATCCGGGCACGTTCGAGCTCGGAACCGAACCTACGTTGATCGATAACACATCATAGCTGACGTCGGGCCGACCCTCGCACTGCAGCCGCTTGTCTTGGAGGTCGATACCGGTGACAGTCGTGCCGAAGAGTCGCGCCCCGGCGAACTGACAGAGCGGCCGCAGGTCGATATGCGCTTCGTCGTAATCGTAGTGGCCGGCCAGAAATCCCGGGAGCATGCCCGAGTACGGGGCGTGCACCTCTCGAGACACCAGCGTGACGCGCACTCCGTCGATCGGGTTCATGCCGAACATCTTGAGTACGGCGAGATGGCTGTGACCCCCTCCGACGAGCACCAGGTCTTTGACTACTGGCGTTTTTGACTCCATCGAGACTGTCCTGCGACCTGCTTAACGAGGCGACTATCGCCGCCGTCTGTGGAATAGACGTCCGAACCGTATATCAGACGACACGGGAAATCATGCAAACACTTCGACATTACACCCTCTTCGCGCTTCTAGTGGGATGCGTGTTCGCGCTTGGTTGTGACGAAAATCAGGGCGAAGCTCGGACATTCGAATTCGTCTACGAGGCCACGATTCAGCCCGGCGAGGCTCAGGGAGACGTCGATATTTACCTGCCGGTCGCGACTTCTGGAGCCCACCAGAATGTGCTCGAAACCACATTCGACTCGTCCGTCGACGGACGCATCGAGACGGAGTCGGCTTACGGCAATAAATACTGGCACGCGACGCTCGACGGATTGCCAGATCAGCCGCTGACGATTCGCGCCACCTATCGCATCGAGCGTATGCCATTCGCTCAGGAAGACGTGCTGGAGCGCGCGGGAGACGTCTACGGCGAGTCCGTCGAAGATGATTACGCCAAATTTCTCCAGGCCAACTCGCGCGTCCCGGTCGACTCCAGGCTCGTCCAGGAGGTCTCCGGGGACGTCGGCTTCGAGGAGGGTGACTCGCCCGCCGTGAAAGCGCGCAAGATCTACGATTATGTCGTCGATACGATGGAGTACAAGAAGGTCGGAAAAGGGTGGGGGAACGGCGATACGTACTGGGCGTGCAGCGAGCGATACGGAAACTGCACCGACTTTCACGCGCTGCTCACCTCGCTCGCCCGCAACCAGGGCATTCCGTCGCGATTCGAGATCGGCTTTCCGATTCCAACCGGCCGCGACGAGGGCAATATCGGCGGGTATCACTGCTGGTTGCAGGTGTATCTGCCGGACGTCGGCTGGACGCCTATCGACGCGTCGGAGGCCAAAAAACACCCCGAGAAGCGAGACCTGCTGTTCGGAACGCAGCCGGCTGACCGGATCAGCTTCAGCGTCGGGCGCGACCTGACGCTCGGCGAACACCACGATGCGCCCGCGCTCAACTACTTCGTGTATCCGCACGTCGAAGTCGGCGACCAACGCTACGAAGACGTCGAGACGTCGTTCTCGTACAAGGTGCTCGAGAGTAAGTAATGCAGCGGGTGGCGCACGACTCACTCGCAGGTGGGCTTGGATCCGGTCTTCTGACAGCGTCGGCCGGGGCGGTGCGTGGGTTGGATTGTCTCGATGGCCTCGATGGGTCGATGCGACATCACGGCTGTTTCACCATAGGTCGTCTTGCAGGGATGGGCGTCGGCGAACGCCTTCATCTCGTCGAGCTCCGCATCCGTCGCCGTCTCGAATTGCCAGGCGAGTGCACCGGCAAACCCGTTGTCGAACCAGGCCGACACCATGTCGGTGTACGAGATGCCGGTCATCCCCGAGAAGAAAAACTCGCCCATCACGATCGGTCGGTCGAGCCCCCAGTAGTCTGCGGGATGCTCGTATGACCAGTAGTCGTTGATCCACTCGTACATGTGGAATTGGTAGTAATCGAGGTCGCGCTCGGTCCAGAGCAGCCTCCACTTCCAGGCGGCCGCTCCGACCGTCAGCCGCGCGAGGCTCTCTTCGCGCAGCACTCGGAGTACCTCGTCGACGAAGGTCACCATTTCGTCGTGAGTGACGGTCTCGAGCTCCTCGATGGG
>JBNJFZ010000356.1:0-2665 GCA_051747295.1 Myxococcota bacterium
GGGAGATGTGGGGGAGTGGGTAGGGGGAGTAGGAGATGTGGGAGATGTGGGGGAGTGGGTAGGGGGAGTAGGAGATGTGGGAGATGTGGGGGAGTGGGTAGGGGGAGTAGGAGATGTGGGAGATGTGGGGGAGTGGGTCATTGTATTAGGCCGGAGCCCAGGCGGTGCACCAGCCCTTGGGGTGGATTGGGCCCGCCATGATCTGGCAGCCGCCGCAGGAGTTTTCGGAGTCCGCGGGCTTCCACAGAGCGCAGTTGTCGCAGAATTGGTCGGGCTTCGGTGATTCGTCGGTGTATTTCAGTGACTCGCGGACTTTGATTTCGGCTTTCGACAGGCCCTCGGTGTCGGTGCAGTCCAACTCGGTCGACGTATCGGAGTTGGATGCATCCGAGTCGTCCGATGCTGGCGATGTTTCAGCCTCGTCCACGACCCGATCTTCGACGGACTCCTGTTGTTGCTCGACCGGATCGGCGCCCTCCTCGACTTCGTCTTTGCTGGCGCGGTCGGGTCTGGTGGCGGCGGCGCTGCTGGATTGGCAGGCCGATAGAAGGACCACGGCCTGGGATGCTGCCGCACCGCCGATGAGCAGGCGGAGAACGAAGTCGCGTCGATTCAGTGGAGTATCTGACATGAGGTCCACCCGGTTGTGGAGATTCTCGATCGGAACGAGAAAATAACACGACTCTCGATGTGAAACATCCGCGTTATCAGACCGATCAGATGAATCCCTGCCATCAGCTTTAACATCTGTTATATTGCAACCGACTGAACAGTCATTCACGAGGTAAGGAATATGTCGGACCCGCAAAAATCTGGACCGAAAGGCTGCTCGTTTCTGATCAACGAGGTCGGCGTCGAGGATATCCAGACGCCGGAGAAGTTTACTGAAGACCAGCAGATGTTCGCCAAGACGGCGGAAGACTTCATGGAGAAGGAGGTCTTTCCCTACGTCGATCAATTGGAGGACAAGGATTTCGACAAGATGGTCGAGATCATGAAGAAGGCCGCGAGCCTCGGCCTTCTGATGATCGACATCCCGGAGGCCTACGGCGGGCTGCAGGTCGACAAGACCACGAGCATGATCGTCAGCGAGCGCGTGTCCAAATACGCGGGGTTTGCGGCGACCTACGGCGCTCAGACGACGATCGGGATGTTGCCGACGCTGTATTTCGGGACCGAGGAGCAAAAGCAGGAATGGCTCCCGAAGCTCGGCAGCGGCGAAGCGTTTGCGGCGTACGCGTTGACCGAGCCGGGGAGTGGATCGGATGCGCTGGCGGCCAAGACCAGGGCCGAGCTGACCGAGGACGGCGAGCACTACATCCTCAACGGCACGAAGATGTGGATCACGAACGCCGGGTTTGCCGACCTCTATACCGTGTTCGGGCAAGTCGACGGCGACAAATTCACGGCGTTTCTGGTCGAGGCCGACCGAGACGGCGTGAGCACCGGGGCCGAAGAGCACAAGATGGGCCAGCACGGCTCGTCGACCCGGCAGGTCACGCTCGAGGACGTGCGTGTCCCGGCGAGCAACGTGCTCGGCGAGATCGGAAAGGGCCACAAGATCGCGTTCAACATCCTGAATATCGGTCGGTTCAAGCTCGGCGTCGGCTCGCTCGGCGGCGCCAAGCGCGGCCTGAGCATCGCGGCGTCGTACGCGAACGAGCGCGAGCAATTCGGCCAGCCGATCTCGAATTTCGGCGCGATCCGCAGCAAGCTCGCCCGCATGGCGACCAAGTGCTACGCGCTCGAGGCGATGTCCTACAGGGTGGCGGGCTATATGGACCGCAAGCTCGAGACGCTCGACGCGGATGCCGGCGACTATCCCGAGCAGGCGATGAAGGCCATCGAGGAGTTCGCGGTGGAAGATTCGATCATGAAGGTCTTCGGCTCGGAGGTCGGCGAATACGTCGCCGACGAAGCGGTGCAGATTCACGGTGGATACGGGTATTCGTCCGAGTACGAGGTCGAGCGTATGTACCGCGACGTGCGGATCAGCCGCATCTATGAGGGGACCAACGAGATCAACCGGATGCTGATCCCCGGCATGATTTTGAAGCGCACGATGAAGGGGCAGCTCAACCTGTTCGAGATGATCCAGCAGGTCGAGGCTTCGCTCAGCGAGCCCAAAAAGCCCACGCCCCCGGGTCTGGGAGACGACCCGAAGCTGAGCTTCGAGACGTTTATGACCCAGCAGGCCAAGAAGCTGGTCGTCTACACGGCGAACCAGGCGATTCAGAAGCATATGGCCGACCTCAAGGAACAACAGGAAATCCTGGTCGACCTCGCCGACATGATCATCCACCTGTACGCGATGGATTCGACGGTGACGCGGACGCTGCAGATGATCGAGGCAAACGGACTGGACAGCTCGCTGTTGGCGCGCGATGCGACGCGGCTTCAGGCCACCAACTCGTTCAACGAGATTCGAGGGCTGGCCGAGAAGCTGCTCACGCACCTGGCGATCGACGACTCCGACAAGCTCAATACGCACCTCGAGGCGCTAGAGAGGCTCACGTTCCGCCCGCAGGTCGATACGATTGGGCTGGAGCGCAGTATCGCTGCGATTGTTGTGGACCGAGAGCGGTATCCTTTTTAGGAGTGGTTGAGCGGTCAAGCGGTCGAGCGGTTCGTGGAGGCTCGGAGGCCTGGAGCTTGGAGGCGGCGC
>JBNJFZ010000357.1:0-2657 GCA_051747295.1 Myxococcota bacterium
GTGTCGGTCTAATGCTCAGGGCGATGATCAGGTGACTTTGATTCGGGCGGGTCGCGAGGCCCGCCCAATCGCCAGTTCGGACTTGTATATGATCTTGAGCCCATTCACCCACTCACCCATTCACCCACTTCACCTACTCACCCGAGCAACTCCCGCGCGGCCTCGCGGGTCTTGGTCGTGACCCGCGTGCCGCCCAGCATCCGCGCGATCTCCTCGACGCGCTCGTCTTCGTCCAGCGGGCGGATCCGCGACTGGGTGCGACCTTCGGTGAGCATCTTCTCGACCAGGTAGTGCTGGTCGGCCTTCGAGCAGATCTGGGGCAGGTGGGTGATGCAGATGACCTGGTGGCTGCGCGACGTGCGGCGGATCTTGTCGCCGACGATGTCGGCGGTTTGCCCGCCGATGCCGGTATCGACCTCGTCGAAGATGTACAGGCCGACGGCGTCGCGCTCGACCAGTACGGACTTGATGGCGAGCATGATCCGCGACAACTCCCCGCCGCTGGCGATCTTGGCGAGCGGTCGCGGCTCTTCGCCGAGGTTCGGTGAGATGAGCAAGCGGACGGTGTCGAGTCCGTCGGCCGACAGGCGCACGCGCGTCGCGTCTTCGTCGTCGGCGGCCGCATCGAGCGAGTCGACGCCGATATCCTCGAGCGTGGCGGGCTCGAAGCTGAAGACCAGCCGCGTATTGACCATATTCAGGTCCCCGAGCTCGTTCTCGATGCTATTTCGCAGCAATTCGGCCGCCTCGCGGCGCTTGCGGCTCAGCGCGAGTCCAACCTCCAGGGCCTCTGCCCGCGCTTGCTCGAGCTCTTCCTGGAGCCCCTCGCCGCGCTCCTCTGCGTTTTGAAGGTCGTGGAGTTCCTCGCGCATCTCCCGGGTCTTGTCGATGAGCTGCTCGATCTCGGCGACGCCGTGCTTTCGCTTGAGCCGCTTGATGATCTCGAGGCGCTCGACGACGGCGTCGAGTCGATTCGGGTCGTCGTCGACCTCCTGGCCGTAGTGAGCGACCTCGCGGGCGACCTCTTCCGCCGAGATCCGGGCGTCTTCGAGGCGTTCGGCGAGGTCGCCGAGTTGTGGTGCCCACTCGGCGACGCGCTCGAGTGCCTCGACGGCCTCGGAGAGCCGCTCGACCGCCGATTCATCGGCGTCGTAGCACAAATAGGAGGCCGAGCGGGCGGCCTCGGTGATCTTCTCGGCGTGCTTGAGCGTGTCGAGATCCGCGCGCAGATCGTCTTCTTCGCCGGGCTCAAGCTCGGCGGTCTCGAGCTCGTCGAGCTGGAATTCGAGGAAGTCGATGCGGCTCAAGCGCTCCTGGACTCCCTCGCGAATGCGCTTGAGCTCGCGGCGCAGGCTCGCGACGCGGCTGTAGGCGTTCGACATCTCCTCGAGCTCGTCATCGACGTCGGCGAAGCCGTCGAGCAGCGACAGGTGCGCGTCCTCGTCGAGCAGGCTGTAGTGTTCGTGTTGACCGCTGATGTCGACCAGCCCGCGCGTGGCCTGGTCGAGCGCGCTGACGGTCGACAGACAGCCGTTGATGAAAACCTTGTTGCGGCCCGAGCGGCTCACGATTCGACGCACGAGTAACTCGCCGCCCTCGTCGATGCCCTGCTCCGCGAGCGATTCGTTGATCGCGGCGAGTTTTTTGGGGCTCGGCTCGAAGATCGCCTCGACCACGGCCTGGTCGGTATCCGTGCGGATCACGTCGGTCGACGCGCGTCCTCCCAGCAGCAGGTTCAGCGCGTCGATGATGATCGACTTACCCGCCCCGGTCTCACCGGTCAGCGCCGTAAAGCCCTCGTGAAACGGTATCTCGAGGTGCTCGATGATCGCGAAATTTTTGATGACGAGGTGGCTAAGCATATCTGCACGCTCTGGCGTGATGCCCGCATTGGGAGCGAATATTTGGCACACTTTTTCCGGGGCGACAAGCCATCGAAGGCACAATCTGGCCGCGGAAGGATCGTCGTCCCCCTCTATAATGGTTATCGGCAGGTACCCTCGGATCGTTGCGTAAAAAGTTTGGGAGCAGTTTAGTTTTTCGAGCGTGGTTCAGGAACCGCACACCCCATCCCCCTCGCTCACGCTCGGGTACTTCCCCGAATCGGGGAAGGGTCGCTTTGCTCTGCCGAACCGCTCCGGGTTCATCTCGACACGCAGCGTTTAGAGAGCGCGCGTTTCCGACCGTGAAGCAGGAGACGTACGTCGACGCAAAGCGACCGCTCCCCGTGGGGGAGCTCCGCGCGAAGCGCGGTGAGGGGCGTGCGGTTCCTGTACTCGGCTTGGAAACGAGACGGGCTGCGGTTCCTCAACCCCGCGCGAAATACTCCACCCCATACGCTTGTTTTATGCGCGTGAGAACGTTGTGACCCCGATGGAGCACGCATGCCGAACCAAAAGACAGACCTGCATGGCGTCGTCGACGCCCAGGCCTGGCTGCGCGCGGAGGTCGAGCGACTGATCGAGGCCGGTGACTTCGGTTCCGCGATCGACAAGCTCGATCGGCTGCTCGGGGTTGCTGAGGACACCGAGACCAAGCTGTATTGCTACGAAAACCTCGGGATTCTGGCGTTTCGCGTCGGGCAGGTCAGTCAGGCACGCGGCGCGTTCGCCGAAGCGGCGTCGCTGATGCCCGAGGACGCGGGGATATCGTATGCG
>JBNJFZ010000358.1:0-2639 GCA_051747295.1 Myxococcota bacterium
GAGGACGCCGAGCATGGTGTCGAGGACCTCGCCACGGTCGAGGTCCGGGGACTGGGAGCTGGCTGCGCCAGGGGACTGGGGATTGGGGACTGGGGACTGGGTCGATTCCGCAGCCTCGGTCGTGGCCGCAGTGTCGGCGGATGTTTCCGGTGCCGTGCCAGCCTCGTCGAGCTTGGCCAGCACGTAGTCGGCCATCGCATCGAGAGTGGGGTAATCGGCGAGGCGGAAGTCCTCGTCTTTAGGGAGCACGAAGCCCTCGCGGACGTCGGCCATGATCTCGGCCTGCTTGACGGTGTCGATGCCGAGGTCGGCTTCAAGCTCGAAGTCGAACTCGATCTCGTCGGGGTCGTACCCGGTCTTGTCGCAGAGGACGCCGAGCATGGTGTCGAGCACGTCATCGCGGCTCAGTGCTGGGGATTGGGTCGTGGCTGCGCCAGGGGACTGGGTCGATTCCGCAGCCTCGGTCGTGTCCGCAGTTTCGGCCGCCGGCCGCTTCGAGCGGGTCGCGTCGGACCAGACGCCCCGGGCCCACAGTTGGGCGAGGGCGTTGTTGATGGAGCCGACGTCACCGTCTTTCGGGTGGTTGGTGTACATCGACACGACGTCCTTGCCCGACAGAATGCTGTCGACGAAAGAGGTCTGTGCACGCTTCGGACCGCACTCGATAAAGATGCGGGCGCCGGCGTCGTACATATTGTCGACTTCGCTGATGAACTCGACCGGCGAGGCGACCTGTTCGGCGAGGAGATCGCGAATCTGGTCCGGTGCGTCCGAGCCCTTCGGGTAGAAGTCCCCAGTGACGTTTGTGAGGATGTCGATCGCCGGGCTGTGAATCTCCGTCTCGTCGAGGTGCGCTCGCAGGGGCTCGCTCGCCTCGGCAACGACCTTGCTGTGGAAGGCGTGGCTGACTTCGAGCATGTGGATCATGTGCCCGTCGTCCTCGAAGATTTTTACGGCTTCTTCGACCGGCTTCGTAAGGCCGGCGATGATCGTCTGACGCGGACAGTTCTTATTGGCACACACGACATAGCCGTCGATCTGGTCGAGGACCGTCTGAACCTCATCGGCGTCGGCGGGGATGCTCGCCATCAGGCCGCTGTCTCCGTTGAGCGGCGAGGCTTGAGCCATCTGCGTGCCGCGTTGGGCGACCGTGCGGAGCGCGTCGGGGAACGACATCACACCGGCTGCGACGCAGGCACCGTACTCACCGAGGCTGTGCCCGGCGACCATATCGGGCTGCACACCGAACTGTTCGAGGAGGCGAAGCAGGGCGATGTCGGCGGTCAGGACTGCGGGCTGGGTGTTCTCGGTTTGCTTGAGCAATTCACGCGCTTCTCCCTCGTCCATCCCACTCTCTTCGGGGAAGATGATGTCGGAGAGCGGACGACCGAGGACCGGCGTCATGATGTCGTCAGCTTCGTCAAACGTCTGCTGAACGACCGGAAAGCGGCGCTTCAACTCGGCGAGCATCCCGGTGTACTGGGTGCCCTGGCCAGGGAAGAGCATGGCGATCTTGCCGTCCATGGTCTCGTCGGCCAGGAAAATGCCCTGGTTGGCGAGGATCCGCCATCCGCGGCCGCGGTCGAAAGCCTTGGTGGTCCGCTGGACCTGCTTCTCCAGGCCTTCTTGCGAGGTGTAGGAAATCGCCAGGCGCGCTCCGCCTTCTGGCAGCGTCAGGTCTGCGCTTTCGAGCGGGAGGCGATGGGCGAGCGTGGCCGCGAGGCCTTCGTCATCGAAGCGCGCGGCAAAATCAGCGAATGTGTCCGCGACGTCGTCGACGGTGGCACCGGTAAACGTCAGGATACCATCTTCGCGGGGCTGCTCGGATGCCTGAGCACCCGCGCTCCCTCCGCTACCAGCGGCGAACGTGCGCTGCTCGCCGGAGTTTTCGATGCGTGCGGTGCTTCCGTCTTCCTGCCATTCTTCCATAGCGACGTGAAAATTGGTTCCGCCGAAGCCGAAGGCGCTCACACCAGCGCGGCGCGGGGCGCCTGCCGGGAGTTCCCAGGGTTCGACATCATGTTGGATCTTGAAGGGAGAGTTCTCGATCTCGAGCTTCGGGTTCGGCGTCTCGACGTTGAGCGTCGGAGGCAAGACCTTGTGCTTGAGAGCGAGCGCTGTCTTGACGAGGCTCGCGGCCCCGGCACCGGCTTTGAGGTGTCCGATCATCGACTTCAGGCTACCGATCGAGATTCGGTCGACCACCATCTCGGAGTCGTCTTCATGGAAGACTGCCTTCAGGCTGTTGACCTCGGCGGGATCCCCGACGGGCGTCGACGTGCCGTGGGCCTCGAACAGTGAAACCGTCTTCGGCGAAAACCCTGCGTCCTGGTAAGCGCGGCGGTACGAGAGTTTCTGGCCAATGGGGTTTGGTGCCGTGATGCCCTTACCCCGTCCGTCGCTCGAGCCGCCAACTCCGCGAATCGTGGCGTAGATATTGTCACCGTCGCGGATGGCGTCGTTGAGCCGCTTGAGGATGAGAATCGCGCCACCCTCACCCATGACGAATCCGTTCGCTTCCGCGTCAAACGGGCGCGAACCGTCGGGCGAGAGCGCGCCGATCTTGGCGAACTTCACGTAGGTCGGGGCGCCCATGCATCGATCGACGCCGCCGCTGACCGCCATGTCGAAGGTCCCGA
>JBNJFZ010000359.1:0-2609 GCA_051747295.1 Myxococcota bacterium
GTATCGGCTTGCTGCGCAAGCCTCGCATCGTGAACGCGCCCTCCATGCTCCACGCCTCCGCCCCTCCGTGCGAGCGAACGAAGTGAGCGATACAGCGAGCATGCCGCAGGCATGCGATACAGCGAGCGAAGCGATACAGCGAGCATGCCGCAGGCATGCGATACAGCGAGCGAAGCGATACAGCGAGCCGAAGGCGATACAGCGCTAATCCAGTTCGAGCAGCTCAGCGTGTGCCAGCGATTCGGCGGTGGGGGAGGCGAGCGTCATCTCGCGTTTGCGACCTGGCCCCGGATAGGTGGCGACGGCGAGTCCGGCGGCGGCCATCGCCTTTTTGACGCGCGTCGCTGCGCTGTAGGTCGCGAGCACTGCGTGGTCGGCCATGTGGCGCCCGGCGACCTCGAAGCACTCGACCGTCCAGGAGTCTGGCTCCGAGCGGGGGCCGAATGGGTCGTAGAAGACGGCATCCGAGCGAAAGTCGCCGAGGTCGAGTTCGAGCCAGGGCAGGGCGTGGATGGTCAGTGACAGGCGCCCGTCGAGCGCCTCGACAAAGGCCGTGTCGGAGTCGGAGGCATGCAGTTGCGCGAGGGCTTGCCGGGCGACCTCGCCGCTTCGGGTTCCGTGGAAGTCGAGATCCTCGGGGCGCACCGGTCGGTAGTCGACCGCGTGGTACTCGACCGAGACCCCGGCTGCGTCCGCAGCGGCCTCGAAGATGCCGGTGAAGTTGACTGCAGCGCCAAAGCCGAGCTCGAGGATGCGCCACGGCGACTCGCGCTCGGTGACCTTCGTGGCCGATAAAAAGACGTAGTCCGACTCGCGTCGTGCACCGTGAATCGACCGGTAGTGCACGTCGCGAGCGGGGTCGTAGAGCGTCTTGGAGCCATCCGAGGTTTCGACCTGCTCGAGTGGTTCTGGGAAGTCGTCTGGCTTCATGTCTGTGTGTCGTGTCGGCCCGCGTGAGATCACTCTTTGACGTAGTCGCCGCTCTCGTAGGAGTCGATCGTGGCGAACACGCCCGTCCAGATGGCGAACCAGGCGAAGATGCCAAATGTGGAGATGACCCAGGTCATCACCGGAATCACGAGGCTATTGAATGGGCGGATGAACGAGCTGGCGAGTCCGACGATCCAGGTGAAGACGTTGACGATGCAACCGCCCGCCACGCCGACGACGATCGCCCCGACAAATGCGACAGCGACCGTTTGCCAGTACTTCTTGACCAGCGTGACGGAGTACTTCATCCCGGCGATCGGCCCGATGCCGCGCGTCGCTACGAGGTAGACGGACATCGAGAGGATGAACGCCGCGAACAAGCCCGGGAGCACGAGACAGAAGCCCGCGATGCCGGCGATGAACATGACCAAGAGCTGCGTACCCAGGACCGGAAGCGCCACGCTCGAGGCCGACTCGAGCATCGACTTGATGCCACCGCCGGCGCCTTTGCCTTCGAAGAGCTCGCGGCGCATCGGGCGGTACAGCGAGAACTGCAGCGCCCCGATCAGGAAGGACACCGGTAGCGCCAGGAAGCCCAGGATGCCCTGAATCGTGGCCGTTCCGGCCAGGACGGCCGAGCTGTCGCTGTAATAGCGCACGATCGAGAAGAACGACCCGGCGAGCTCGAGCATCAGGGTCGCAGCCGCGATGACGATCCAGGCGTACAACACCGGGCCGATAGCGCGCTTGAACGAGATCTTGATGTTGCGAAGCAGGACGTCCGTGTCGAACTCGCCCCCGCCCCATCCCTCGGTGAGCATGGCTCCGATGTCGTTTCCGCCACCGCCGCCACCGCCGCCACCACCTCCGCCAGGAGCACCGCCACCGCCGGGAGCACCGCCGTATCCGCCTTGCCCCGCGCCGCCACCGGCCTGGGATGGCTGCTGCATCGGAACATTCGAGTTCTGATCCTGACCGCTCGACTGGTCCCATCCGCCGTCGCCGCTGGCGGATTCGTTCGGTCCCTGATTCCAATCATTTCCGT
This sequence comes from Myxococcota bacterium, assembly GCA_051747295.1. Lineage (GTDB taxonomy): Bacteria > Myxococcota_A > Bradymonadia > Bradymonadales > Bradymonadaceae > JBNJFZ01. The sequence goes on from JBNJFZ010000359.1 coordinate 1,976, forward strand.
TGCTCACAGTTCTCTCGCTTTGTGCCCACGCGATGGCACAGTGATGGGTAGAGCCAAAACGCCGCCGGCTCGATATACGCATTCATAGCATTTCAGTAATGCCAATTAACTCTCTGGAACTGCCAAATTACAAGACCTTTCATCCCGGGGTCGGTTCTGATAAACCCGAGAGCCCGAATTCGGGGTTCTCGTTCGCCCCGAATCGTGCGCCCCCGTAGCCCAATCGGCAGAGGCAGCGGACTTAAAATCCGTCCAGTCTGGGTTCGAGTCCCAGCGGGGGTACTTCTTGTGGTTGCCAGTCCGGGCCGTTCCCGTCGCGAGGTCGGCTGATTTGCACGAGGTTGGCGCCGTCTTGCATCGACGATGCCTCCGGCATCGCCTGCTTCAGACGGCGCCAACCTCGCACAAATCATCTCGACCTCGCTCGGTCCACGGCCCGGACTGGCAACCACCTTTTACCGCATGCCGCCGCGACTTGCCTGGCATCACGTTCTGGAGACGAGCCACGTACTTCCAACCGCTCCGGATCCCCCCTTGGAAACCCGGAGCGGTTGGAGACACGGGATCGCTCCCCCGCGTCAGCGGGGGACACCGCGGCCTTGGCCCCCTCCGCGGCCAAGGCCGCGGTGTCCCC
>JBNJFZ010000360.1:0-2598 GCA_051747295.1 Myxococcota bacterium
CCCACATCTCCTACATCTCCTACTCCCCCGAGAAGCAAAAAGCCCCCGCGAACCAACAGGTCCGCGGGGGCTTTTCGCGCTATCGGAGTCATCCCGACTCAGATGTCGACCGCGCAGAACTGCTCGTAGTCGATGAACTCGATGTCTTCCGGGTCCATGTGGTCGCCGCAGACCGGGCAGTCGGGGTCTCGCTGGAGCTTGAGCTCGCGGAATTCCGTGTGGAGGCCGTCGAAGGTGAGCAGGCGGCCGGTCAGTGGAGCACCGATGTCGAGCAGGTGCTTGATGACCTCGATGGCCTGCAGTAGGCCGATGACACCCGGCAGCACGCCCAGGACGCCAGCTTCCTGGCAACTCGGCGCGAACTCGGGGGGCGGCGGCTCCGGGTACAGGCAGCGGTAGCACGGGCCTTCTTTGGGCACGAAGCTCGTGACCTGGCCCTCGAATCGGTAGACCGAGCCGTGGACGTTCGGGATGCCCAGCTTCACGCACGCGTCGTTGATCAGATAGCGGGTCGGGAAGTTGTCGCCGCCGTCGACCACGAGGTCGTAGCCCTCGAGGACCGACATGATATTCTCGGAGGTCAGACGCGCGTTGAACATCTCGACGTCGACGTCGGGGTTCAGCGCGTTGATGGTCTGTCGCGCCGACTCGACCTTCGGCTCGCCCACGCGGTCGTCGGTGTGCAGGACCTGACGCTGCAGGTTCGAGCGGTCGACCACGTCGCTGTCGATTATGCCGAGTTTTCCGACGCCAGCGGCGGCCAGATACAGGGCCGCCGGGCTGCCGAGGCCGCCAGCGCCCATCATAAGCACCTTCGAGTCGAGCAGCTTTTGCTGACCCTTCTCGCCGATTTCCGGGATGATGAGGTGTCGGCTGTAGCGGGTGAGTTGGCTGTCCGAGAGCGACTCGGCGATATGCACCGGATACCCGGACTGCTTCCACGCGCTAAAGCCGCCCGCCATCGACTCGACGTTCTCGTAGCCGATCTCCTCGAGCGACTTTGCGGCCAGGGCCGAGCGGGTCCCGCCCTGACAGTACAGGATCACCTGCTTGCTCTTATCGGGGACGGTGCCCTCGATCTTGAGGTCGAGCAGGCCGCGAGGGATGAAATCGGCTCCCTCGATGTGCCCATCGACAAATTCGTCGCGCTCTCGCACGTCGATGATGACCGGCTCGTCGCCGCTCTTGGACTCCCAGACCTTATGGACCGTGTCGACGTCCGTCTCTCGAATCTGAGATTTTACTTTATCGATTAGTTCGTCGAATGAAGCCACGAGTTACTCCTTGAGCTCTGCTGGATGCGTCGCCCAGAACCCAGCCAATGCGGGATTCTGGCGATGATGCCTCTTGTGAAGCGACTAATCCATATCAAGTCGATAGGGATTGTTCAACATTACGATGCGAGGTTTGCGAGTTTGATTCGAATTGGATGTGTTTTTTGCTGTTCGCTCCGTTCGTCTGATCGGGCGCGGGGATCAATCTCTGGGCTCGCTGTCTGGATCGTCTCCGTCCGATTCTTCGATCGCGTCGATGACCTCCGCTTCGGCCTCGTCGACGGAAATTCGACGGTCGATCATGTCGATCGTGTCATCGAGCTTCCCGCGCAGACCCGGCTCGGCGGCGCGCCGCCATTCCTTCAGGGTCTCGAGCAATTCTGGCGAGGCGTGGAAGGCCAGCGCGCGTATGGCGACATCGCGCACATCGTCGTCCTCGGTCTCGCGTGCGAGCTCGAGCAGCGTGATCCGCCCCTGGTCGCTGCGACGGCGTCCGAGCGCCAGAATCGCGTGGCGGCGTGTGCGACGCATGTCGCGGGCCGTGTTTTCGTCGTCTTCGGCCTCCGTAGCCATCCTGGCGTGTCTTGTGAGCCAGTCGCCGCCGGCCTCGGAGTCGTCCAGCCCCAGGTTCTCGATGAGCTCCAGGCGAGTTTGCGCTCGTGATATGCCCGAGTCGAGTGCGCGGACGATATCGGTCCCACCGAGACCTCGATCCTCTCGGTTGAGCGCTTGCAGAGCGATGAGCGCAGCGTCGGAATTGGGGCGCTCCTGCAATAGCCTGGCGAAGATGTCGCTGGTCGTCTCGTTTTCGGTCGCCGCCAGCGTGCGAAACGCCTGTTGTAAGCCGGCTTTCCAGCGCTCCGCATCGATATAGTCTTCCAGCGCCTCGAGCGCGTATTCCAGGTCGTCGCGCTCGCCCAGCGTCTCAACTGCTGCGATACGTACGTCGGGGGACCGGTCCTTCATGGCGTCGATAATTAAACCTCTCGCCGTCTCGGAGGGGTAGCGGCCCAGCGCGCCGATGGCCTCGCGGCGAATCAGCGGGTCGGGGTAGTCCGCGTATGTCTCCTTGACCAGCTCGACGTAGCCCTCCACCCGAAAATATTTGGCGACGCGCAAGCCTCGCATCAGAGTGCGGCGAGCCTCGGTTTCGCCGAGCGTCTCGAGGTAGAGCGCGGCGTTCGGAAGCGTCCCTTGATCATCGTAGTGAGCGCGGCGGCCGATCAGGTCGAGCGCCTTGAACGCGTCGTGGCTCTGGGTCGAGTTCGGCTCGAGCGCCGCTGCGTCGAGCAACGCGGGCACGAGGTCGACGCCGGCCTTCGCG
>JBNJFZ010000361.1:0-2578 GCA_051747295.1 Myxococcota bacterium
GAGGTGCTGCACGAAGAGTGGTTCTACCTGACGGATATCGTCGGCCAGCTCAAGAAGGCCATCCAGGATTACTGGGCAGACGACCAAAAGCGCACCTGTGACGACTGCGGCGCGTATATGGAGAAGCCTTAGAGCACGCGGCGCCTCCGCGACGCAGACAAGCTGACCCTCAAACGACGGCACGATCGTGAAAATTGATATCCACGCACATATTCTCCCGGAGAACTGGCCGAACCTGCGCGAACGTTACGGCTACGGTGGCTGGATCCGCCTGGACCACGACGGCTGCGGCTGCGCGAAGATGATGCGCGACGACGAGTTCTTTCGAGAGGTCGAAGAGAACCTCTGGGACCCGGACGTGCGCGTCGAGGAGTGCGACAAGCACGGCGTCGACGTCCAGGTCCTGTCGACGGTGCCGGTGATGTTCAGCTACTGGGCTAAGCCCAAGCACGCCCACGACCTGTCGAAGATCCTCAACGACCACATCGCCGACTGCATCGCGCGCCACCCGAAGCGCTACATGGGGCTGGGCACCGTGCCGATGCAGGCACCCGAGCGCGCCGCCGAGGAGCTGACCCGCTGCATCGAGGACCTGGAGCTCTCCGGCGTCGAGATCGGCACGCATATCAACGACTGGGACCTCGACAACGAGGCGCTCCAGCCGTTCTGGGAGCGCGCCGACGACCTGAATGCGGCGGTCTTCGTCCATCCCTGGGACATGATGGGGATGGAGGATATGCCTAAATACTGGTTGCCCTGGCTGGTGAGCATGCCGGCGGAGACCTCGCGCGCCATCTGCTCGCTGATGATGGGCGGCGTGATGGAGAAGTACCCGAATATCCGATTCGCGTTCGCCCACGGTGGCGGCTCGTTCCCGGCCACGATCGGCCGGATCGCCCACGGCTTCAAGGTGCGGCCCGACCTGTGCCAGACGTGCACAACGACGCCGCCGCAGGACCTCGTCGACCGCATCTACATCGACTCGTTGGTCCACGATCCGCGCGCGCTCCAGCTCATCATGGACATCGTCGGGCCGAGCAATATCGCGCTCGGCACCGACTATCCGTTCCCGCTCGGCGAGCTCGACCCGGGCAACCTCATCGAGTCGTCGGACTTCGTGACGCCGACCCTCAAGGAGCGGATGCTCAGCGGCACCGCCCTGGAGTGGACCGGCCGCGAGCGCGCCGACTACGAGACCGACGCGAGCAAGTCGCACTCCGAATCGATCGGCTTCGATCTGCGGAAGCTCGAGCATGTCTGAGATGCAGATGCAGGTCACGGTCGCGGGCCGTGCCTACCAGGTCGACCTGGCGGGCGCGGTGAGTATCGCCATTCCACTCACATTCGACGGGCCGCAGCCCAACGCTTTTTACCTACCGGACGCCACCAGCGAGGCGGTCGAGGCGGGTGATTTCGTGGGCGATACCCGTCGTGGTGGGGGCGCAAACTGCCGCAACGTCCGGCTCAACCCGCATGGGAACGGTACGCATACCGAGTGCGTCGGACACATCGTCGACGAGCGCGTGGCCGTCGGCGAGCTCGCGATTCCGGGATTTGTGCCGGCGACGGTGGTGAGCGTGCGGCCGGTTCCCGCGCCTAAATGCGCGGATACCTACGAGCCGGAGGCGCTCGAGTCTGATTTTCTGGTCACGCGCGCCTCCCTGCAGGAAGCGCTCGACAAACTCGAGCCCCAGGAGGGCTTTGGGCAGGCGCTGGTCATCCGCACGCGCCCCAACTCCACCGACAAGATGACGCAACGCTACAGCGGCGCGAACCCGGGCTTTTTGAGCCGCGAGGCGATGGGCTGGATCTGTGAGCTGGGTGTCGAGCACCTATTGATCGACCTGCCGTCGGTCGACCGCGAGGAAGACGAGGGCCTGCTCGCCAACCACCACGAATTCTGGGGCGTGCCGCAGGGTGAGCATACGCTGGATGGCGCGGTCCCGAGCACGAAGACCATCACCGAGATGATCTACGTGCCGGATCAGGTCGACGATGGCCGCTACCTGCTGAACCTGCAGGTCCCCCGCTTCCAGCAGGACGCCGCGCCGAGCCGGCCTGTGGTCGCACCGCTGCGCGGTGGTTAGGGGGAGCGGGAGATGTGGGGGATGTGGGAGATGTAGGTAGCCGTCTTGCGTGGCCGCAATCCGTCCGGTGCGCGGGCCTCTGCGCCCGCCTCGCGGCCTCCGTGCCGCGACTTGCGTGGTTCTGTGGACCCCGGTCTCGGCAGCAAGCTGCCTCGGCCGGGTGCAGCGGTATCACGGTCGGCCATCTAACAGACCAGGCCAACAAACCAATGACCTCATGATTGATCACTTCTCCTGATGTCGCTGTCAGCGCCGAGAACGACATTGAGATCGAGATCGGAATCGAGATCGAAATCGAGGTCGAAAGCGAAATCGAGATTGAAAGCGGTCACGAAACCGACAAGGAGGCGAGCAGTCAAATGTTTGCCCCCGGCCGAGCGAAGCGAGACCGGGGGATCTGCGCGCCACTATCCCCTTTCCTCCTCTCCTCCATGTTCTCCGCGCGGTATCGATGATCGATATCGCCATCGGTATCGTTCATCGGTATCGGT
>JBNJFZ010000362.1:0-2543 GCA_051747295.1 Myxococcota bacterium
CAAAAAAAACTCCGGCGGTTGGACTCGAACCAACGACCTAGTGGTTAACAGCCACCCGCTCTACCAACTGAGCTACGCCGGATTATCTCCCTCACGGGGCCACCCAATCTGTGCATAAAGAGGGCCACCGTCAAGCGAAATCTGTGGGCGCCGGCATGCAAATGACTTGGCACTGTTCGGCGATTCATCGTATGTAGTAGGGTACCATCACGCTCTTTTTGCCGTCGGACGACTCCCACGGCCACGATTTGGACTTACCGCAGTACTGCCCGCATGGACTGGACGGGAGATGAGACGCTATGGCAACACGAACACTCGTTTTCGACGCTTTCGACGATACCTCGGCCGCCGCTCGACTCTGTGACTACGACGGCTTCGAAGAAGGCGAGTTCGTGAGTCGCCGTTTCCCCGACGGCGAGTCGTGGCTGCGCGTCACTTCAGATTGCGAGGGCGCTCGATGCGTCGTATTTGCGGGGATCCACCGTCCCGACGAGAAAGCCCTCCCCCTGCTGTTCCTCGCCGACACGCTGCGGGATTACGGGGTGGATTCGGTCGGCCTGGTCGTCCCGTACTTGCCGTATATGCGCCAGGATCAAGCGTTCGACCCCGGTGAAGGCGTCACGTCGAAGTACTTCGCCTCGCTGCTCTCGTCACACTTCGACTGGCTCGTGACCGTCGACCCGCATCTCCACCGGCACGGCTCCCTCGACGATATCTACGAGATGCCCACCACGATCGTGGAGTCGGCGCCGGCTGTCGCGAAGTGGTTGGACGCGCTCGATGAGGAGATCGTGATCGTCGGACCCGACCACGAAAGTGAGCAGTGGGTCGAGCGCGTGGCCGACCTCGCTGACGCCCCGCACATCATCCTCGAGAAGGAACGCCTCGGCGACCGTGACGTGCGGCTCACCGCAGAGGGGATCGAGGGATTTCAGGACCATCGCCCGATCGTCTTTGACGACATCATCTCGACCGGCAGCACCATGATCGAGACGGTGGCGCGACTGAGCGCCGCCGGTTATCCGTCTCCGATTTGCATCGGCGTCCACGCGGTCTTCTCCGAGGACGCGATGGGTCGCCTCCTGGAAGCGGGCGCCGAGCGTGTCGTCACCTGCAACACCATCCCGCACCCGACCAACATCATCGACGTGGACGACGTGCTCGCCGCAGCAGTCGTGGATGTCGTCGAATAAGAGACCACCACGGTCATCAAAGCTCGATCTTCCAGGGCGGATGGTCCGAAAACTGCTCTCGCAGATAGTCGACGAACAACCGAACCTTCGCCGACAGATACCGGCGGTGTGGATACAGCGCCCAGACCGCCATACCGCTGTCCGTCCAGTCCGTGAGCACCGGTTCGAGTTCTCCGCTTCGAATCGCATCCGCCGAGATGAAATCGGGGGACAGCGTCAGACCCAGGCCGGCGACCGCGGCGTGCACCAGCGCGTTACCGTTATTCGACCGAATCCGACCGTCGACGCGCACCAGAATCTCACCATCAGGCCCCTCAAAGCGCCAGCTCGGCCCGTGTGACTTATAGCTGTAGAGCAAACACTCGTGGTTCTTGAGGTCTTGCGGATGCTTCGGCACGCCGTGCTCTTTCAGATAAGACGAACTCGCGCAGACGAATCGCTCCGTCGGCGCGAGCTTTCGCGCGATAAGGCTCGAGTCCTTGAGGTTGCCGATTCGGATCACCATGTCGTAGCCCTCATCGACGATATCGACCTGGCGATCAGAGAAGTCGAGGTCGATCTCGAGCTCCGGAAACTGCTCCAGGAAGCCACCGATGACCGGTGCGACGTAGTTGAGGCCGAACGACATCGGCAGCGATACCCGCAACGTACCTCGCGGCGAGGTCTGCAGCTGGGTCACCGCCCGCTCCGCCGCCTCGAGATCCTCCAGGATCTGCGCACAGCGGTCGTAGAACGCCTCCCCGGCCGCCGTCGGCGTCACCTGACGAGTCGTTCGGTTGAGCAGTCGGACGCCCAGCCGGTCCTCCAGGCGGCTTATCTGCTTGCTGACGAACGACTTCGAGACATCCAGCTCACGCGCAGCGGCAGTGAATCCCTCGTTGTCGACCACGCCGACAAAGACTTCGAGTCCATCTAGTCGATTCATCGTTTCTCCGTAGAAACAGGATGCTTCTAATTTGAGGGCTTAGTCGCGCTGGGTCAACGTGCGTGGATGCTGATCGCGTCGAGATCGCTGCCGTCCACGGACACATGCCCACGACGAGGGAACAATCACCTTGCGCGCCGGGTTTGTCGGTGGGAACGTGTGCCGGAATCCCGTACCGGCTGACCGATGTACGACGAGCTCGCCATGGCCGACACCGACGCAACCACCGACAACAAGTTCGCCTCATTTGCCTGGGGCTTTCTGTTCTACCTGCTCCTCGTGATCCTCTTTGGAGCACTCGTGCGTATCTCGTTTTCGGGAGCCGGTTGCGGCGACCACTGGCCGACCTGTCACGGCGAGTTCATCCCGCCCAGCCCGTCGACCGAGACGATGATCGAGTATACACATCGGCTCACCAGCGGCTT
>JBNJFZ010000363.1:0-2523 GCA_051747295.1 Myxococcota bacterium
GCGTTGCGAAGGCCCTTGGTCGAATAGCCCTGCTTGCTGAGCTCCTGCTCGAGGTCGCGCAGCGCCTGGCGAGTCAGCTCGCGGGGACGCTGGGTGACCATCTGCAGCGCTTCGTAGCTGTCGAGGTGCGCGGTCACCCACTCTTCGAATTGCTCGAGGTAGCCGGGCTCATCGCGCTCAACTTGTGTGACCTCCACGACCATGTCGTCGCGCGGGTCGTAGATGACGTCCTTGGTCTCGATAGCCAGCTCGGAGATACGCTGGACGACCGGCTCTTTGCCCTCCAACCACGCGCCGGCCTCCTCGGGCTCGCGGTCGCGCACGTTCGCGACGAATTCCTCGGGCTCCATGCCCATCATCCGCTCGAATTCGGCGCGGCCTTCATCGCTTAGCCGCTTGAACTTGCGCTGGAGCTTGCCGACCAGGTCGCGTTGGGCCCGCGACAGGTGCTCGCGGTCCTCGAGCGTGGTCACCTCGTCGTAGAGTTGCTCGAACGTGAGGTTCGGCCGGGTGACGACCGGCCTCATGTCGGTGACGTCCTCGAGCGCGCTGTAGATGTCGACGCAGTCGAAGATGCGGTAGGCGTCCTTGTGAATCTTGGGGCACAGCCGGGTCGCGCGTCCCTTCATCTGCTCGTACAAAATCCGGCTCTTCACTCGCCGCAAGAATACCAGGTTGACGATCTCGGGGACGTCGACGCCGGTCGTCAGGTAGTCGACGGTGATGGCGATGGCGGGCTTCTTCTCGTTCTTGTAGCGCCGCAGCCATTGCTCGGTGTCGTCGGTGTAGCCGGTAATGACCTTGATGCGGTTCGACAGGTCGTCGACGCCCTGTTCTTGATATGCCTTGCGGAGCGCGTGCGCGACGTCCTGCGCGTGGTTCTCGCTGACGCAGAAGACCAGCGTCTTGCCGGGCTTTTTGATGTCGATGCGGTCGGCGAGCTCCTGACAGATCGCCTCGTTGAAGCCGGGGACCTGGATAGCCTGGTTGAACTGCGAGACGTCGAACGACATCTCGTCCGGTGTGTTCGCGAAGTCGATCTCGCCTGTGCGCGTGTCCATGAGCTGCAATTGCTCGCCCGGCTCGTAGTGGATGCCATGCTTGGACAGGTGCGTGGCGAGGCTGATCGGCGGGTCCTGGTCGACGAGGTTGCCCTCCATGACCGCGCGCTTGTAGCGGTATGTGTAGACCGGCTCGTGAAAAATCTCGGTGGTGTGCTTGGCCGGGGTGGCGGTCAGGCCGATGCGCGTGGCGTCGAAGTAGTCGAGCACGCGACGGTACTTGGACACGTAGTCCTCGAAGTCGCGAAACTGCATCTCGACCTCGTCCATTTCCTGGTCGAGGTTGTAGCCGCGGTGGCACTCGTCCACCACGATGAAGTCGAACTGGTCGACCGGCGGGGGCTGTTCGTGCTCGCCCAGATCCAGCACGCGATGGACCATGCTCTGGACGGTCGCGAAGCTAAGCCGCGTCTCCTTTTCGACGCGCGAGTCGTCCAGCGGCTTGGTGTCGTAGATCTCGGTGAACGCGTTCTGGCTCTCGAGCTTGACGGTCTGGAAGGTCTCGAATGCCTGGCGGCCGAGCGAGGTGCGGTCGACCAGAAACAGCACGCGCCTGGCGAGTCCGGATTTGACCAGGCGGAAGATGAGGCCGAGGGCGGTTCGCGTCTTTCCGGTGCCCGTGGCCATGGCGAGCAGGGCCTTGCGACGGCCTTTGCCCACGGCCGCTTCGATCGACTGGACCGCCTCTTGCTGATAGTCGCGCAGGCTCAAGTAGCCCATCGGCTCCTCGCGGAGCATCTCGAGCGCGGCGTCGACGTCTTTGTCGAGCAGGTTGCGAAGCCCGTCGGGCGTGTACCAGCCGGCGAGCGGCCGCTCGATATTCTGGGGTCGGCGCAGGTCGTCGAACCAGATGCCGCTGCGACGCTCGATCTGATGAAGGAACGTGCGGCCATTCGTGGCGAACGCGAACGGGATGAGGTAGTCGTCGGCCGCCCCGGTCCACGGGCCGCCGGGCGACTCCTGTTCGTCACTGATGTCGTAGTCGCGGGCGTAGCGACGCGCCTGGTCGAGCGAGCCGGCGACGTCCTGCTCCCAGCGCTTGGCCTCGACGACGGCGAGCGGGGTGAGGCCGTCGAAGAGCACGTAGTCGGCGGGGCCGCTGCCAGTGGGGACCTCGGCGATGGCGCGGGCGACGCCGGGCTCGGGACGGGCGCCCTGACCCCAGCGAAGCGCGGCCGAATCGGCCTGCCAGCCATGCTGGCGCAACTGGGCGTCGATGTGGTGTCGGGTGTCTTCCTCGTCGAGCTCGACCAGATCGCTGGCGCTCTGCATGCGCTCGAGCTGCGCGGTCTGCGCGGCCTCGCGCTCGACGGTCGGTTGCTGCTCGAGCTCGGCGCGAAGCCGGGCGATTTCGTCCTCGTACTCGTGGGCCAGCGACTCGTAGACGTCGCGCTCCTCGCGGAGCTGGCTTGCGATTTCCTCGGCCTGGGCGCGGCGCTGGGACTCGGTCCGCGCCCTGGTC
>JBNJFZ010000364.1:0-2503 GCA_051747295.1 Myxococcota bacterium
CCCTCGGGCGTCCGAAAGTCCTCGTCCTGCCCGAGTTCTTCGTTGATTCGCGAGATGTCGTCGGGTCTGAGTTGTTTGCCCTCGGAGCAAACAACGTGGCCGTCGCCGCCGTGAATAAACGGCTTGTCGGCCGGGCAGGAAAACCCGGTCTCGATGACGATCTCTTCGTCGTAGACACAGACCGAGCCCTCCGAAAGCTCGACTTCCTCGCCCTCGCCGCACGTGTCCACCGCAGACTGGCAGCTCGTACCGAGCCCAACTGCAGCGATGATCATTCCGATTGCGTACCAAAGTCTCTTCATGATGTGTCCTCCCCCGTAAGCCAGGAAAATAGATACTCGTGCGGCGCCCAGAAGACCGACAGGCTCGTGCTCTGAGCCTCGTCCCCTTCCTCCACTTCTGAATCGAGTTGCTGAATGAATGGAAAGAGCTGCTCCTCGTAAAAGGCGCGCAGCCGTGCTCGTGCCTCGGGCTTCATCCGAAATGTCAGCGTGCGCGCGAATGCCGCGGGGTCTCCCTCGAAGAATCGAGCGAAGACCGCGTCGGTGACGGTGTCGAGCGCGTTATTGAGCCCATCGATGCGCGCAAGCCAGGTCTCCCAGGCTCGTCGCGACGTCTCGATCTGCAGCTCGTATGTCGTGGTCCGACCCTCGGAATTCGCGCGGATGCGCTCCTTGTCGACGAGCTCCTCGACGGCCGACTCGACCGCCTCGGGCTCGACGTCCGTGAGGATCTGCTGGAGCCGCGCGAGGCTAAGCGGCTCGGCCCACAGCATGAATTCGATGCGGCGAGGCAACTCGGCCTCGACCTCGGGCGACATGAAGTTCTCGCGGTACTGTCGCGAGAGCAGCGATGCCTTGCTACTACTGACGTCCATCAATTCACCGATGTCCTTCAGCGTCAGCTTTTCGGGCCGCTGTGTCTCCCGATAGTACGCAGTCTCCAGCCAGCCCTTCATGTCCTGCAGCGACACGCCGAACGCCCGCGCAATCCGCGCAGCGGGAGCCAGTAACGCGAAGATCACGCGCTCTCTGAGCTCCTCATCGGAAATGTCGTCTCGCTCATTCAAACCAGCCTCTCTATCGGATGAACAACTCGACCGTAGCGTATAGACAACGCCAGGTCAACGTTATCTGTAATTTTTTATAGAAAACGTGAGTTGTGTGCGTGACCCGTCCTTCCAGGGCGCATCCTGGTCGGAACCGCCCGTCCCCGTGGAGCATGCGGCCACGGGTGACCGCGTGACGAAACACTCACGTCGGTCGCTGGACGCGGAGCCGCATGGTGATAACAATCCACCGCACGTTCCCCCGGCATATCAGGAGCAGTACCTATGGACATCGACGACTACAAAGACAGAGAACCGCAGGTCGCCAAAGTCTCGGGCGATTGGCTCGAGGTCTTTGTCGGAGATGATATTCCGGCGGTCGGGCATCTATTACGGATCTCATCGCCGGACGGCGAGGAGCACGTCTACGCAGCGGTGACCGCGCACACGGGCGGCCGCGTGGTGCGCGCGCTGATCTTCGACGATCCGGCCTGGCTGGCCGAGGGGTGCGCGGTGGAGACCACGCAGACGCGGTCGGCGTTCCCGGCGCCCCAGCGAGGGACGCTCGAGCTGGATCGCGTCTCGCTCTCCACCGAGGGCGAGACCGGCGTGCCGTTCGAGCTTCGCTCGCCCGGGTTCACCGAGATGTCGTCGGAGCGCCCCGCGCTCGAGCTCGGGCTCGATGGCATCGATCGCGTCGCGCCGATGGCGCGTGGTGGGTTGAACCTGCTGTTGGACAACCAACCGGGTACCGGCGCGCTGCACGAGATAGCCCAGCGCACCCGCAATGCGACCGATGCCGACGCGGTCATCTGGGTAGGCGCGAAGAAACGCGAGGCGCCAGACTGGCCGGGCTACCGCATTCAGGCGGCTCAGGGTCGCGAATTCGCCGCCTACCGCCTGGCGATGAGCTGGGCGCAGGCGCTCTCCGAAGAGCACGGTAAGCTGCTCGTAATCGCGGAGCTACCGGCGCTCTCGGCGGGAACGGCGACCGAGGTCGAGATCGCAATGGGTGTATCCATCGGCGACGTCATCGATACGTTCGGTACCGCCCTGGCCTCCACCATCTCGACTCAGATCACGACGCTCCTGTGGTTGCCGCTGGCCGAGTGCGCCGACGGTATCGCCACCATCATCGAGACCATGCACCTGGGCGACGTCGACACCGAACTCTTCATCGACGAGGACGGCCGGTTCGACCCGTTCCGTTCGACGTCTGACGCGGACCTCGACGACGCACAACAAAGGGCCCGCAGCGACGCGCTGCGGACCCTCTCGAAAGCTCGCGATATCCGCGAGAAAGTTCAGATGTTTGGCGATGACGACGTCGCTCCGGATGAGCAGGAAGTGCTTCGCACCGCCGAAGGTCTCAAGTCACGTATTGTTGAATAGCTGTATCGCTTCGCTCGCTGTATCGCCTTCGGCTCGCTGTATCGCCTTCGGCTCGCTGTATCG